>NZ_NXIB02000180.1 GCF_002412335.2 Tychonema bourrellyi FEM_GT703
CTCCCCATCTCCCCATCAACCGAGAATGAAACAGAGGGAAAAGTCGAAGCGGGTATCGGAACGAGCTGTTTTGGTGGAAAATAACTTAACTCGTTCAACAAAATCCACTCAACTACCACCTTGAATCTAACGGTGTAGAATTATCCAACAGGAATGTATGAAAGCCACTAATAGCCGTCAATTTTCTTCTGTAGCCGCTCGAACTCTAAAAGTAGTCGGGATTATCTTGATTCTCTCTGCTTTGCTTGACTGCATTGTGCTGTCACTACCGGGAGAAACCTCCGACATTCTCAATCGAGGCTGGCAGTTGGCCGCCGCCACTCAGGTAGTTGACCGGGGCATTATTCCTTTAATGGGTATAGCCCTACTGATGACAGGCTTTTGGGTTGACAGTAGTACAGGAGTCTCTATCGAACGGCGCAATGTTTGGCTTGATTTAAGATTCTGGGCGCTTTTACTCTCCAGCTTCTTAGGGCTAGTTTATCTATCTCTGGTGCCCGTTCACCTCAACAATACTCGTTTGGAACTCAAGGATGCCCTTGTTCAAGTCGAGAGGGAAGCAGGACAAGCTGAGGGTCAACTGGAGGCACAAATTAAAAGTCCTCAGTTCAAAGCTCAGATAGAACAGCTTAAAAGCCAGCGCCGCAGTCAGATAGCAGCGCTGCTCCAAGACGAGGGAAAAATGGCAGAAGCACTTAAGAGCCCAGAGGTTCCCAAGGAATTGAAAGCCGTGCTTCAGGAGTCAAAAAATGACCCGAAAGCCCTAGATAAATTTCTGGAACAGCAAGCCCAAGAACTCCCAAGCCAAGCCCGGAACGAGATTAGCACCCGGAGACAACAAAAAGAGAAAGAGTTGAGAACTCGATCGCGCAATTCTAGTTTGCAGACAGGCATCAGCAGTTTATTATTGGCGATCGGTTACATTACTGTTGGTTGGACTGGATTGAGAAGCATGGGGATTCCCCGGTTTGGTCGCCGCCAAAGTTGACCAACAATTTCAAAGGTGGTACAATTCCCCGGATTTATCCCTGGAATCAATCCAAAATCTCAAATCGAAAATCCTCAAGAAAGAGCATTTATCCGTGGGGTCAATCTAAAATCTAAAATCTAAAATCGATTGACCTGCCAAAAGCGGGGATCGCGCCGATCGAGACATCTCTGAGAAATACTCGATCTCCTTAATATAGCAACCTAAATAGGCAGTTAGGAGGTTTTTAATTGCTGAAACCATTGGTTTTCTTGCATTTCCCTTCTTCCTTCTTCCTTCTTCCTTCTGCTATAGTTTGCCCTTACTGACAACTGGGAATGTTCTCAATTTATATTCTGACTTACAACGAAGAGATTGATATCGCCGCTTGCATTGAATCGGCACTGCTTTGTGACGATATCATTGTGGTTGATTCTTTCAGCAGCGATCGCACCCTTGAGATTGTCCAGAGGTATCCGGTGCAAATAGTGCAGCACCCTTTTGAAACTCACGGGCTCCAGCGGACTTGGATGTTGCAAGAAGTCCCATGCAAATACGAATGGGTTTACATCCTCGAATCTGACGAGCGAATGACCCCTGCACTGTTTGCTGAATGCTTAAAGGCGATCGAAAGTCAAGAATACATCGGCTATTACGTCGCTGAAAAAGTAATATTTATGAATCGCTGGATTCGCCGCAGCACTCAATATCCCCGCTATCAAATGCGCCTGTTTCGCAAAGACCAAGTGTGGTTTAGCGACTACGGTCACACCGAACGCGAAGTTTGCAAGGGGCCAACTCATTTTCTGAAGGAAACCTACCCTCACTATACTTGCAGCAAAGGTCTTTCTCGCTGGATTGAAAAGCACAACCGCTACTCGACTGACGAAGCGGCTGAAACCCTCCGTCAATTAACAGCAGGTCAAGTAAATTGGTGGGATTTATTGTTTGGAGCGTCGGAAGTGGAAAGGCGTCGCGCTTTGAAAGATTTTTCTTTGCGCTTGCCTTTACGACCAGTTGTCCGCTTTTTCTATATGTATATTTTACTAGGCGGATTTTTGGACGGTCAAGCGGGATTGGCTTGGTGTACGCTGCAAGCTTTTTATGAATATCTAATTTTGCTCAAAGTTTGGGAAATGAAGCATATGCCACTTCCCAATTTAGACCCTGTGTAAGCAGAGTCTATTTCGGAAGTAGTAACAGTTGATTCGCCTAAAGTTTCATCGAATATTTAGTTATTAGTTATTAGTTATTAGTTATTATAGCCTTTCTCAGAAAGATGAGGTACGATCGAGAATTGGTAATAGGTAATTAGTAATTGGTAATGCCCGATGCCCGATGCCCGATGCCCCATGCCCGATGCCCCATTACCCTGTACCTCACCTAACTGAGAAAGGCTATAGTTATTAGTTATTAGTTAACCGCATCAATTGTTCCCTGAGCGTAGTCGAAGGGTCTAAGACTCCAAGGGGGACACTTCGACTACGCTCAGTGACCCTATGGCATTGGCGAGTGCTATAACAGTCAACTGTCAACCGTCAACTGTCAACTGTCAACCGTCAACTGTCAACTGTCAACTGTCAACCGTCAACTGTCAACTGTCAACCGTCAACTGTCAACCGTCAACTGTCAACTGTCAACCAAACTTAAAACTCTTGAGATTTTGCTGATGTTTTTGCCCGATCGATCTTTAAGATCAATACACCCAAAGGCGGCAAACACAAATCGATCGAATAAGCACTGTTGTGGAACCACCACTCATCAGTCCACTTACCCCCCAAATTGCCCATATTGCTACCACCGTACTCCCGCGCGTCGCTGTTAAACAACTCCGTATAGAAACCCGGTTCCGGTACTCCGACGCGATAATGAGAGTGCGGCTGCGGTGTAAAATTGCAAACTGTCACCACAAACTCCTTACCATCCTTCGATCGACGCACAAAAGCTACAACGCTGTGGCGATTGTCGCTACAATCAATCCAATCAAACCCTTCCTCAGCAAAATCTTGACTATAAAGTGCCGATTCGCTGCGGTACAAATTGTTCAGATCCTTAAAAAACAACTTCAACTTTTGGTGAGGCTCAAATTGCAGCAAATCCCACTGCAAATCCCCCCAAACATTCCACTCTTTCCACTGGCCGAACTCCATCCCCATAAACATGGTTTTCTTGCCGGGGTGAGTGAACATAAAAGTAAACAAACACCGCACATTTGCAAACTTTTGCCATTCATCTCCCGGCATTTTCCCAATGATGTGAGCCTTACCGTGAACCACCTCATCGTGGGACAGAGCTAGCATAAAATTCTCGCTATGGTTGTACCACATACTGAAAGTTATGTTGTTCTGGTGGAACTGGCGGAACCACGGGTCCATGTGGTAGTAGTCGAGCATATCGTGCATCCACCCCATGTTCCACTTCAGGTTGAAGCCCAAACCACCTACATAGGTCGGCCAAGACACCATCGGCCAAGACGTAGATTCTTCGGCGATAGACAGTGCGCCAGGGAAATAGCTGAAAATTGCATGATTCACCTGGCGTAGAAAATCTGCCGCCTCGATATTTTCGCGCCCCCCGTATTGGTTCGTCAGCCATTCTCCGGGTTCGCGGCAGTAATCTAAATACAGCATCGAAGCCACCGCATCCACCCGAATCCCGTCGATGTGGTATTTGTCAAACCAGAACAGAGCATTTGCTACTAAGAAATTCCGCACTTCGTTGCGGCCGTAGTTAAAGACCAGGGTTCCCCACCCTTTGTGTTCACCTTTGCGCGGGTCGGCGTGTTCGTACAAGTGAGTCCCGTCAAAAAATGGCAAACCGTGGCCATCTTTGGGAAAATGTCCTGGCACCCAGTCCACCAGTACACCAATGCCTGCGGCGTGGCACTGGTCAACAAAATACATGAAATCTTCAGGTTTGCCGTAGCGGGAAGTTGGGGCGAAGTAGCCTGTCACTTGATAGCCCCAAGAACCGTCGAAGGGATGTTCTGCTACTGGCAGAACTTCGATGTGAGTGTATCCCAAATCTTTGACGTAAGGAATTAGTCGATCGGCTAATTCCCGATAAGTCAAAAACCGCGCCCCCGGTTTCAGTTCTGAAACTTGTACGGAGGGTTCTATGTCACCATTTGGTAGGAGGGCGGGTTCGTCAGTGGCGGCGTGCAGCCAAGAACCGATGTGGCATTCGTAAACCGAAATCGGCTGTGTCAGTGGGTCTGTGTGCCGTCGTTTTTCGATCCAAGCGCTGTCATTCCAAGTGTAGGTGTTTAAGTCGGTGACTATTGATGCTGTTTTTGGTCGTACTTCTTGCTGGAAACCGTAGGGATCGGACTTTTCATAGGGATGTCCGTTTTGGTTTTTCACTTCATATTTGTAGTGGGTTCCATCATCGAGTCCCGGAATAAATAATTCCCAGATGCCGTTTTGGGATTTCCGCATTTGATGTTTGCGGCCGTCCCAATAGTTGAAATCACCTAAAACTGAGACGTTGCGGGCGTTGGGAGCCCAAACGGCAAAGTACACTCCTGTGATGCCGTCTACTTGGGTGATGTGTGCTCCGAGTTTTTCGTAGATCCGGTGGTGATTGCCTTCTGAGAATAGGTGTTGGTCGAATTCTGTGAGTTTGGGCGATCTAAAGGCGTAGGGGTCGTAGATGAAACGTTCGTGTTCTCCTTCTTTTACTCGCAGTTGGTAGTTAGCTAGTTCGGGAGTTTCGATCGCACATTCAAAAAAATGAGGGTGGTGTACTGACTGCATCGGGTGTTCCGCCCTTGATGCTGGCAAAACCACCGATACTGCATCCGCATTGGGCAGATAAACTCGCACGGCCCAGATTTTTTTGCCGTTTTGTTCGATCGCGTGGGGGCCAAGCACTTCAAATGGATCGTGGTGCTGATTCCCCACAATCCGGTCAATCTGTTCAAATGGGACGGTCGCAGACATAAAACTACTTACCTCAATCACTTAACTTAATCATTTTCAAAACAAAAATCTAGAGCAACGTGGCATTTTACATTTTTTTACATTTTTTATTGCTAATCCTACCACTGAATTAACATCTGTTGACCAGGCACGGCTGTTGCGCGCGCGATCGACCCAGACAGCAGGTTAACTGTTTTTGCCTGCCGTTGAGCTGGGGTCTTAATAAACCAGGGCTAATATCTAAGTATAGAAATATTAAAACAAATTAAAGAAATTATATTTGTCTCGAAATATGATTGACTTTTTACTTTTTATATGATATGCAATCTTTTCAAAACTTGATAAAACAACCAACACCCAACTTAAGGCCCAGATCCGTGTCGTTAAAAAATGTGAGAAGCGAACGATTTTTTAGCAGCAGACTAGGCCCGTTGGGGCTGTACTTCGCTATTCCCCTGGTTACGGCTTTTTAGGAGAAGCAGAAGGAGATGCTGAAGGAGAAGCAGACTCCTTCGGTGTTGAAGACTTTTCAGCCCCAGGAGTCTTGTCAGACCCAGGAGTGCTCTTCACGGATTCTTTCGGTTCTGGAGTAGAAGTAGTAGCAGGAGAACTTGTTTCACTACCTGTTGAAGGGGTAGCAGTAGGGGCAGTTTCACCAGCGCAAGCGCCAAGAGTGGCTACTAAGCCCAGTACCAAAGTCAGACGAATCAATTCCTTGTTCATAAAAAATCTCCGAGGTTAAAAACCCATCGCAAGGAAGGGAATAGTTTACTTGAGAACTAATTGGTGGCACGAATAGATCGACGATTCGCTCGTTGATTACAATACTGCATTTAGTCACATTTTCCCACATCAAATCAGAGATTATTTTGTGGGCTGACAACAGACCCATTGAGGATATGTTGAACTTCCCTTCGAGGTATGCTGATGATTGACCTCTACAGGGCTTGATTGTGAGGATTATGCCATGTCCGACTGCCGATCGGCTACTTGACATCCTCACCGGGCTAAAGCCACGGTGATTCCCAAACCTCACGATTTGAGTTTCTGCTTCATAGCAACTGCCTCCACCCACAAGGAGTTTTATGGTCTTATGTTCGCTCCACAGACTAACCCCGCTAGCCCAGCGGTTTTTATGCGTCGAATACCTCAAAGGAATTCTTATCTGTTGTTTTGATTCCAGGGATGTTTACCATTGCCCTCTCATCTTTTCCCGGTCTACCGATTTGTCTGCGCCGCCAGTTGTACTGGACTTCGCTCGTTAGGCTGTCTGAATCCATCGTCGCGGGTGGGTCATTGACCAAACTACAGTCTAATATAAAGCCGTCCTAAAAGGACGGGGTTTCCACCCACTTTTCTGATGATTAGTTCTACTCCCCAGCATCCCCATCAGCAAGGATTATATCTTTCTGGCACAATAAGCAGGAAAATATAGCAGTGATGGGGATGGTTTAGTGGTTTGTGAGCTATCCTTGGCAAGGATAACCGATCTAGGTGAAATTACCACAACTGGCTATCCGATCGCCCCAAAAAAAATTATAACCTAAGTCAAGTATTGGTGAGTGTTATGACTGCTACTATCAGATCCACGGATTCTCGCGGCCCCAGAGCTGCCCGCAAACCCACTGTAGGGTCTACCAACAGCAAAGTTACTTCAATTGCTCAACGAAAGCGAGCCAAAACAGGGCCTGTACTGCCAAACTACTCCGCAACTGAACCAGCTCAGGCACTACCTCGCCGGGAAGCATCTGTGCTGAAAGTGCTGCCGAATTCCCGCTTCCAACCAGCGTGGCTGCGATCGCTCGTGCAAGTGCAGCGGGCTTCTTCTGTGGCAGTTATGCTGATTTTGGGCGGTGCTTTGAGTCTCTACGGCTTGACGGTGTACAACGAGCAGCGATGGAGTCAGGAGTATCAAAAGCTGGAAACTCTGCGCCTCCGAGAACAGCAGTTGAGTGCTGCTAGCGAAGTTTTGAAACACCAACTGGCGAAAGAGGCGGAAAATCCAGAAACGGGTTTGGCCTCTCAGAAGCCTGGGGAGATGATTTTCTTGGAGCCAGTTCCTGTTGGTCGATCGCCCCAACCTACAATTATACCAAGTCCAGAACCAGCGCGATCGAGTCAAGGTGCTATTGAAACACCGCTGGGTTATTGATTTTGGGCATGGGGCATGGGGCATGGGGAGCATTACCCACCATGCCGAACACGGCGCCGTGCCCATAGGTGTCAACTTAAGCCTAAAACCCTTGGTATCTCTTGCTTTTACCTAAGTCTAGATCCCCCTAAATCCCCAGGGCTGTTTCATTCTCGGTTGATGGGGAGATGAGGAGAGGGGGAGATGAATTTTTAAGCTTTTCAGTCATCCATCCGATTCCCCTTCTCCCCCTCTCCTTCTCTCC
>NZ_NXIB02000181.1 GCF_002412335.2 Tychonema bourrellyi FEM_GT703
TTGTCGGTACGATCGCCTGATGATCGGTACGATCGCCTGATGATCGGTACGATCGCCTGATTGTCGGCTCGATCGCCTGATTGTCGGTATGATTAAATCTATGACGTGGCGATCGACTGATTCACTCTTTTAAGATACAAGGGGCGGGTTTTACCAACCATAATCGCCTGAAACTCATGATCTCGTAAACCCGCCCCCTATTAGTTTGATAAAAAGGATTAGAAAATATGACAAATCAACGAATTGCTGCAATTCTACGGGGTGGTGAACCTGAAGAAACCGTAACTGTTCAAGGCTGGGTTCGCACTAAGCGCGAATTGAAAGAATTTGCCTTTGTAGAAGTCAACGATGGTTCAGCGATGGCTAATTTACAAGTAGTTATCAATGCCGATTTGCCAGACTTTGAAAATGTACTCAAACAACTAAATACAGGCGCATCTTTAGAAGTTTCGGGAGTGTTGGTAGCATCTCCAGCGAAAGGACAACGAATTGAGTTAAAAGCATCCGCAGTTCAAGTTTACGGAGATGCTGATCCGCAAACTTATCCGCTCCAAAAAAAGCGACATTCCTTGGAGTTTTTGCGAACAATCGCGCATTTGCGGCCGCGTACAAACACGCATGGTGCTGTGTTTCGGGTTCGCAATGCTTGTTCCGCAGCCATACACCAATTTTTTCAAGAACGTGGTTTTTTGTGGGTGCATACTCCGATTATTGCTGCTAGCGACTGCGAAGGTGCGGGGGAAATGTTCGCTGTTACTAACTTTGATTTGAAAAATATCCCGCGCAATGATTCGCAAGAAGTTGATTATGCTAAAGACTTTTTTGGAAAACGTGCTTATTTAACAGTAAGTGGCCAGTTGGAAGCGGAAATTATGGCGATGGCTTTCGGCAATGTTTACACTTTTGGCCCGACTTTTAGAGCGGAAAATTCTAATACTTCGCGGCATTTGGCTGAGTTTTGGATGATTGAACCGGAGATGGCTTTCTGCGATTTGCAGGGAGATATGGATTTGGCTGAAGCGTTTTTAAAGTATATCTTTAAATACGTGTTGGATCACTGCCCGGAAGATATGGAATTTTTCAATGAGCGCATTGATCAGACGGTTTTGGCGACTGCGGAAAATATCATTAATAATCAGTTTGAGCGGATTACCTATACGGAGGCGATCGCACTTTTGGAAAAAGCAGACAAAAAATTTGAGTTTCCGGTAAATTGGGGTTTAGATTTGCAGTCGGAACACGAGCGCTATTTGGCGGAAGAATTGTTTCAAAAGCCGACAATTGTTAGCGATTATCCAGTCGGAATCAAAGCATTTTATATGCGGTTAAACGACGATGAAAAAACCGTGCGAGCAATGGATATTTTGGCTCCTAAGCTGGGCGAAATCATTGGCGGTTCGCAGCGGGAAGAACGGCTGGATGTGTTGCAGAAACGCATGGAAGCTCAGGGGATGAATCAGGAGGAATTGTGGTGGTATTTGGATTTGCGCCGCTATGGTACTGTGCCTCATGCTGGCTTTGGTTTGGGGTTTGAGCGGCTGGTGCAGTTTATGACGGGAATGGGAAATATTCGGGATGTAATTCCGTTTCCGAGAGCGCCTTTGAGTATTGATTTTTAGGATCTTTATTTGTCGTCGGGCGCGGGCGGGTTTACAATATTATCGGTTTTAGGCAATGATTGTTGGTGAACCCGCCCCTACAGGAATGTTGATTCTTAAGATACTAAAAATAACATGGTATAGGCTAATGGTTCTTCAAATCTCGTCGAGTTCCAAAGCACCAATTGTCACCTGGGAAGCCCTACCAGCCGACTTTGTATTACCGGATGATCCCGTGGAAAATATTCAACAACCACCCCTTGCTGCCGCCCTCACCGATGCTTTGGGGGCCGCTGGACGGATTGGACCTGCCCTAATTGGTTCCAATTTTGGACTGGTAGCGACAGTAAATAAGCAGACTGTAGTCAAAGCACCGGATTGGTTTTACGTGCCGCAAGTGCATCGAGTCGCAGAGGGCGCGATTCGTCGCAGCTACACGCCCAATCTGGAGGGTGCGCCGGTATCGGTGGTGATGGAGTTTTTGTCGGCCGAAGATTATGGCGAACTTTCGGTGCGATCGACTCCTCCCTACGGCAAGCTCTACTTCTACGAGCAGATTTTGCAAGTGCCCACCTATGTTACCTACGATCCCTACGATCCCAAGCTGGAAGTGCGGTATCTACAAAATGGGAGTTATGAAACCCAAACCGCTGATGCTGAAGGACGAGTGCGGATTCCAGAGTTAGATTTGTGGCTGGGGATTTGGCCGGGGGAACGCCTGGGTCAAACTATCAACTGGCTGCGCTGGTGGGATGAGGCTGGAAATTTGCTGCTGTGGAGTTCGGAACAAGCACAACAGGAACGGCTGCGTGCAGAACAGGAACGGCTGCGGGCGGATGTATTGGCGGCAAAGTTGCGGGAGTTGGGTGTTGATCCCGATCGGCTAATGTGAAATAGTAGTTCATCGTAGGGTGCGTCGCCACCAAAAATTCACAAAGTAGAGCGACAATCTCACAGCGACGCACCACACAATAGTCAGGTGCGTCAAACTGATTATCGATTAAGTTGCCGAAGGAATTGTGATATCAAGAGATTGTACTTTCACCGAAGTTCCCAAACTGGATAAAGGTGGTTGAATTGCCGCAGTATTTCCCACTACTAATGTCACCAGATTCTCCGGTTTCAAGTAAGTATTAGCGACGCGCTGTACGTCAGCAATTGTGGCTTTTTCAATGCTGCGACGGTAGCTAAAAATGAAATCTTGCGGATAACCGTAGTATTCATAGTTCATTAACCGCGCCAAAGTTTGACTGGGATCTTCAAATTTGAAGATGAATGAATTGATTTTTGAATCTTTAGCAAAAGCTAATTCTTCAGGCGTAATTGCTTCGGTGCGAATGCGATCGATCTCCGTGCGAATTGCCTTGATAAACGGTACTGTTGCGTCCGATCGCGTTTGGCCTCCAGCGACAAACACGCCTGGATAGTCAAACCTGGGACTCCAAGCAGCATACACTGAATAAGCTAAACCTTGGCGCGATCGCACATTATTGAACAAACGCCCGCCAAAACCGTTCAAAACCCCATTCATCACATCCAAAGCACCGTAATCTGGACTATTTAACATTCCGCCCAAATGTCCCATCTGCACGTAGCTTTGGCTCAATTGTGGCTGATTTACCAAAAATATGCCACCTTGCTTGGCTACTGATACCGTTGGTAAGGTTGGCATTTCTGCGCTCTGAGTCGGTTCCCAGTTGCCGAATTTTGACTCGATGAGCGATCGCATTTTTGCCGTATCAAAGTCACCAGAAATCCCCAAAATCATATTCTTGGGATGGAAATATTTCTGGTAAAAACTCACCAAATCATCGCGGGAAATATTCGCCAGAGTTTTGTATTCTACCGTGCGGGCGTAAGGACTGCGATCGCCATAAATCAGCTTTTGAAACTCGCGGCTAGTAATGTTGTCGGGATTGTCATTCCGGCGGGCGATACCACCTTGCTCTTGTTTCTTCGCCAAATCCAACTTTTCCTGAGCAAAAATTGGCTCCCTAATTACTTCCGCAAACAAGTCGATTACAGGCTCAACATCTTCAGCTAAAGCACTAAAATTAGCGCTACCAGAAGTAGCGCCAATCCCCGTTTCTACCGAAGCAGCTTTGCGCTCTAGTAACAAATTTAGTTCATCTGAAGAATGCTTTTTAGTGCCGCCAGTTCGCATTACTTCTCCAGTCAAATTTGCCAGTCCAATTTTATCGATCGGCTCAAAGCGATCTCCCGTCCGAAATAGCGCTGTTCCCCCGACTAACGGCAGTTCTTTGTCTTCCATTAAATAGACTCGCATCCCATTTTTGAGTTCAAAACGAGTGTATTTAGGTAGTTTCAATTCTGGTAGTTCGGGGAATTTTAATTCGTCGTAGTGCTTCGGTGCTGCCGCGAAGGAAGGTAACAAGTTAAATGTTGAAAATGAAACAGTAAAAAAGCAAAGTGATAGCAGAAATAACTTGACTTTTTTCAGTTTCAATTTAGTCCTTTTCATTCTTTCTCCTAAGTTTTATATCTTGATAAAAGTTGACTGTTGACTGCCAACTGTCAACTAAGAGGGCGGGCACGGGGGCACCGCCCCTACAACTGCCAACTGTTAACTGACAACTGACTTCCTTACAGTGGCAAAAGCTTACCAATTGTCTTATTTTCTGGTCTGAAAGTTGCCTTAGAGACACGCTGAATATCCGTAGGAGCAACTTTTGCGATCGCATCTAATTGCTTGAACAAATTGCGCCAAGAACCTGTTTTCACTTGATAATCCAGCAGCGAAAATGCCATGCCCATGTTAGAATCGAGCGATCGCAATAAACCAGCCCTAGCCTGAGTTTTAACTTGCTCCAATTCCTGTGCAGAAACAGGCTCAGTTTTCAATCGCTCTATTTCCTGACTCAAAGCCAACGCCACCTCATCAACCGTGCGGCCCGGAGCAGTTTGAGCGTAAAATAACATCAAATTCGGATACTTTTCCCCCGGATAGCCACTAAAACCTTGAGCAGCCAAAGCTAATTGCTTTTCTACTACTAAAGATTTGTAAAGTCGAGAAGTGCGGCCGCTGCTGAGCAAAGAACCAATTATCTCATAAATCGCATTATCGGGATGGTTCATCGCAGGCCGATGGTATCCTTCCAAATACCAAGGTTGAGTTGCCAATTTCAGCGTTATCTCCCTTGTTTGAGTTTGGGGAGGTTCCACAATTTGCAATTTGGGAGCGGCTGGCTTCGCCTTGTAGCGACCGAAATAAAGTTGAGCGAGTCGCTTCACCTCCGAGGCTTTCACGTCTCCTACCACCGCAACAGTCAGGTTACTGGGGACGTAGTAAGTATCAAAAAACTTCTGCACCTGACTGCGGGTGAGGTTTTCAATGTCTTTACTGTAGCCAATTACCGGGCGGCGGTAGGGATGAACGGAAAAGGCTTTGTCGGCAAAAACTTCAACCATTTGTCCGATGGGGGAATTTTCGGTTCGCATTCGGCGCTCTTCAAGAATTACCTGTTTTTCTTTGTAAAACTCCCGAAATACTGGTTCTAAAAATCGCTCTGATTCCAGCGACATCCACAGTTCTAATTTATTAGCTGGAAGGCTATAAAAATACATTGTTGCGTCGATAGAAGTCGCAGCATTTAGCCCAACTCCGCCTGCTTGTTCAACTATTTTTCCGAATTCATTACGATTGACAAATTTCAATGATTCTAATTCAGTTTTGTCAAATTCTGCTCTTAATTTGGCTACTTCTTCAGTTTTGCCACTGGCTTTGGCTGCTTGAATTTGGTCGAAGAGTTGATCTTGTTTTTCTAACAGCGGTTTTTCGGCTTTGTAGTCGGTAGTGCCGATTTTGGGCGTGCCTTTGAAGGCTAAATGTTCGAGGTAGTGGGCGACTCCGGTTTGTCCGTCGGGTTCGTCTGCTCCTCCCACGTCAGCGTGAATCAAAAACGATGTTACGGGTGCTCTTGGCCTTTCGAGTACGATGAATGTCATGCCGTTGTTGAGCTTGAATTCACTGACTTGGTTGATTACTCGATCGAGCGAAGGGACAGCAGAGGCCATTTTTGAGCCGTTAGCGGGGTTCTCGCGGGCGAGGGCGATTTGGGGTGAAATTCCCCACCACAGCAGAACAGCGGCCACCAGGGATGCTAGGAATCGAGTTTGGCGTTTGAGCGATTCCCTAGGGGATAGCTTCGCTTCACGGGCTTTTTGAGACTGCGAGATCATTCGATTTTAGATTTTAGATTTGGGATTTTGGATTGGAGATTGGAGATTGGAGATTGGATATTAGAGATTGGAGATTGGGATTTTGGATTTGGGATTGTCAACTGTTAACTATTTAAGCATAAAGATTTTTGGGGCATAAGCGATCTGTTGCGCCACTTTCAGTTTAAGATTAAAGTCACGCACAACTTAAAATGTAACATTATTTAGACCGTCCGTCCCGATCGCGCTATTCCAAGTCGCCAATTACCGATTGTAAAACCATGCGAATATTTAATCAATCTCCTCCATCCGAAACCGAAACCAAGAAGCGGATTTTACAAGCAGCTCAAAAGTTGTTTGCCCGCAGTGGATACGACGGGACAACAACTCGCGAATTAGCGACAGCAGCAGGGGTAGCGGAGGGTACTCTGTTTCGGCATTTTGATAATAAAAAAGCAATTTTGATTGAGGTGGCGACGGAGGGATGGGTGGAATTGCTGACAGATTTGCTGACGGAATTAAGCGAAATGGGCAGTTACAAAGCTGTGGCTCAGGTGATGCGGCGGCGAATGCTGAATATTCGCGAGAATAGCGACATGATGCGGGTGTGTTTTTTGGAGGCGCAATTTCACCCAGATTTGCGCGACAGAATTCAGTTGGAAGTAATCGGAAAAATGAGTGAGGTGGCTGAAGCTTTTTTTGAAACGGCGATGGAAAAAGGAGTTTATCGGAAGATGAATCCGAAGATTGTGGCTCAGGTATTTTTGGGAATGTTTGCCGTTGCGGGTTTTAGTCAAAATACGATTATGGAACCTAATGCTTCTCCACAACAAATGCAGGAAATGGCGGAAGGATTAGCTGATATTTTTCTGAATGGCGTTTTAATCAAAGATGAATAATTAGTCATTAGTCATTAGTCATTGGTCATTGGCGGTCCCCTGAGCGTAGTCGAAGGGTCATTAGTCATTAGTCATTAGTAGTTAACAATGCCCCATGCCCTATGCCCTATGCCCTATGCCCTATGCCCCATGCCCCATGCCCCATGCCCAATTCTAGAGTATTGTGGATAGGGATAGGTTGCCAACGCGGAATATCGAGAGAATTAATCGAAACGGCGATTCAACAAGTATGTCACAGTTATGATTTGGCAGAAAGTGCGATCGCCGGAATTGCCACAATAGACACTAAAGCTAATGAAACCGGAATCATCGAGCTTTGTCAACAGCGAAACTGGGCTTTAAAAACCTTTCCTGCTAATACCCTAAATTCTGTAGAAGTTCCCAATCCTTCAGATATTGTAGCCAAAGGAGTTGGGACCTATAGCGTAGCAGAAGCTGCGGCACTTTGTGCGATCGAACTGACATCTTGTACCATTCTCAAAAACAGGCAAGATGCCTGTTCCACAAAGAGTGAATCTGCTTGTGGAACAGGCATCTTGCCTTATTGTGGGGTGGGTATCTTGCCTTATTGTGGGGTGGGTATCTTGC
>NZ_NXIB02000182.1 GCF_002412335.2 Tychonema bourrellyi FEM_GT703
GGTTAGGGGGGGTGAATTTGCATCTTGTCCCTCCCCTTGATAAGGGGGGGTTAGGGGGGGTGCAGTTCGCAGCCAGCGTTCTTGCCATTTAGCAAATTCTGCAATATCAAAAGCATTTTCCAAACTGTAGAGAGGAATATGATGCTTAACGCTATAAAATTGAGTGGCGGGCTTTTCTCCCACCCGCTGAGTCGGACTTTCCGCAGTTATTAATTCTGGATTCTCTGATTCTAGGGTTTGTAAATCACGATAAAGGCGATCGTACACCTCATCTGCCAGCATCGGCGCATCCAAAACATAATAAGCATAGCT
Source organism: Tychonema bourrellyi FEM_GT703 (assembly GCF_002412335.2). Classification (GTDB taxonomy): domain Bacteria; phylum Cyanobacteriota; class Cyanobacteriia; order Cyanobacteriales; family Microcoleaceae; genus Microcoleus; species Microcoleus bourrellyi. The sequence continues at coordinate 313 of NZ_NXIB02000182.1, forward strand.
AGCTTCCTGTAGCTGCTTTCTCAACTGTTTAATTCGCTGCTCAATTTCACCTTGCATAAAATTCGGAATGTCTATTTTTTTAATAATCAACAGTCAATTGGCTTCGGCAGAAGGCTGGTTAATTATTACAAATTCAAGTTAGGAAACTCGCTAAACTTCTTTTTTTCTCCAGACGTTGCAAGTTGAAGAATTTCAGCATCTTTTTCTCGATTAAAGTTGCTGTTACTATTAAATTCGGGCAAATCTTGAGAGTTCACTTTTGTGAAAGCTAGCGGTTCAGCGTGTTCTACCTGAAACACATTGGCGTAGAGGTTGGCAACTATTTGTTTTCCTCCTTGGGTTAAGTCTAAATAGTTGAGAGCGGCGGGAATGTAGGGAAATACTCCATTCCAATAAAATTTGGCATAATTTTGTCGCAAATCTCCCGGAGATTTGTAGCCCAAAATCTTATTAGTGCCGACTTCTTCAAATTCGTAGAATAGGGCACTAATTTTTCGCAGGTAATTGGGGTCGCTCAATTGACCGATTAAGTCGGCGGCACGGGCTAGTCCAGAATAGTTGTTTCGGTCTTGATGGGTTTCGCTAGCAGGAACTGGAAAACGAGTTAATTCAATATTGCGTTTGATTTGTTCGGCGTCAATTAATGTGTGGCCTCCGAAGCGCTCGTCAATTACGAGTTTGCCCCGATCGACATGATAAGGAGTTAAACTGGCGGAAGTTGCGCCGATCGGCACAGAAACCATATGCCCGTCAATGCCCGTGGCGTAGCGACCCACAGCTTCTTGGTCTTGGCGACAAACACCTTTGACGTAGCCGATATCGTGGCACAGTAGGGATATTAGGTAGTGGAGCCAATCTTCTGGCAACACTCCCCCCTCGCGAATGTGCTTGCCCCGGAGAATTTCCTGTCCCACCAGCGCTACTAGCATGGTGTGTTCCACATTGTGATATAGAGCATCACAATTAGCGATATTTTCCAGAGCCATTGTCCCGGCCCAGGCAATAATTTCTGGGTAGTCCGGTTTGTACTTGCCGTAGGTACGGCGATAGCCAGCCTGTAGCTCTTGAACAAAAGCATCAATTAGGATAGCAGTTGCATTGAACATCATAGATTCTCCAACTGAAAATTTACTTACGGATTCTATCGCAAATATCTATGTAAAGATGATGGCAAAATAATTAATATTGAATTTGAAATTTTAGGTAGGGTTGTTCAAGTCAAAATTTGATTTAGGGTAATATTTATACGATAACCTAAATTGATTGGAAATCGATCAATTTTCTCGCATTAAATATTGAAGAAACAATTTAGACTGTTTGATCGACTAATTATCAAAAGTCCTGGGTAGAAAAGTTATGAACTGTCTGTTTCCGAGTATCCCCCTTGCTGTCCGTCGCACTCGACTCTCTTTCCTCCGAAAATACCTAGGATTGTTGGCATTCACGGCTGTTTGCACAGGCGGCACACCTGCTTTTGGCGCCGATCGCATATATGTAACTTATGGCCCACTAGAAGTATCAGTTCCCATTGAATCTCTGGCACTCTTCGCTAAGGTCGGCAAAATAGACTCCAACTTGGACGGCTTGGCTCAGTATGCCAAAAAATCACAGCTAGCTCAGATTCAGCTCGCCCTGCAAGCTCGTGCTGAAATCAGCCCCGTGACGATCGCCCAATTCCTCTACACATCTCAAGGAGAATTGCTGCTAGAGCGCTTGGGCAGAGTCATTCAAACCAAAGCTCGACAGCCTGGATTTTATGCGATTCGAGCTGCTTTAATTTTAGCTGCATCAGACCCAGAAGGTCTGACAATTGTCAACGTGCTGCGGAAATTTCCGACTTATGGCATCAGGATTGACATCGATCGCGCCTTGGGTATTGCCAACGAACTGACGACGCTGATCAATCGTTCCAATCGCGCGATCGAAGGAATTGCCAAGTTGTCGGAAGCACAAGCAGTTTTAGAACCCGAAATTCCCCCCGCCGAAAGACTACAGCCCCAGCTACCAGGCCCCTATACTTGGAAAAAATCATCGGTAACTCTGACGAGCCCCAATCGCGATCGCACATTTGGGCTCGACATCTATCTGCCCCAAGGTAGCCCCCGACCGGCTCCTGTCGTAGTAATTTCCCACGGTTTAGGCTCCGATCGCATTTCCTTTGAGTATTTAGCCAAACACCTAGCCTCCTATGGTTTTGCCGTGGCAGTCCCCGAACACCCCGGCAGCAACGCGAAACAACTACAAGACTTAATCACAGGCAAAGCCAACGAAGTCGTAGAACCAGCAGAATTTGTCAACCGCCCCCTCGATGTCAAAGACTTGCTCGATTATTTAACCAGCCTTTCGGTAAGCAATCCAGCCTACCGAGGGCAACTCGACTTGCAGCGAGTGGGCATCATCGGCCAATCTTTCGGCGGTTACACGGCTTTGGCATTAGCTGGGGCACAGATGAATTTTGCACAGCTAGACAAAGACTGTCCACTAGAAAACGACACTTGGAACATCTCGCTATTGTTGCAGTGTCGCGCCCGTGGATTGGATCGTAGCCAGTACAATTTCACTGATCCGCGCATTAAAGCTGCGATCGCGATCAACCCAATTAGCAGCAGCATTCTGGGAGAAACCAGTCTCAGCAAAATCCAGATTCCAATCATGGTAATCGCAGGCAGTGCCGATACAGTCGCCCCCGCTTTGGTCGAACAAATTCAACCTTTCACTTGGTTGACATCACCCAACAAATATCTGGTATTAATGAAAAACGGCACTCACTTCTCCACGATCGACCAATCCCCTCAAAGCATCTTTCGTCCATCTGCTGATGTGATTGGGCCAGAACCCGCCTTAGCCCGTCGCTACCTCAACGGACTCAGCCTTGCTTTCATGGAAAGCTATTTGAACAACCAGTCCCAATTCCGTCCCTATATGGCATCCTCCTATGCTCAAAGCATCTCCAGAGACTCCCTGGGGCTAGGAATTTTGCGATCGCTCACGTCGCAGCAATTGCAAGAGTTGCTCACCAGTTCTCCACCGCCGAGTCGCCCTGATTCCCCACTCTCAACTCCCCAACCTCAAGCAGTTCCGCTTAAGCGCTAAGCAGTAATATCAATTCCGGCTACTAATAATTTCGATGCAACCGGAAATTAGCTAACTTAGAAGTGCAAATTTCTGAATTATTCAGGGTACAACCATGCCAACAGCCACCCCTTTTCAAATAATTCCCAAATCAACCCCAACCCCCGCCCCCAGTGGTACGACTACCAACTCTGGCGGTACAACCGTTAGCAGGAGTGGCATTTCCGGCACCTCTGGCCCGGATAGCCTCAGTGGTACTACCGGGAATAACTCGATCTTCGGTTTGGGAGGCGCGGATACAATTTTTGGTTTAGCTGGCAACGATACAATCTACGGTGAAGGCGGTGACGACTCAATCCGCGGCGATGCTGGTAATGACTGTCTATTCGGCGGTAGCGGTAGAGACAGTATGTTTGGCAACGAAGGAGACGACACTCTTTATGGTGGCAAAGGTGCTGACTCGCAAAGTGGCGATGACGGTAATGACTTGCTATTGGGCAACCAGGACAGCGATACTTTGTTGGGAGGCGCGGGCAATGACACCCTTTTTGGGGGTTCTGGCGATGACTCTCTGTTTGGTGGTGCTGGCGATGACAGTCTTTCGGGCGATCGAGGTAAAGATACTTTAACTGGCGGCATCGGAAATGATACGTTTGTGATCAGTCCTTCTTCAGATGGGGATTTGATTATAGATTTTACTGATGGTGGCGATCGCATTCGTTTAGGTGCCGGTCTGACTTTTGCCGAACTCACTATTTCCGCTGGCATTAGCGGAACTACCCCAAGTACAATTATTCAGCTTACAAGCACTAAGGAAAATCTCGCTACTCTCTTCGGAGTTTCCAGTAGTTTGATCAGTCGGACTGACTTTATTCTTTAAATTGGGAATTGGGCATGGGGCATTGGGCATGGGGCATTGGGCATGGGGAATTGGGCATGGGGCATAGGTGTCAACTTAAGGTTCTTTCCACAGTCCGGCAAGGGTTGAAACCCCTGCCTCAAAGCGCAAGTCCTCTCAAAGAGGACTGATGATTTCTTGAGTCCTCTTTGAGAGGACTTTAGCTATAAGACAGGGGTTTCAACCCCTGGCTGAGTCGCGGGATGACTAACAGACTTGGCGGGCTGACAGCTTAAGATAACCAATTCCCAATTCCCAATTCCCGATGCCCGATGCCCAATTACCAATGCCCTGTTTGGCCAATTCCCAATTACCAATTACCAATTACCAATGTATGAAGGTTTCCTAAATCTGAATAAACCTGCGGGCATGACTTCCCACGACTGTGTGGGGCGAGTGCGCCGCCTATTGAAACTCAAGCGAGTCGGACACGGAGGAACTCTCGATCCTACTGTGACAGGGGTTTTGCCGATCGCCCTTGGCAAGGCAACCAGACTGCTACAATTTCTGCAATATCATAAAGCTTATAAAGGTACGATTCGGTTTGGCTTAACTACTGCTACGGACGATTTAGAAGGCGAAATTCTCAGTTCTCAATCGGTGCCTGATTTGACTTTAGAAAAAGTGCAAACAGAACTGCCAAATTTTATCGGAAAGATTGAGCAATTTCCACCTAGTTTTAGTGCAATTCAGGTGGGAGGAAAACGCCTTTATGAGTTAGCGAGGAAGGGCGAAACCGTGGAAGTTGCTGCTAGGAAGGTTGAGGTTTTTCGGCTGGATGTTTTGGATTGGCGGGCTGGGGATTTTCCTGAATTGGATTTGGCGATTTCCTGTGGTGCTGGTACTTACATTCGGGCGATCGCTCGCGATTTGGGTGCTATTTTGAATGTAGGTGGCACTTTAGCCTGTTTGACTCGTACTGAAAGTAGTGGTTTTGCGATCGAGCACAGTCTGAGTTTTGCAGATTTGGAAATGCAATTGCAGGAGGGTAAATTCTCCCCAATCCCACCATCAGAGGTTTTGGGACATTTAGGGGCGATCGTCCTTTCTTCTGAATATACCAAACGCTGGTTTCAAGGACAGCGCCTCCCTATTCCTGAAACGCCTCAAAAAGAGAGGGAGGAAGCAAGTAGGAACGAGCTGTCTCAGACCCCAAGCCCCCTATCTCCATATTTTTTGCAGGTTTATAATGAAGATGGTCAATTCCTAGGTATCGGTCAAGTTGCCAACTCAGATACAAACACCATTTTGTCTCCTCAGATTGTGTTTTAATTATGCAAATTGAGTTGACTTTTTGATGAATTTATGGTAAAGGCATTGCTATGAAAATAGTGTTAATTGGATTAATACGAGGCTACAAAATAGGGATTTCTCCTTACCTACCTAACGCCTGTAGATTTCACCCAACTTGTTCTCAATATGCGATCGAAGCAATAGAAAGATTTGGGGTTGCCCGTGGTGGATCAATGACAATTAAGCGAATTTTGCGCTGTCACCCCCTACATCCTGGGGGGTATGACCCAGTACCTCCCAAAGATAGTTCTGAATTGTGAATTTATTTGGTATTTACAAAAAATAAGTAATATTACTGATTTTTCCGACTTCTGACAAGTTGTAAAATATGATATAGGGAATACAGGGGATGTGAATATGTCAACTACAGCAATCGGGTACAAAACCCTGTCTCATACGCTGGCAATGCTCAGCCAGAAGCAAGCAAGTGGAAAACTGTTGTTAGAGCAAGGGGAGCAACAGTGGCAACTATACTTTTTTCGAGGTTGTCTGATTTATGCAACAGGAGGATGCCATAGAGCAAGACGCTGGTACAGGGCTATAGGTCAACACTGTCGGAACTTTCAAGTGGATCTCAGAGAGCTTGATGCTGGGGAATTGTGGGAGTATCAACTACTTCAGCAAGGGATTGCAGAAAACGAAATGAACCTGGAACAAGCTAGGGCGATCGTCCGAAGCAGTGTTTCGGAAGTCTTCTTTTCTCTAATCAGTCAGTCGAGTTTGCGCCGGGAGTGGCATCCATCAAAAAAATATGTTTCCAATATTATCCCTTCTTTGCTGCTGTCCTTAACAGAGGTACAGCAACTTTGGTATTCTACACAACAAATTTGGCAAAAGTGGAAAGCCATGAGTTTGTGGCCGATAGAACCAGAACAAGCACCTCTTTTAAGAGTACCAGAGGAATTAAAAAATCGATTTAGTTCTAATTCTTTGCTCAGTCTGACTAAGGTGTTGAACGGCGAGAATACTCTTTGGGATATTGCATTTAAAAGAAAACAGTGTGTGACAGTAGCAACCCGCGCTTTGCACAACTACATCAAGCAGGGTTTAGTCAATTTTCGCACCGTGCCGGATTTACCATCGCCCATCGAACAGTGGCGTTTAGCCGCAGCGATTGCCAAACCGGGTCGCCCTTTGATTGCTTGCATCGATGACAGCCCTACAGTATGTGCATTTTTAGAGCAAATTTTATGCGAGGGAGGGTATCGAGTCCTGAAAATTCAAGATCCAATGCAGGGAGTGGGCCTCCTGGCTAAGCACAACCCTGCTTTAATTTTTATGGATGTAGTGATGCCGAAGACAAATGGCTTTGCTTTATGCAATTTTTTGCGAAAAACATCGACTTTTCAGGAAACTCCGATCGTATTTTTGACCAGTAAAAACAGTATCATTGACCGCACGCGGGCAAAACTGATCGGTGCTTCTGATTTTTTGAGCAAGCCTGCACGCCCAGAAAAAGTTTTGCAAGTAGTTGACAAGTATTTGAAGGCAAAAAGCGATCGCAGTCCTCTAGCAGTTCGCCACAACGATTTACTCAATTCCCACCGACTTACCTTAGCAAATTCTTGAAAAGGGCATAGGGCATGGGGCATGGGGCATGGGGCCT
>NZ_NXIB02000183.1 GCF_002412335.2 Tychonema bourrellyi FEM_GT703
CCCTCTCCCCCTCTCCCCCCACTCCCTTCTGCTATCACAAAACTTAGGGTCCGATCGACTGCGACCAGACCCAATAATATAAGAACCTTTGATTTTCTGACAAACGAGGTGAATTTCCGATCAAAAGAGATTTCTTACTAAGGTTTACAGATACATTTAATCCGGCAAATCCAGGACTAAGCCAGAATCAGCCGTGTATGGCAAGACGCATGAAAGCTGCAAGCTCTCCCGTCAAGGAGGTATCTCTCAAAGCTTTCAACAAGATATTGAAAGCGCCATTTAAATCTCTGTCCACACTTTGAACAGGTTTTTGATGTGTATTCTTCCGTTATGTCTACTACAAAACTGCCATATTTAACAGCTTGATGCTTCAACATTTTGTGCAGCTTCACTTTGTAATCCGAAATCACATTAAGTCTGACTCGACTGCGGTTTGGCTTGATTGCCCGATCGGCAAATTGCCAATATTCCAAGTTGTGTTCGGTTAATTTCTGCCGCTTAGGGAATTTAGACCGGAGACACCATGTCTATATCCTGTATATCCTGGAAATGTGTTGATATTGATGAGCGACCTCCTTTCTCTTACTGTCCGGGTGTCTATAATTAAAGTAGCATGACCTTTCTGGAATGCCAAGCACAATTTGCAAAACTTGATAGGTCTTTACATTACTCATTATAATGATATAAATATCAACATAGAAGTAAGTTCTATTGCTGCTACATCTTTACATACTTAACTATTTTTGTCATGTCTATTTCTCCTAAATTTCTCAGCGGTAGTCAGATTCGCGAAACATTCCTCAACTTTTATGCCCAACGGGGACATAAAATATTGCCGAGTGCTTCATTAGTGCCCGAAGATCCGACAGTATTGCTGACGATCGCCGGAATGCTACAATTTAAGCCAATATTTCTCGGACAACGCACCGCCGAATCTCCCCGCGCCACCACATCCCAAAAGTGCATTCGCACCAATGACATCGAAAACGTCGGCCGCACCGCCCGTCACCACACATTTTTCGAGATGTTGGGTAACTTCAGCTTTGGGGATTACTTCAAGAAACAAGCCATCGCCTGGGCTTGGGAACTTTCCACCGAAGTCTTCGGTTTACCTGCGGAAAACTTAGTGGTTAGCGTCTTCCGAGAAGATGACGAAGCTTTTGCGATTTGGCGCGACGAAATTGGCATTCCGGGCGATCGAATTCAACGCATGGGAGAAGCCGACAATTTCTGGAATTCCGGCCCCACTGGCCCCTGCGGCCCTTGTTCGGAAATTTACTACGATTTCCATCCAGAAAGAGGCGATAATATTGACCTAGAAGATGATACCAGATTTATCGAATTTTATAACCTGGTATTCATGCAGTACAATAAGGATGCAGAGGGCAATTTAACACCGCTGCAAAATCAAAATATTGATACTGGCATGGGATTGGAACGGATGGCGCAAATCCTCCAAAAAGTCCCTAATAATTACGAAACAGATTTGATTTTTCCGATTCTCCAATCTGCTGCGGAAATTGCCGGGATTGAGTATGCTAATAGCGATGAAAAAACGAAGGTTTCGCTAAAGGTAATTGGTGACCACATTCGGGCTGTGGTACACATGATTGCTGACGAAATTCGGGCATCGAATGTGGGACGGGGTTACATTTTGCGTCGGTTGATTCGGCGGGTGGTGCGCCACGGGCGGCTGATTGGAATTGCTGAGGAATTTACGGTGCGGGTGGCTGAAAGTGCGATCGCCCTTTCGGAAGCTGTTTATCCCAACGTGCGTCAGCGGGAATCTGCAATTAAAGCGGAATTGGCAAGGGAAGAAGCTCAGTTTCTCAAGACTTTGGAACGGGGAGAGAAACTGTTAGAAGAAATTATCAAAAAAGCTCTTGTGGAACAGGCATCTTGCCTGTTGCTTTCTCAGGGCGGGCAAGATGCCCACCCCACAGTAGAGATTTCTGGATCTCAGGGCGGGCAAGATGCCCACCCCACAGTAGAGATTTCTGGATCTCAAGGCGGGCAAGATGCCCACCCCACAGTAGAGATTTCTGAGTCTCAGGGCGGGCAAGATGCCCACCCCACAATACAAATCAGCGGCCAAGATGCTTTCACCCTTTATGATACCTACGGTTTCCCCTTAGAATTGACCCAAGAGATTGCCGAAGAACAGGGAATTACTGTCGATTTAGTTGGTTTTGAAGTAGCGATGAAGGAACAGCAAAATCGCGCTAAAGATGCTCATCAAACTATTGATTTGACGGTGCAGGGTTCTTTGGATAAATTGGCTGAAACTATCCAAGGAACAGAATTTGTTGGATATGCAGAATTATCCAGTTTAGCTAAGGTGGAAGTTATCTTAGTTGAAGGCAAATCAGTGACAGAAGCAGCGGCTGGAACTGAGGTACAAGTTGTCTTGAATCGAACGCCGTTTTATGCAGAGTCCGGGGGACAAATTGGGGATAAGGGTTATTTGTTTGGTGGGAATCAGCAAAATTCACAAGGAAATCAGCAAAATTCACAAGGGAATCAGCAAAATTCACAAGGGAATCAGCAAAATTCACAAGGAAATCAGCAAAATTCACAGGCGGGACGCCTGTTCCACGGTGGGGAGAATGCAGAGAGTTTGTTGGTGAGGGTTGATGATGTGAAGAAGGAGTCAGATTTCTTTGTGCATTTCGGGATTGTGGAACGGGGAACCCTGAGAGTTGATGATAGTGTGACTGCCAAAATTGATAATAGCGGCCGTCGCCGAGTTCAGGCTAATCACACAGCAACTCACTTATTGCAAGCAGCTTTGCGGCAAATTGTGGATGATTCTATTTCCCAAGCGGGTTCCTTAGTAACCTTTGACAGATTGCGATTTGATTTCAATTCTCCTCGCGCGGTGACTGCGGCTGAGTTGCAGCAAATTGAGGATACAATTAATAGTTGGATTGCAGAGGCGCATGGGGCGGTTGTGGCGGAAATGCCGATCGCCCAAGCGAGAGAAAAAGGCGCTACCGCCATGTTTGGTGAGAAGTACGGCGACGTAGTGCGAGTAATCGATTTCCCCGGCGTTTCGATGGAATTGTGCGGTGGTACTCACGTCAGCAATACCGCAGAAATTGGGCTGTTCAAGATTGTTTCCGAAGCGGGGGTAGCAGCGGGAATTCGCAGGATAGAGGCGGTTTCGGGCCAAGCTGTGCTGGACTATTTGAACGTGCGGGATAAGGTGGTGCGCGATTTGGGCGATCGATTTAAGGCGAAACCGGAAGAATTGCCAAATCGGATCACTAATTTGCAGAATGAATTGAAGGACACTCAGAAACAATTGGCTGCTTTGAAGTCCGAATTGGCGATCGCAAAATCTGACCAATTGTTAGCACAAGCTGAGTCAATTGGGGAGTTCAAAATCATTGTCGCGCAATTGCCAGATGTGGATACAGAAGCATTGAAAACTGCGGCGGAAAGGTTACAGCAAAAATTAGGAAATAGTGCTGTAGTTTTGGCATCAATTCCTGAACCAGACAAGGTGAGTTTGGTAGCAGCTTTTAGTCCTGAAGTCAACAAGAAAGGATTGCAAGCTGGGAAGTTTATTGGGGGAATTGCTCAAATTTGTGGCGGGAAAGGTGGCGGGCGGCCGAATTTGGCTCAGGCTGGGGGGCGCGATGCAAGTAAGTTGCAGTCGGCGCTGGAAAGTGCTCGGAATTTGTTGATTGAAGGGTTGGGGTAATTAATATCAAATTTGATTAAACCGCGAAGACACAAAGAGCGCGAAGCAAGAACTGAATCTCCTTCTTTCTCTTCCTTCGCGTCCTTATGAATGAGAATTAAATAACATTGACTTCCGTAGGTTGGGTTGAAGCATGAAACCCAACATTCCCAGGGTGTTGGGTTTCATGCTTCAACCCAACCTACACAGGTTATTTAATCTGCGATCCTTAGTGCCTTCTACAATAAAATGACGCCCGCTCAAGTTTCCCAGCAGTACAAAAGCACTTCTAGAAAACTGGCGGGCGTCAAAATCAACAAAGCTTAAATCTTAGAATAAACCAAGAGTGAAAGATTTGTCGATCGGGAAAACAGCACCAATACCCAACCACAGAGTAATTGCTGTTCCCAATAGGAAAACAGTAGTAGCCACAGGGCGACGGAACGGATTCTGGAACTTGTTAACGCTCTCAATGAACGGAATCAAAATCAGACCAAGGGGAACGCCAGCCATGCAAGCAATACCCAACAATTTGTTAGGTAAAACGCGCAGGAGTTGGAACACTGGCCACAAATACCATTCCGGCAGAATTTCTAGCGGAGTAGCAAAGGGATTCGCAGGTTCGCCAATCAAAGCTGGGTCGAGCACAGCCAAAGCGACGCAGAGAGAAATTGTTCCCATGATTACCACAGGGAAAACATAAAGCAAGTCATTGGGCCAGGCGGGTTCGCCATAATAGTTGTGGCCCATGCCTTTGGCGAGTTTAGCGCGGAGAGCTGGATCGCTCAAATCTGGTTTTTTGAGAATAGACATAGTAAGAGTGTTCTCCTTTTGGTTGTTGGTTGTAAATAGATATGATGAGCTATTAATTCTGAATTTTCAACTCAAAACTTAGCGGGGGTAAAAAAATATCACCCCCACAACTCAAAACTTACAACGGGCCAGAGATGCCTTGTTTGCGAATCATCAAGAAGTGGGCCAGCATGAATACTGCAATCAGCCAAGGCAACACAAATGTGTGCAAGCTATAATAGCGGCTCAGTGTGCCTTGACCAACGCTGACACCGCCACGTAGCAGCTCAACCAGTAAGGAACCGACAAACGGGATGGCTTCGGGAACGCCGGAAACGATTTTGACTGCCCAGTAACCAATTTGATCCCAAGGTAGCGAGTAGCCGGTCACGCCGAAAGAAACGGTGATGACTGCTAAAATTACTCCTGTTACCCAGGTTAGTTCGCGGGGCTTTTTGAAGCCGCCGGTTAGGTAAACGCGGAAGGTGTGCAGAATCATCATCAGTACCATCATGCTGGCTGACCAGCGATGGATGGAACGAATTAGCCAACCGAAGCTGACTTCATTCATGATGTATTGGACGGATGAAAAAGCTTCTGCTACCGTGGGACGGTAATAGAATGTCATGGCGAAGCCGGTGGCAAACTGGATCAGAAAGCAAACCAGAGTAACTCCGCCCAAGCAGTAGAAGATATTGACGTGGGGGGGTACGTACTTGGTAGTGATGTCGTCGGCGAGCGCTTGAATTTCCAGGCGTTCGTCAAACCACTGGTAGGTTTTTGATTCGGTGATTTGTTTAGAAAACATGGAGCCAGAATTCCTAAAAGAATATTGCTGTGGTTGAGATTTAGGGCAGCAGCCACAAGGATTTTTTGTCGCCCCGCGATCGTCAGTGGGCTTTTACTGGCAACTGACTTCGGCTATTTTTAAATTTGGAGCTGACTGAGGCAGTCGATGGTGCGGCCGCTTTTTGCGCTGGGAAACTTAGCTAGAGCTGGTTTCTTTTCGCTGGCGTTGCCCGATCGAATTTCTGACTATGATAAAAAATGTAACATAATTACCGTGTAGATTTCACGGAGCGATCGCTTTTTCTTGTGTCTCAAACAGCAGTTTCGGCAACCTAAACATCCGTCCAAAGTTGACACGCAGCACTAGACATCTCCTAAAAAGCCAGTCTTGAACAGGCAGGATGCCTGTTCCACAAGAATTATGAATTTTCATAATAATGATAAAACTTCACTGAATTTGCGGTTAAATGTGAAGTTTAACTAATTTTTTGTTCGCGACGGCCATTTGCCTGATGCTTTTTGCCGACGAATGCCTTCCGGGAGTCAAGTTGGATCTCCAAAAGCTTAAAAGCGTACAAACTTAAAAGAGAAGGGATGGCATACTTACCCATATTTTACGGAACAATCATGCACAGACGAGTTTTCCAGATGGCAATTTTATTTGTCCTCCAAGTCGCCCTGGTTTTTGGGTCTTGGGCGCAACCTGCGATGGCGTTGACTGATGAACAGAAGCTATTGAACGAAGCTTGGCGAATTGTCAATCGCTCTTATGTGGATGACACTTTTAATCATAAAAACTGGAGGTCGATTCGCGAAAAGGTGGTTAAGGCACCGCTGAACGATCGCCCACAAACGTACACAGCTATTCAGGAGATGTTAGCAAATCTGGATGACCCTTTCACTCGATTGCTGAAACCGGAACAGTATCGCAGTTTGCAGGTCAATACTTCCGGGGAATTGACTGGTGTGGGGCTACAAATTGCGATCGACCCCCAAACCAATACCTTGACAGTGATTGCCCCGATTACTGGTTCACCAGCCGATCGAGCTGGCATCCAACCCCTCGATCGCATTTTGAAAATTGATGGCACTCCTACCTCAGAATTGAGTCTAGACGAGGCAGCAACTAAAATGCGTGGGAGAGTCGGCACTCCCATTACTCTGACCTTGGGGCGCGCAGGTAGGGACTCTCCAGAGGATATTCAGTTAGTGCGCGCTCGCATTTCTCTCAATCCGGTTTACGCCGAATTGCAGTCTGGGCCTGAGAATTCACCTCTTGGTTACATTCGTCTGAGTCAATTCAGCGCCAACGCGACGGCTGAAGTTGCTCACGCGATCGACCGACTCGAAAAACAAGGAGCCGCCGCCTACATTCTCGATTTGCGAAATAACCCCGGAGGACTTTTGCAAGCAGGGATTGAAATTGCCCGCTTGTGGATCGATTCCGGCACGATCGTCTACACCGTGAACCGACAAGGCATTCTCGGCAGCTTTGAAGCCTCTGGACAAGCCCTGACTGGCGATCCCCTGATTGTTTTGGTAAACAAGGGAACTGCCAGTGCGAGCGAAATTTTGGCTGGTGCGCTGCAAGATAATGGCAGAGCTCAACTGGTGGGTGAAAAGACCTTCGGTAAAGGGCTGATTCAGTCGCTGTTTGATTTGTCAGATGGTTCGGGATTGGCTGTGACTGTGGCGAAATACGAGACGCCGAATCACACCGATATTAACAAATTGGGGATTGCGCCCGATCGGGTAGTACCTCTAGAGTCGATTACGCGGGATCAAATCGGCACCGAAGCAGACTTGCAATATCAAGCTGCACTGCAACTGCTGAAACAAAAAACCATAATGGCATCGGGCATGGGGCAAGGGGCATAGGGCATAGGGCATCGGGCATGGGGCATGGG
>NZ_NXIB02000184.1 GCF_002412335.2 Tychonema bourrellyi FEM_GT703
CCTCTCTCTTTCCCCCCCTCTCCCCATCGTTTGACTTGTACGCTGGAATATAGGGTGTCTTGGTCGATCGGTCAACAAGTGTAAAGTTTTTGTAAATTTAGATACTTTTTGAAATTTCGCGTTATATTAAAAGGGTAGCGGTTTACACCGAATTTAATATAAGGAAGCCCACCATGAACGCAAATCGTCAAAACGTCAGAAAAATAGCCGAAACCCACCGAGCGAATATTCAGAAGCAACTGACACACCGCATCGAAGTAGCTAGAGCCAATGGCAATCAAGATTTGGTTCGGGTACTTGAAGAAGAAATGAAACAGTTGTAAGTAAGCGATCGCACAAATTTGTCTGTAGATAATTTGTCTGTGAATTTGAGATGGTTGCGTGAGAAATGCAGAATTCCCCTAACCATTTCCTATGATGTTTTCACTCCTCTCTTAGTCGGTAGACAAAACCCTGGTTTCTTGAAGAAACCGGGGTTTTTTATTGAGGAACGAAGGACACAGCAATGCCCCAAAATAATCTTGTAGGGACACTCCAAAAGCCCATAGGTGTCAACTTAAGCCTGAAACCCTTGGTATCTCTTGCTTTTACCTAAGTCTAGATCCCCCTAAATCCCCCTTAAGAAGGGGGACTTTGAGAAGACTCCTGTCCCCCCCTTCTTAAGGGGGGCTAGGGGGGATCTAGATTTAATAGTCAAACAGCAGTCTCTGACTGGGTTTGACCTTAAGTTGACACCAATGGGCACTGCCGTGTCCTGAATTCTGCCGTATCCTGATTTCGGATAATATCAATCCGTTAGTATCTGAACAGTCAACAGTTAACCGTTAACAGTCAACATCATTCCGGTGCAACCGGAAATGATCAGATTACCTTCCGCCGACAACGACATTTTTAATTCGCAAATGGGGGCCGCCGACACTTACGGGTAAGCCACTCTGCCCACCTTTGCCACAACCGCCGTAGGCATAAACTGAGTCATTTCCGATCGCCTCAATATCCTTTAGCGTCTGAAATACGTTACCACTTAAGGTAACATCGCTCACTGGTTCAGCCAATTTTCCGTCGCGAATCATGTTACCTTGAGCCGCCGCAAAGGTAAACATTTCACCGTTGGTTTGTCCCCCCAACATTCGTACTGCATAAACTCCTTCTTCGATGTCGCCAATCATTTCATCAAATGAATTTTCGCCAGATTCGAGCGCCGTATTAGTCATCCGCACCAACGGCATAAAAGTAGCACTCAGAGCCCGCGCATTTCCCGTCGGAGATTCACCCATTTTCCCCGCAGTCTCGCGATTGTGCATCCTTGTGGCTAAAACGCCATTTTTGATTAAATGCTTGCACTGTGCAGGCACACCTTCGTCGTCGTATTTCAACGTTCCCGGCAATCCCGGCACTGTTGCGTCGTCAATTACATTCAATTGTGCGATCGCCACTGGCTTACCCAAAGTCAGCAATTCCTGCATTTTTGGGTTTTCATAAATGCCGTCAGCTTCCGATAAATGGCCGAAAGCTTCGTGAATAAATACCCCTGACAAATAAGGGTCTAAAATCACCGGATACTGGCCGCCTTTCACCGATTTTGCTTCAAGTTGACCCAGAGCTCGAACCGCAGCACCCTTAACACGGTCTTCAATATTTGTCAACACATCGTAGTCCGATCGCGAATGAATAGACTCAAACCCTTGGCGGACAATGCCACCGTCACCACGGGCGATCGCCCCAAAACGTCCGGTGACATCCAATCGCTCTTGAGCGATGGAAGTGCCTTGGGAATTCACAAAATAAGTAATGCCAAATCGATCGCTATAACCAGCCATTGTAGTCTGAATTCGCGGGTCATAATCTAATAGCAATTGGTTGTAAGATTCGAGTAACTTCCGCTTTTGAGCTAAAGTAATAGAACGCGGATCACGACCTAATTCCACCGCTACATAATCTTGAACCGGGTTGACATCTGCTAGTACAGTCTTTTCGCTACCTACTAAGCGAGACTGAACAACAGCTTCTTCAATACGGTCTTTTAATTCAGCCAAACTATTAAAAGTTACAAAACTCCAGCCGCCTTTGTGACAAGCGCGGATGCCCCCGGCGAGGCTAAAACTGCGGTTGACGGCATCCAACTGAGCACCGCGAAAACTAATCGCTGTTGACTCGCTTTGTTCGAGGCGAACTTCCAGATAATCCACGCGATCGCGGTAAGGTGCGATCGCTTCCATCAACTGTTCTTGCATTAATTTGGCCCTATGATTGACACTCTCAGGTCTAAAGACACGCTCGATTCTGCGGACAGAGTAAAAGTCTCATGTCCGGTATAAGCTGTGGAGCATTTAAAATGGTATTGTAGGGTGCGTAGGGGCGAATGGCCATTCGCCCGTACAAGGCGTTTCCCATGTATAGTCAGTGTGTAGGGGCGAATAGTGTGTAGGGGCGAATGGCCATTCGCCCCTACTGACGCACCCTACATGGATAGTTAGTGATTTAAATGCGTAACAGCTTAGTAATGGGACTACTTGAGTGTATCTTTAAGTACAGTCCGAGCTGCCAAGTGATTGCGAGTAGAAGTTAAAATTTCTGTTTCGCGTTCCAATCTAGCAGCAGTATCTTGTAATTCTAAAAGAATTTGCTGTTCTGTCGCAGCGCCATAAAGGTAGCTGGCTACCCAATAGGACAATTCTGTAGGCAAACTGGGAATATCTTCGGGTAAGTCGATCGCCTGATCCATCAATTTACTCGAAAGGCGAACTACATCACGAAGCAGTTGTTCGACATCTCGGCTTAAAGATCTAAGGTCTTTTTGCGGCGGTGCGTCTTCGATCCATTCTACTAAACCGACTAAATAGGGTTTTTCCCGCACTGCGTCGAGCACTCGGAAGCGCTGCTGGCCCAAAGTCATGATTTTCAGGCGATCGTCGGGGAGTCGCTGACAGTGAATTACTTCGGCGCAGCAGCCGACAGCGGAGACTTTATTTTGGTCTGGGTCCCACATGAGTACACCGAAACGGCGATCGCCCTCCAGAATCGTATTCATCATGATTCGATAGCGAAACTCGAAGATTTGCAGCGGGAGCGGTCTACCAGGAAATAGAACCACTTCCGGTAAGGGAAATAGGGGGAGTTCGCGAACTGCTACTGAGGAAGAGGATGCCATTGTCGCTCGAATGTGAGGGTACTTGCGCTGATTTTTCTTACTTTAACTGATTTGAGTAATTCTGGGGCGGGGTGAGGGGCGATCGGGGGAAAATGCGGTTAAATGCAAGTGTACCCAGATAGTAGGGTGCGTCGCTATCTACCATCTACAAATAAGATGGTAAATCTCGCAGCGACGCACCCTACAAAGCTTTAGGCCGATCGCGAGGGTCAGAAACCGGGTTTTTTACCAAAATCCTGGGTTGTTACCCACAAATTAGGTGAAAAACCCGGTTTCTTTGGGCTGATGCGTCCAGGACAGATCGCTTATTTAGCGCGCTGGCGGTAGCTGGATTTCAATACCCAGTTTGTTGCCAACATCGATCGCAGTATTAGCAAAATCAGTCACGCCTGCGATGCCAACTCCGATCGCAGTTGCCACCGCAATCATTGCAGTCAATCTCTTCTTTAATCTGGTTGGATTCCTTTCATTTTCCGGTTTCTTAATCTCAGCTTCGACATCTTCAATATCAGTAATTATCTCTTTGCGGATGTCTTCGGGAAACTGCGTCGCGGTTTCACGCATTGATGATATTAGTTTGAAAATTTCTGCTGTATTGGCATTATTGATTTGATTAAATTGATTGTTTTTAACTTCGTTGTCGCTGCCGGCAACACCAGATATCGGGGCGTTGAAGTTGTTGGTTGTGGAAGAAGTTTCAGTCATTTTTTTACCGTCGAAGTTGAAGTTGAATTGAATGCTAGAAGTATCTCCAGAGTCAAGTTGATTGATTCCAGAAAGTCGCTCTTTCTCTTCCCATTGTTGCAAATTATCCGGGAAATCTGCCATTAAGCGACGTACCTGAACCATTTTATAAGTTTTTCCGCATTCGGCTTCGTAGTGGTTGTTTGCCAAACGGCGGCGCAGGTCTTCAAAATCGTAGAGGTGAGGGTCTTGCCTGCCTTGGCATCGTTCGCAATTGCAGGGGATTAATTCTTGGTATTTTAGGCGATCGTCATAAGTAGCATGAATTTTCCAGAGTTCGTGGCGGATGCGGTCTAAAAGAGATTTTTTCTGGTTGCCGGAAACTCGAATGCGGATTTCTCGTTGGTGGTAATTTTCGATAACTTCGGCTTTGGCGTAATTGTCGGCGAGGATGACTCCATCGCGCCAGACAATATCACCTTTACCCTTTGGTAAATCGGATTGAGGGCGGTAGATTAACAGGTGCATTTCGACAATGAAGCGAGTAATGATGCCTTTGGGCATGAAGTCGTATTTGTAGCGCAAAATCAGGTTATCGGTGTCGTCCCAGGTGTAGTGGGGCGTTTCGAGGGGGAGAAGTTGCGGGGCGATGTATTTTCCGGGTTGGGAGGGGATTTCGTAACACAATTTGAAGTGTTTCATCAAGTGCAGCAGTTCGTCGTGCAAGTCTTGGTATTGTCTGTCGCGCCAGATTTGCTTGAGGTTTTCCTGGGTGAAATACCCGTAGTTGGCGATGACTTCTGCGTTGTCGGTGACTTCTCCATTTTCGGTGACTTTTTTGTTGCCGACGACTTTGTAAACAGCCTTAGTTGCCAATTCGGGACGCAGGATGACTACATTTTTGAGGATGGGGTCTTTTTGGAAGTGGAGGATGATACCCAATTCGTGGAGGTATTTGCTGAGACTCAGCATCGCAGTTTTATCGGACTTTTTGAAGCCTTGGCTAACGCAGATGTTGAAAAATTCACCGACTTCGATATGGGTTTGGCGTTGAGAATAGTTTTCCAAAACATAGCGGACGTTTGCCCAGCGTTTGGGGATGGGTGTATTGATGTGGTCGAGGGTAGTGATCCGGTTTTGCAGGGCGCGTTGGAGGGCTTCAAGTCCGCGATTGGTGGCGAGATTGGTAGCGAAATCTTTTTCTAGGTTGGGAAAGTCGCGGCGCTGTTGGGAGAGGTTGATTTCGCAGCGGATGTCTTGTTTTTCGTTTTGGACGAGGAAGACGGGACTGCCGTCGCTGAGGAGTTCGATGATACTCAGCCAGTAGCAGAGGTTGGGGTTTTGGCGGCGGTTATCGACGAGGAGGACATACAGAGAACGTTCGGTGAGGAAAAATTGGTGGGTGGCGTGGTAGATTTCCTGTCCGCCAAAGTCCCAGAGGTGAACGCGGAAAGGTTTGCCGTTGGGTTGTGGGAATTCCCAGCGCATCACATCGATGCCTTCGGTGGCGGGTTCTCGTTCTTTGAGTTCGTAGTTGGGGTTGAGGAGTTTGTTGGCTAGGGTGGTTTTTCCCGCTTCGCCTTCGCCGACAATCAAAAGTTTGGCTTCGTTGAGTTCTTCGGTAGCGTCGGGATCGCGAGTTTGGAAGTAGAAATCGAGAATGGTACGCAAATCGCCAGGACTTTTATATAATTCCTTTTCGCCCAGAATTTCCGGCGGAATTGGTATCGGATTCCCCCGCAAATCCAGTTTTTCCAGTTTCTCCATTTTGCCCACAACTTCGGGAATTTCTGTAATCTGATTGTTACTGAGGTCAAGCCGTGTCAAATTCGACAGTTTCCCCACAGCTTCGGGAATTTCTGTAATCTGATTGTTACTGAGGGCAAGCCCTGTCAAATTCGACAGTTTGCCCACAACTTCGGGAATTTCTGTAATCTGATTGTTCCAGAGGTCAAGCTGTGTCAAATTCGACAGTTTCCCCACCACTTCGGGAATTTCTGTAATCTGATTGTTACTGAGGTCAAGCTGTGTCAAATTCGACAGTTTCCCCACAACTTCGGGAATTTCTGTAATCTGATTGTTACTGAGGGCAAGCCCTGTCAAATTCGANTTCGACAGTTTGCCCACCACTTCGGGAATTTCTGTAATCTGATTGTTACTGAGGTAAAGCAGTGTCAAATTCAACAGTTTGCCCACCACTTCGGGAATTTTTGTAATCTGATTGTAACTGAGGTCAAGCAGTGTCAAATTCAACAGTTTGCCCACCACTTCGGGAATTTCTGTGATCTGATTGTTACTGAGGTCAAGCTCTGTCAAATTCGACAGTTTGCCCACCACTTCGGGAATTTCTGTAATCTGATTGTTACTGAGGTTAAGCTGTGTCAAATTCGACAGTTTGCCAATCTCTGGCGGCAATTCCTCCAACCCCAACTCCGTCAAATCCAGTTGAGTCAATGGTTCCGCCGCCGCTATGTCAATTCGCCGCAGTGCTTCTTCTCGCGTCATACCCTTTCTCTCTCGGTAGTCTTCGTATTATTGTGACAGAGATTTTGTGGGGTGGGGAATTATCGCGCGTACTCTTGAACCACAAAAACTGGATGACTCAACCCACGCTGATTCTGCTTTTTGATCCGAATTAGGCGATCGAGCAACGAATCAACCTGCTGAAGATAGGCATGAAGAATAGTAACTTGTCCCAGGTAATCTCGATCGTCTTTACAAACAATAATTCCTGCGTGGCGATCGCCGCCACGATGCAGCGCCACAAAATCATCGCGATTGAAGCTAATTACCGCCCGATTTTGTGCAGTCGCAAAGCGCAGAACCTCGTCATCAGGAATTCCTTGATTTGCTTGACTGGCATCATAAGAAGTTAAAACATCACAGTCAAGACTACGCAAATGCTCGACCATTGCGATCGGGAAATTTTCATTGGAATAAAGCCTCACCCTTTCAATCATCGGTTTGATGAGAAACTATAATGCGATCGATTTCTTCGTGGTGGCGATCGTAATAACGCCAAGCATTCTCTAGATCGCGATCGCACAAACCTGGATAATTCTGAAGTAACTCAGCCTCATCAGCCCCCTGTTGGTGAAGCGAAACGAGCGTCCAAACAGGAATGCGGGTGTTGCGAATCCGGGCATTTCCTCCACAGACTCCAGGTGTACTCTGAATCGCCCTAGCTGAGAGTTTTTCTTGGAATAACAAACTCTCTTCAGGTGTCAGCGATTCTATGACTTGAATTAAGGAGTCAACCAACTGAATGTTCATAGCTGGTAATTGCAGGAATATCGAATAGCGATCGCTTAAACTATCATAGCAAATTTCTCCAAAAAGAAAAGAATCTTATCGACCATAGCATTACCAGCAACGCAGCTTACAACACCTCGATCGTATTCTCAATTTAAAAACTGGTTTCTGACTATCCTTGCGTCCAGGAATGAAAAAAAAGGAACAAAGTATTTTTCCCTTGTTCCTTATTTTGTTATTTCCCAAGCCGTCAATCTACAGCTTGACTTCGATATCTACGCCGGCGGGCAAATCCAGTTTCATCAAAGCGTCAATTGTTTTAGCAGAAGGCTGGTGAATGTCGATGATGCGGCGGTGCGTGCGGGTTTCAAAGTGTTCGCGAGAATCTTTGTCTACGTGGGGCGATCGCAGCAAGCAGTAAATCCGCCGTTTTGTGGGCAAAGGAATCGGACCGATCGCAGTAGCGGCTGTCCGATTTGCTGTATCTACAATCTTTTCACAAGATGCGTCTAGAATGCGTCGATCGAAAGCTTTGAGGCGAATGCGAATTTTTTGTTGTTGGATAGCTGCCATTTTGGTTTCTTTAATTTTCTAGGTTCAGTTTATTTTTAGTCATTAGTCATTAGTTATTAGTCATTAGTTATTAGTTGTTAGTTATTAGTTATTACTCGTTAGTTATTAGTCAGTAGTCATTAGTCATTAGGTAACTACTAATATAAACTAAGGACAACTGACCACTAACTACTAACTACTAACTACTGACTACTGACTACTGACTACTGACTACTGACTAATGACTACTGACTATGAGCGTATTCCTACTTGAGGATTTTGGAAACAACGCCGGCACCGACGGTGCGGCCACCTTCGCGGATGGCGAAGCGCATTCCTTGTTCGATCGCGATCGGGTTAATCAACTCTACAGTCATCTTAATCCGGTCACCTGGCATCACCATTTCAACTTCCTTACCATCATCAGTGGTGAACTGTTTGATCGTACCAGTTACATCCGTTGTACGGACATAGAACTGAGGGCGGTAGCCGGAGAAAAATGGCGTGTGACGACCACCTTCTTCTTTCTTCAGGATATAGACTTCAGACTCAAACAGTGTGTGAGGCAAGATGCTCTTCGGCTTGGCAATCACCATGCCCCGTTCAATATCCGCCTTCTGAATCCCCCGCAGCAGCAAGCCCACGTTGTCGCCAGCCAAGCCTTCGTCCAAAGACTTCATAAACATTTCCACACCAGTCACCGTAGTGCTGCGAGTGTCCTTCAGACCTACGATTTCGACGGTTTCACTAATCTTGATCTTACCACGTTCAATCCGGCCAGTAGCAACAGTACCCCGACCACTAATCGAGAATACGTCTTCAACTGCCATCAAGAAGGGCTTATCAACTTCACGTTCTGGAGTGGGGATATAATCATCCACAGCATCCATCAGTGCGTAAATTTTGTCAATCCAGGGATCATCGCCCTTGATCGCCTTGGGATTGGCAAGCATCGCTTCGAGAGCTTTCAAGCCAGAACCGGTCACGATGGGGATGTCATCGCCAGGAAAATCGTAAGAGCTCAAAAGTTCGCGAACTTCCAGTTCTACCAATTCCAACAGTTCAGCGTCATCCACCATGTCTTCCTTGTTCAAGAAAACAACCAAGCTGGGAACGCCAACTTGCTTAGCTAGCAGGATGTGTTCGCGAGTTTGAGGCATGGGGCCATCAGCCGCTGACACAACTAGGATGCCGCCGTCCATTTGAGCAGCACCAGTGATCATGTTTTTCACATAGTCAGCGTGTCCGGGGCAATCTACGTGGGCGTAGTGACGATCTGTGGTTTCGTATTCTACGTGAGCAGTATTAATCGTAATACCCCGTGCTTTTTCTTCTGGCGCAGCGTCGATGTCAGCGTAATTCTTGCCTTTTGCCTGACCCAGTGCCGAAAGAGTCATCGTAATCGCGGCGGTTAAGGTTGTTTTGCCGTGGTCAACGTGACCGATCGTGCCAATGTTTACGTGGGGTTTATTCCGTTCAAATTTTGCGCGTGCCATTCTCGATTTGTTCCTTGTTTTTTTAGCGATTTTAGACTTGAGATTTTAGATTCTCGATTTTGGATTCAATCCAAAATCCAAAATCTAAAATCTAAAATCATTAGTTCCCTTTGTTCTTAGCGATAATGGCTTCAGCCACATTTCGCGGCACTTCTTCGTAATGGCTGAATTCCATTGTGAAGATGCCTCGACCTTGGGTTTTCGAGCGGATGTCAGTAGCGTAACCAAACATTTCTGCTAGTGGAACTTTCACAGAAACTTTAGCAATTCCCTGATCCGTCTCTTGACCTTCGATCTGACCCCGACGGGAGTTGAGGTCACCGATGACATTCCCGATGTAATCTTCGGGAACTTCAACCTCTACTTTCATCATAGGCTCTAGCAGCACAGGCGTTGCATTCATCACGGCTTCTTTGATCGCCATTGAACCGGCGATCTTAAATGCCATTTCTGAGGAGTCTACATCGTGGAAAGACCCATCTACCATAGTAGCTTTGAGGTCAATCATCGGATATCCTGCTAGAATACCTGATTCGCAGGCTTCTTTCATCCCTTGTCCTGCCGGGCCGATGTACTCTTTGGGTACTGTGCCGCCGACAATTTTGGAGACAAATTCAAAGCCGCTTCCCTCTTCTCCGGGTTCTATTTCGATCACGACGTGACCGTACTGACCTTTACCGCCGCTTTGGCGGATAAATTTACCTTCGGCACGGACTGCTTTGCGAATGGTTTCGCGGTAGGCTACTTGCGGTTTACCGACGTTGGCTTCTACTTTGAATTCGCGCAGCATCCTGTCTACCAAAATTTCCAAGTGCAGTTCGCCCATGCCGGCGATGACTGTCTGATTGGTTTCTGGGTCAACGTTGACTCGAAAAGTCGGGTCTTCTTCCGAGAGAGACTGGAGAGCTTTGGAGAGCTTCTCCATGTCTTGTTTGGTTTTCGGTTCCACCGCCACCGAGATGACTGGTTCTGGAATAAACAGGGATTCCAGAATTACTGGTGCTGTTTCGTCGCAGATGGTGTCACCGGTGAAGGTATCTTTCAGGCCCAAGACTGCTCCCAAGTCTCCGGCGCGCAGCTCTTCTACTTCGATCCGATCGTCCGATTTGAGTACAATTAGGCGAGAAACCCGCTCTTTTTTGTCTTTGGTGGAGTTGAGGACGTAAGTACCTTTTTTGAGGATACCGGAGTAGACGCGAACAAAGGTCAGGCGACCGTAGGGGTCTGCCATGATTTTGAAGGCCAGGGCTGACAGGGGCGCGTTATCGTCTGCGTGTCGTTCTGCGGTGTCGCCGCCCAGCAGGAGTCCTTGAATTGCAGGAACTTCCAAGGGCGATGGCAGATACTCGATTACTGCATCTAACAACAACTGAACGCCTTTGTTTTTGAATGCAGAACCGCACAGCATTGGGACGATCGTACCTTCGACTGTTCCGTGGCGTAGGGCCGAGCGGATTTCGTCTTCCGTTAGTTCTTCGCCTTCGAGGTATTTCTCGGTGAGGGCGTCGCTGGTTTCTGCTACGGACTCGATCAGCTTGGTGCGGTATTCGACGGCTAGATCCTTTACTTCGTCGGGGATTTCTATTTCCTCGATATCAGTGCCGGTGTCGTTGTTGTAGATATAGGCTTTCATTTGCACTATGTCTACAATGCCCCGGAAGTTTTCTTCACTGCCGATCGGGATTTGGATGGGTACGGCGTTTGCTCTCATGCGATCGCAAATTTGACCGTAGACTTTATAAAAGTTAGCCCCCATCCGATCCATTTTGTTGACGAACACAATCCGAGGTACTTTATAGCGATCGGCTTGTCGCCAAACTGTTTCCGATTGTGGCTGAACTCCACCTACCGAGCAGAAAACTGCGATCACCCCATCTAGCACCCGCATGGAGCGTTCGACTTCGATCGTGAAGTCTACGTGTCCGGGAGTGTCAATGATGTTGATTTTGTGATCTTTCCAAGTGGTGGTGATAGCGGCGGCAGTAATTGTAATTCCCCGCTCCCGCTCTTGCGCCATCGAGTCCATAACTGCTGTTCCATCATGCACTTCACCCATTTTGTGAACCATGCCTGAATAGAACAGAATTCTTTCTGTTGTTGTTGTTTTGCCCGCATCAATGTGGGCTGCGATGCCGATGTTGCGGGTTTTTTCTAGCGGGACGGTACGTGCCACAGCTACCTCCTTGAGTATTCTCTGCTGTTATAATACAATTATACTACACAGAAACCCTATTTTGTAGTCGCTAGCGACCGACAACATAAGTATATGGAGCTTATTGTTACATTTTAATATTTTTTGCAAGATTTGTTTACAAAAATATTAAGGAGTGACATGGAGGATTAAGAGAGTTTTGAACTTGAAATTTTCGAGTCTTGAGTTTGCTTCATGGCTCGCAGCCTAGCACCTGGGGAAGCAACCTCAATACTAAAAATTTACACTTTCCCATCTCTCGCCCAATGCTCTCATACCACAGAGTCGTCCAATTCGACCTACCCGATTTGGCGATTAGTACCGATAGTGAGCAAAAGCCTTGTTAGCTTCAGCCATACGGTGGGTTTCTTCGCGTTTGCGAATGGCACTGCCTGTTTCGTTAGCTGCATCCATCAGTTCGTTGGCCAGTTTGGCGGCCATTGAGCGGCCGGTGCGAGCACGAGCAAATCTGATCAGCCAGCGAAGGGCGAGGGTGGTACCGCGATCTTGACGCACTTCCATCGGCACTTGGTAGGTGGCACCACCTACTCGGCGAGCTTTGACTTCTACCAGGGGTGTAGCGTTTTTGACTGCTTTTTCAAACAAGTCTAACGGTTCGGCTCCTGTGCGTTCTTGGATGGTCTTGAGGGCATCGTAGACGATGCTGGAAGCAACGGATTTTTTACCGTGCTGCATAATCCGTCTCACCATCATGCTGACCAACCGACTGTTGTAGGTTGGATCGGGGGGGACTGGACGTTTTTGAATAACTGTGCGGCGAGACATAGTTCTTTTTGGGATTTTTGATTTTGAATGATTGAGTTTGGGGTTTTTCTGAGCTATCGATCGATGATTAATTGGCGAGCAACTAATTGGCGATCGAGGATTATTTTTTGCCCTCCAACCCCGACAAGTGCGAGTTCCGTCTTATTTCTTCGCTTTAGGACGTTTTGCCCCATATTTAGAACGACCTTGTTTGCGGTCTTTCACCCCGGCCGTGTCTAATGTACCGCGAATGATGTGGTATCTAACCCCAGGCAAATCTTTTACCCTACCGCCACGGATCATTACTACTGAGTGTTCTTGCAAGTTGTGACCAATACCAGGGATATAGGCTGTCACTTCAAAACCAGAGGTCAGCCGCACCCGCGCCACCTTTCGCAGCGCCGAGTTAGGTTTTTTCGGGGTGGTTGTGTACACTCTGGTACAAACTCCGCGGCGCTGGGGGCAACTCTTGAGAGCTGGCGATTTGGTTTTTTTCTGCGTTTGTTCCCGTGCTGAACGAATGAGTTGCTGAATAGTGGGCATGAGTTACGGCATTTCTAGCTTTTTGCTGAATAGAGTGATTTTGTGGCATCCGCACTGAAAGTCCCTTCCCCTATGCGGAGATGGGATTTTGGGTAAAATTATGGATAAATGAGGATACCAGACTCTGTATTGTACACGACTCAAGTTTTTTTAGCAATAAGTTTTCGATCGCCAGCCACGGAGCGAAATTATTACAGATCAACTTCCCTCTGGCGATCGCATCACAGCTAATGGTCGATCCACATCACATAAGATTAGACAAAGTTCCACAATAATAAATATAAATATCAGTTCAAGGTGTTGTGCATTTAAATTGTATATTTCGATCGAGGATCAAAAATCGTCAAATCCTC
>NZ_NXIB02000185.1 GCF_002412335.2 Tychonema bourrellyi FEM_GT703
ATCCCCCACTCTCCCCATCCCCATCTCCCCATCTACTCTGCTTTGCTCATGCAACTCATCGACACCCACGTTCATATCAACTTTGATACGTTTAAATCTGAGTTAGAAGCCATTCGAGAACGCTGGCGCGCAACTGGCGTGGTTCGTTTAGTTCATTCTTGTGTAGAACCAGAAGAGTTTGCTGGAATTCAGGCGATCGCCGATCGGTTTCCAGAAGTCTCATTTGCGGTTGGGCTCCACCCCCTAGATGCGGGTAAGTGGACAGACAAGACTGCAAACCTGATTAGGGAATTGGCGAGTTCGGATGACCGAGTGGTGGCGATCGGCGAAACCGGACTAGACTTTTACAAAGCCGACGATCGAGAACATCAGTTCAAAGTATTTGAAGCACAACTGGCGATCGCCCAGAAACTAGACAAACCGGTAATTATCCACTGTCGTAACGCAGCCGCCCCAATGGCCCAAATGCTGAGGGATTTTTGGCAAACTCGCGGTCCAGTGCGCGGAGTTATGCACTGTTGGGGAGGGACACCAGAAGAAACCCAGTGGTTTTTGGACTTGGGTTTCTACATTAGTTTTAGCGGAACTGTCACCTTCAAAAAAGCCTTGCAGATCCATGAATCAGCTTGTATGGTAAATAGCGATCGCATCCTAGTTGAGACAGATTGCCCCTTTCTCGCCCCCATACCCCAGCGGGGAAAACGCAACGAACCGGCCTTCGTCTACCACGTGGCCGAGCAAGTTGCTAAATTGAGAGGAGTTTCTCTGTTAACTTTGTCCCAGCAGACAACGGAAAACGCCTGTCAGCTATTCGGGCTTTCGCTTTAACGAAAGCCGAAAATATACCAGCGGCAGGAAGAAGGAAGAAGGGAAATGCCTTTAGCTGCTAACAGTCAACAGTAGGGGCGAATGGCAATTCGCCCGTACAGTAGGGGCAAATGGCCATTCGCCCGTACAGTCAACATTGAACTAATAAAGGACGATAAATATGTTATGCTTGACAGTTGGCTATCGATCGGATTTGCGCCCTATAATTAAAACAACGAGCCGATCGAGGATTTGCACACTGCTAATGCACTACCAGTTTCTCGGAAACTGCCAGCGCAACGCCCACACTGTACCATCGGGTCAGAAAAAAAACTTCAACTAATATCTGAAAAATACAGATCAAAAAAACTTGGAACCTCAGCAATTTGGCGATAGCTTAAAAGTAAATTCTAGGACTCAAATGTGTAGAAAATTTACAGTAGAACACCAAGAGGTCGTCGTGGAAAGTATCTCTATAGAAGCCAAGATCAGCAATAATCCGCTGCGAGCAACCCGCACAAATAACCGTTGCAGCAGGCTGGTTGCGATCGAAAACATCATATAAATTCTCTCACACAATCCATCAAAAAAAACGAAAGCAAGGTAAAAACGCGCCTACTAGGCGCAATGTAAAAAGCAAAGCTAGAGCCATCGCCCAAAAAGGACACCCATGACCACTAAAGATTACACAGAATTCGCATTCACCTTACCCGACCTGATTGAAATCCAGCGGGCAAGTTTTCGCTGGTTCCTAGAAGCTGGATTGATCGAAGAACTGGACAGTTTTTCGCCAATCACGGACTACACGGGCAAGCTGGAACTGCATTTCATTGGCAAGGACTTCAAACTGAAGCGCCCAAAATACGACGTAGACGAAGCAAAACGGCGGGATAGCACCTACTCAGTGCAAATGTACGTCCCCACCCGTTTGATCAACAAAGAAACAGGCGAAATCAAAGAACAAGAAGTCTTCATCGGTGATTTGCCATTGATGACAGAACGGGGCACATTCATTATCAACGGCGCAGAACGAGTCATTGTCAATCAAATTGTCCGATCGCCGGGGGTATATTACAAATCGGAGACTGATAAGAATGGTCGCCGTTCTTATAATGCGTCGCTGATTCCAAATCGGGGGGCGTGGCTGAAGTTTGAAACGGATAAGAATGACTTGGTGTGGGTGAGAATTGACAAGACTCGCAAGCTTAGTGCTCAAGTCTTGCTCAAAGCCCTGGGACTCACAGACGGCGAAATCTATGATTCTCTGCGTCATCCTGAATATTTCCAAAAGACGATCGAAAAGGAGGGACAATTCGGCGAAGAAGAAGCGCTGATGGAACTGTATCGCAAACTCAGACCAGGTGAACCCCCCACGGTAGCAGGGGGCGAACAGTTGCTGAATTCGCGTTTCTTTGACCCCAAACGATATGATTTGGGTCGGGTTGGACGCTACAAACTGAACAAAAAGTTGAACTTGACGGTTCCAGATACGATGCGGGTGCTGACATCGCAGGATATTCTGACGGCGATCGACTATTTGATTAACCTAGAATTTGACATTGGCTCAACGGATGATATTGACCACTTGGGAAATCGTCGAGTCAGAAGTGTGGGTGAGTTGTTGCAAAACCAAGTCAGAGTGGGACTGAACCGCTTAGAACGGATCATCCGCGAAAGGATGACGGTTTCGGATTCGGATTCTTTGAGTCCAGCATCATTGGTGAATCCAAAACCCTTAGTAGCAGCGATTAAGGAGTTCTTCGGGTCTTCGCAATTGTCTCAGTTTATGGATCAGACTAATCCGCTGGCGGAACTGACCCACAAACGGCGACTGTCAGCTCTGGGACCAGGTGGTTTGACACGGGAACGGGCGGGGTTTGCGGTGCGAGATATTCACCCATCTCACTATGGTCGGATTTGCCCGATCGAAACACCGGAAGGCCCCAACGCCGGACTCATCGGCTCCCTCGCCACCCACGCGCGAGTCAACTCCTATGGCTTCATTGAAACTCCTTTTTATCCAGTAGAAAAAGGGCAAGTGTTGCGGGACAAGGCTCCGGTTTACATGACAGCCGATGAGGAAGATGACTTGCGGGTTGCGCCGGGGGACATTAGCCTAGATGAAAACAATAACCTCTTGGGCGAGACTGTGGCCGTTCGTTACCGCCAAGAATTTACGACGACTACGCCGATGCAAGTGGACTACATGGCAATTTCGCCAGTCCAAATCGTCTCGGTGGCTACTTCCATGATTCCGTTCTTGGAACACGATGATGCGAACCGGGCTTTGATGGGCTCGAATATGCAGCGCCAAGCCGTCCCTCTGCTCAAACCAGAACGGCCCCTGGTGGGTACTGGTTTGGAAGCTCAAGCAGCCAGAGACTCCGGTATGGTGGTGGTTTCTCGGACGAATGGTGAGGTGGTTTATATTGATGCGACGCGGATTATTGTGAAGACTCTGGCGCCGGATGCTGAATCCAGCAGTGGTGACGAGCATTTTATGATTCGGGATTACGATGAACTCAGATCCAGAAATCATTCGGCTTTCAAGCAAAAGTATGCTGGCTGCATTGAGCATGAGTTGCAGAAGTATCAGCGATCGAACCAGGATACTTGTTTGAATCAGCGTCCTTTGAGTTATGAGGGCGATCGGGTTGTGGCAGGTCAGGTGCTAGCCGACGGTTCATCTACCGAAGGGGCAGAACTGGCTTTGGGTCACAATATTCTGGTGGCTTATATGCCTTGGGAGGGCTACAACTACGAAGATGCGATGTTGATTAGCGAACGGTTGGTGTATGAGGATGTTTATACTTCGATTCACATTGAAAAGTATGAAATCGAAGCCCGCCAAACCAAACTCGGTCCCGAAGAAATCACTCGCGAAATTCCGAATGTGGGTGAGGATGCTTTGCGTCAGCTAGATGAACAGGGGATTATCCGCAAGGGGGCTTGGGTGGAGGCTGGTGATATTCTGGTGGGTAAGGTGACTCCGAAGGGCGAGTCGGATCAGCCGCCAGAGGAGAAGTTGTTGAGGGCTATTTTTGGTGAGAAGGCTAGGGATGTGCGGGACAATTCTCTGAGGGTTCCGAACGGGGAGAAGGGCCGGGTGGTGGATGTGCGGGTTTTTACACGGGAACAGGGGGATGAATTGCCCCCTGGGGCGAACATGGTGGTTCGGGCTTATGTGGCGCAGAAGCGGAAGATTCAGGTGGGGGATAAGATGGCGGGTCGCCACGGAAATAAGGGGATTGTGTCTCGGATTTTGCCGAAGGAGGATATGCCTTATTTGCCGGATGGTACGCCGGTTGATATGGTTTTGAATCCTTTGGGTGTGCCATCTCGGATGAATGTGGGTCAGATTTTTGAGTGTTTGCTGGGATGGGCTGGGGAAAATCTGTCGATGCGGTTCAAGATGGTGCCTTTTGATGAGATGCACGGGGCTGAGAAGTCTAGGGAAACGGTGCACGGTAAGTTGGAGGAGGCGCGGGAGAAGACTGGGAAGCGGTGGGTTTTCAATGAAAAATATCCGGGTAAGACTTTTGTGTATGATGGCCGGACTGGTGAGGCGTTCGATCGCCCTGTGACGGTGGGTATTGCTTATATGTTGAAGCTGGTTCACTTGGTGGATGACAAAATTCATGCTCGGAGTACGGGGCCATATTCGTTGGTGACACAACAGCCTTTGGGTGGTAAAGCTCAACAAGGGGGACAGCGATTCGGGGAAATGGAAGTTTGGGCTTTGGAGGCTTTTGGGGCTGCTTATACTTTGCAGGAGTTGTTGACTGTGAAGTCGGATGATATGCAGGGTCGAAATGAGGCTTTGAATGCGATCGTGAAGGGTAAGTCGATTCCACGCCCTGGGACTCCTGAGTCTTTCAAGGTGTTGATGCGGGAGTTGCAGTCTTTGTGTTTGGATATTGCCGTGCACAAGGTGAATA
This sequence comes from Tychonema bourrellyi FEM_GT703, assembly GCF_002412335.2. Classification (GTDB taxonomy): domain Bacteria; phylum Cyanobacteriota; class Cyanobacteriia; order Cyanobacteriales; family Microcoleaceae; genus Microcoleus; species Microcoleus bourrellyi. The sequence continues at coordinate 4,746 of NZ_NXIB02000185.1, forward strand.
CTACTGATGATGGTAGTGAACACGTTGAGGTGGATTTGATGGCGGATGTGGGTAATAGGCGATCGCCCAATCGTCCTACCTATGAGTCTCTTTCTCGTGATGACGATGATGATATGTGATGGTTGGCTGTACGGGCGAATTGCCATTCGCCCCTACGATCGAAAATCCTGGTACGGGCGAATTGCCATTCGCCCCTACGATCGAAAATCCAAAATCTAAAATCTAAAATTGTCAGATGGCTAAGATAGAACAACGCTTTGATTACGTCAAGATTGGGTTGGCTTCACCAGAAAGAATTCGACTGTGGGGAGAGAGAACTTTGCCCAATGGTCAGATAACTGGTGAGGTTACGAAACCCGAAACCATAAATTACAGGACTTTGAAACCTGAGATGGATGGCTTGTTTTGTGAGCGCATTTTTGGGCCTGCAAAAGATTGGGAATGTCATTGTGGTAAGTACAAGAGGGTTCGTCATAGAGGTATTGTTTGCGAAAGGTGTGGCGTTGAGGTGACGGAATCTCGCGTCCGTCGTCACAGGATGGGATTCATCAAATTAGCGGCTCCAGTGGCTCATGTTTGGTATCTGAAAGGCATCCCCAGTTACATGGCAATTCTATTAGATATGCCTCTGCGAGATGTCGAACAAATTGTTTATTTCAATGCCTATGTTGTATTGAATGCGGGGAACGCCGACAAGCTGGAATACAAGCAGTTGTTGACGGAGGATGCTTGGCTGGAGATTGAGGATGAACTCTACAGCGAAGATTCGACACTGACGGGGGTAGAAGTGGGGATTGGAGCCGAAGCATTGCAGGTTTTGTTGGAAAATATTCCCCTGGAGTCGGAAGCGGAAAAGTTGCGGGAGGATATTGCGAATGCGAAAGGTCAAAAGCGCGCAAAGTTGATTAAACGGTTGCGGGTGATTGATAACTTCATTGCTACCGGTTCTCATCCAGACTGGATGGTGTTGTCAGTGATTCCGGTGATTCCCCCAGACTTGCGGCCGATGGTGCAGTTGGATGGTGGGCGGTTTGCTACTTCGGACCTGAATGACCTTTATCGCCGCGTAATTAATCGGAATAATCGGTTGGCGAGGTTGCAGGATATTTTGGCGCCGGAAATCATTATTCGCAATGAGAAGCGGATGTTGCAGGAGGCGGTGGATGCGTTGATTGATAATGGACGGCGGGGCCGAACAGTCGTGGGTGCAAACAATCGGCCGCTGAAGTCGTTGTCAGACATTATTGAGGGGAAACAGGGACGGTTTCGCCAAAATTTGTTGGGTAAACGAGTTGACTATTCTGGGCGATCGGTCATTGTGGTGGGGCCGAAGCTGAAGATTCATCAGTGTGGTTTGCCGCGAGAGATGGCGATCGAACTTTTTCAGCCCTTTGTCATCCACCGTTTGATTCGTCAGGGATTGGTGAACAACATCAAAGCCGCGAAAAAGATGATTCAGCGCAATGATCCAGGCGTTTGGGAAGTGTTGCAAGAAGTGATTGAGGGACATCCGGTGATGCTGAACCGGGCTCCCACTTTGCACAGGTTGGGGATTCAGGCCTTTGAGCCGATTTTGGTGGATGGGAGGGCGATTCAGCTACATCCGCTAGTTTGTCCGGCTTTTAATGCCGACTTTGATGGCGACCAAATGGCTGTTCATGTTCCTTTGTCTCTGGAATCTCAGGCTGAGGCTCGGTTGTTGATGTTGGCTTGCAATAACATTATGTCCCCAGCGACGGGTAGACCGATCGTGGCTCCTTCGCAGGATATGGTGCTGGGTTGCTATTACTTGACGGCGGATAACCCTGATGGTCAAAAGGGGGCTGGTAAGTTTTTTGCGAATCTGGATGATGTGGTGGTGGCCTATGAGCAGAAGATTGTCGATTTGCACTCTCTGGTGTGGGTTCGCTTCCAGGGGGAGATTGATAGTGGAGAACCAGAGGGGGAACCGAGCCGGGTGGAACGGTCATCGAATGGTTTTGTCACTAAGGAGTATAAGTTCCGTCGGGTTCGGGAGGATGAGAGGGGAAATGTGATTAATCAGTATATTCGCACTACGGCGGGGCGGGTGATTTATCATCAGACGATTTTGTCGGTGATTAATAATTAGTCATTAGTCATTAGTCATTAGTCATTGGTCATTAGTCATTAGTCATTAGTCAGCAGTCAGCAGTCAACAGCTAACAATGCCCGATGCCTGATGCCCGATGCCCAATGCCCAATGCCCAATGCCCAATGCCCCATGCCCCATGCC
>NZ_NXIB02000186.1 GCF_002412335.2 Tychonema bourrellyi FEM_GT703
GGGAGGGTTGGGGTGGGGTAAAAAACCTTACGACTCATTTAGGACTGCTATATATTTATCCCAAAACCAAAGAACCAGAAGAACTTCTCAGAAAACTCAACAATTCTCGATTCACAGTTTGCGGAACTTCTTGCTGAATCCAGTGACCACAATTCGGGACTAACTTTAGCTTAAATGGAGCGGTAATTAACCTGTCTAAATCTTCTACAAGTTTCTGGCTCAAAAACGCATCTTCTTCTCCCCAAAGCACCAAAGTAGGGACATTCACAGTTTCCCATTTTTGCCCTAAATTCCAAAGTCTCTCCGGGTGAAATATCTGTCGATAATAATTCACCGCAGCCGCCAATACTCCCGGCTTTTCCAAGGCTGTCTGATAAATCTTAGTTTCTTCGGCACTAAAAGCTCCTTTGCGAATAGCTTGTCCTTGGAAAACATTGTGTACAAAATTTTTCAAGTTTTGCTGAATTAACCATTCGGGAATACCGGGAACCTGAAAAGCAAAAACGTACCAACTGCGGCGGAGTTGATCTAAGTTACTCGCCATTTCTTGCACAAATCGCTGGGGGTGCGGAGCATTTAAAATTGCCAAACGGTTGATTTTTTCAGGGAATTTTTGAGCTAAATGCCAAGCGATAACTCCTCCCCAATCATGACCGACAATGTGTGCTTTTGTATAGCCAAGGCGATCGATCAAACCGCGAATATCCGCACTCAGCGTATCTAAATCGTAGCCACTTTCTGGCTTATCTGAGTCGTTGTAGCCTCGCAAATCCGGCACCACAACCTTGAAATGACGCGCCAAGGCAGGAATTTGGTGCCGCCAAGAGTACCAAAACTCTGGAAACCCGTGCAGGAGCAAAACGAGTTCGCCCTCGCCCTGAGCAACGCAATGCAAACGGATATTGTTGGTTTTGACAAAGATATGTTGCTGTTCGGAATTTAAAGATTTCATATTTTGAAAATTAATTAACCTTCTGGTTATACAAAAACCACAAATTGGCAGTAGACTGAAGCTGCTCACTGGTTTTCATTGCTCTTTTTTTTATTGTAGCCGATCGACAATGCTAATATCTATAATCTTTCAGGCTAAATCTGTTATTTTAACAGCGGCTGAGCCGATTTAATAGTAGCACAATTTCGTCGATCGCACTGCGTACTTTTGGAGCAGACAGATCCGATTGATTTACCATAATGCTAAACACCAGCGGTTCATAATTCGGTACTTCCACATATCCCGACAGCGCTGCAACTCCGCTCAAAGTTCCAGTTTTTGCTTGCAAAATGACTCGATTTGGTGTAAGAAAACGATTTTTCAAAGTGCCGCTTTCCCCAGCCACGGGTAAAGATGCACGGTAAATAGATGCAAGTGGTGAATTCGCCATTAATCTCAAAGTTTGCACCAAGGCTTCTGGACTAATTAAATTGTGTCGAGACAATCCCGAACCATCAGCTAATTTATAGGTATTCGGATTTATACCTAATTGAGTTAAAGTTGTTTTTAACTCTTTTAAACCAATTTCCATTGTATCTTGTTCTTGTGAAACAGGCATCTTGCCTGTTTCTTTCCCCAACAATCTCAATAAAACTTCTGCATAAACATTGTTACTTTCCCGATTAGTTTCTTTCACCAATTCTGCCAGTGGTGGCGATTCAATATTTGCTAATTCTTGACTGAAATTGCGAAAATTAGATGCAACTAAAGCCTGTTTAACCGGAATTCCTTCACCTGCGAGAACTTGTTGAAAATGCTGCAAAAAGTTATTAGCAGGATTGACAACCGCGACGTAAGCTGATTCAGATTCAGCACCAACTCTCAACTGTCCGCTAACTCGCAGAATCGGTTTATCAAATTCTCGACCAACCTCAACAAACTCCGACTTATTTTGTCCAACTGTCACCGAATTATTCTGAATTTGCCATTGATTTATGGGCTTTGGTTGGGCAAAAGTAACTTTCAGCGGTTGCCCGATCGCCTGCGGTGATAAAATTAGCTCGATCGCATTTTGATTGAAAATCAAACTATTGATGGGCGCGCCATAGCCAGCTTGGGCATCTTCCCACTCCCAATTCGGATTGACTGGATTACCTTGAAAATAGCTGTCATCGCCAATCAACTCGTTAACTCGACTAATTCCCCGCTGTTTTAACTGCTGAGCCAAGGATTTTAACTGAGCCTCAGCAATACTCGGATCGCCCCTACCGACAATGTGTAAATTACCATTTTCGCCACTATAAACCGATGTCTTAATCCGAAAATCACCACCGAGTTTCTGTAAAGCAGCCGCTGTTGTTAAAAGCTTGACATTTGAGGCGGGAATAAAGTATTTTTGGGAGTCGCGACTGTAGAGAGTCGTAGGAGAAGATAGGGGTTGAATCAAAATGCCCCAGCGCGATCGACTAAATTCAGCACGATTGGCGATCGCATCTATTTTCGCACCCAAGTCTACCGCACAAATATCCCCTGAAACTGCTGGAATTTGCGCGAAAACCGCCGATGAATGACTCAGCAGCATTAACAAACTAATCGCAATTCCTGGGATTTTCATGAGTAATAAAGATGAATTCTGGGATTGAACAGCGCCTTGACACGCTTTCCCCCCAGGAGGTGCTGTTCCACAATTAGGGGCACATCGATCGGCTTAACTCGACAATACCAGATTTCGTCTGGTGTCACTCGCACCGTCGGGCCCATGTTGCACTGTCCTTGACAGTCGCTACCCTCCACTTTCACTCCCGAAACTGGATGGGCTTCAAAAGCAGCTAAGACTGCTGCTGAACCATTTCTCAGACAAGATTGGTGCTGACAAACTAAGATACAGCGCGCTTCATGCTGGGATTCTGGTTTTTTCGCTTCTGATTCTAGCATTGGTCAATCGATTTTAGATTTTAGATTTGAGATTTTAGATTGACCCCACGGATAAATCCGGGGGCTTACACCACTTTTAAAATTCTTGGTCAGGCTTTGTTTAGACTTTAACATATCTTAACAATTTTGAGAGCGATCGACCGATTTTAGATTTTAGATTTTAGATTGGAGATTAGCTATATGATCGATCGAGAGAAACAATTAAACAAAACGCCTATCATGTCCAAAACAGTAGCCGATTTAATGACTCGCGAACCCCTGACAGCGCGAGTAGAAATGTCCGTGAAGGAAGCGATTAAGATTTTAGCCGATCGCCGGATTAGCGGCCTTCCCGTTGTAGATCACAATGATTTGTTGATCGGTATCATCTCCGAAAGTGATTTGATGTGGCAGGAAACAGGGGCGACTCCTCCCACTTACATCATGGTACTCGACAGCGTGATTTACTTAGAAAATCCATCTCGTTACGAGCAAGAACTCCACAAGGCTTTGGGACAAACAGTAGGAGAAGTGATGAGCCGAGATCCAGTTAGCATCACCCCGGAAAAATCTGTTCGAGAAGCTGCAAAACTTCTGCACGAGCGCCATATTCACAGATTGCCGGTGCTTGATACTGCTGGCAAAGTAATTGGCATCCTCACTAGGGGGGATATTGTCCGAGCAATGGTAGCTGAACTTTAATTGGCTCCTATATTGATAGGCATTGACCAAAAAAATATTTTATCAAATCTTTAGTTTGTGATTTTGTGTCAATTCCCAATTCCCAATTCCCAATTCCCAATTACCATGAGTATTACCCCTGAATCTGTTGAACAATTGCTGAATTCCGAGGATTTTGGCGATCGCCTGCGAGGTGTCAATCAACTGCGTCAACTAGAACCTGCGATCGCCTATAAACTGATTCAAAGTGCGATCGGCGACAAAAACGTCCGCGTTCGTTACGCCGCCGTCAGCCAAATGTCAACCCTCGGCACAGAAAATCTCTCTAATGCCTTAGAGGTACTAATTCACAGCTTGAACAACGACCCCGAACCCGACGTCCAAGCAGCAGCAGCCGATGCTTTGGGCGCATTGAAATTAACCGATGCTTTAGCAGATTTACAGCAAGTTTACAACAACACATCCGAGTGGCTAGTTCAACTCAGTATCGTCGCAGCCTTGGGAGAAATGGGAGATCCGAAAGCATTTCCGATGTTAGAAAATGCCCTGACTTCGGATAATGAGTTGATCCAAACCATTGCGATCAGTGCATTAGGAGAATTGGGAGACAAACGAGCGCTCCCACTGCTTCTCCCCTACGCTGGAAACGTAGATTGGCAAATCCGTTATAGAGTCGCCCAAGCTCTCAGAAGGTTAGGCGGTGCAGAAGCAGAGGCGGCTCTGGAAATTCTCACCAAAGATGAAGTTGAGCAAGTTGCTGTGGAAGCAAAAGGGGCATAGGGCATAGGGCATCGGGCATCGGGTATTGGAAGTCGAAAATTCGTATTTCAAAGTTTTTTTGCTTCTTGCATTTTTAAGAACAGGCTTTTCGGCCTGTTCTATCACAAAATTTAGGTTTTTTAAGTATATTTACGCAATTCAACATCAGTAGATTCACTGAGATTATATCGAGAAAAAAAATTATCATAAAATCCCGCTCTGTAGGTTGGGTTGAACGAAGTGAAACTAGGGCGTTAACTAGAAGATTGTGTTGGGTTTCATTCTGGTTCCTGAGCACTTCGGCTACGCGGTTCCTGAGCGGAGTCGAAGGGCAGCATAAACGCAGTCGTTGGGCAACCCAACCTACTTATAATATATGTAGGTTGGGTTGAACGAAGTGAAACTAGGGCGTCAACTAGAAGATTATGTTGGGTTTCATTCTTCAACCCAACCTACATATATTATAAGTGATTAAGTGGACATGATATGAGATGAATTAAAAATGTGGACTTAGATTCTTCAATCTAAAATCTAAAATCGATTGACATCGAAATTTTGCTGGAAGCCATACGGAAAATAAGTACAGCAGTTGTAGATATTAGAGTTAGCCCATCTCAATTTTTAGAACTCCCCATGCTTGAACCAATCAATGATTCCGCTGCTCAACCTTTAGATATCTTAAATGAAGGGGGTTTGACCCCTGAACTTTTGGCAAGTGCAACGAATCAAAATTTTGTCGATCAAGTTCTAGAACTTACCAATTTAGAACGAACTAAACTGGGTTTATCAGCATTGACTTTGAATGCTCAGTTAGTCAATGCGGCCGCAACTCATACCGAAAACATGGCTGTGCAAGATTTCTTTTCTCATACGGGAAAAGATGGTTCTTCCATCGGGACTCGGATTACTGCAACTGGTTATAAATTCTCGGCGGCTGCGGAAAATATTGCTGCGGGTTCTTCTACACCGGAAGCAGTTGTAAACTCATGGATGAACAGTTCTGGCCACCGTGCTAATATTCTTAACCCTAATCTCAAAGAAATTGGGATTGGTTACTTTTTTTTAGCTAATGACACTGGGACTGTAAATTATAATCACTACTGGACACAAGTTTTTGGTACTTCTCTTAACGGTACTGTCAGTCCAACTCCCACTCCAACTCCGACTCCCATTCCGACTCCAACTCCGACTCCCATTCCGACTCCGACTCCGACTCCGACTCCCACTCCCACTCCCACTCCAAGTTCTGGTTCAACAGGAACCCCCGGCTTAGATCCAGAAGAGCGATCGGCTTTAGATTACCTCAATTCTGCTCGTCAAAATCCCCAAGCAGCAGGACAGCAGTTAGGGATTAATCTGAGCGGAGTTACACCTCGTCCTCCCTTAACACCAGATCCAATTTTAAATCAGGTTGCTCAGCAGCGAGCTGATGATTTGGCAGCTAGAAATTACTTCGATCATGTAGATCCAGATGGTCTTGGCCCAAATATAAAGGTACAGCGAGCTGGATATCCGCTGCCGTCGTTTTACTTGGGTAACCCCGCCAACAATTTCATTGAATCGCTATCGACCGTATACACCACTGGCAATTCCTCTAATTTTGCAACTTCAGGAAAAGATCAGATCGCAAATTTACTCGTTGATGCTGGAACATCACCTCCGGGCCATCGTATTCACTTGCTAGCTCTTAATGATTTCTATGGCAAGCATACGGATGTAGGCATTGGCTATACCAGCGTCACAAGAGGCAATCAAACTAGCTACTATATGGCTGTTTTGACTGCCTATAAAGCTTGAAGAGTATAACAATCAACAACAAGCGATCGCCTTTATTGAAAACAGGTGATCGCCCTCCTAAACTTTCCAAATCAGAGGTAATTATCGATCGCGCTTTAAGTGCGATCGCCATTTCTCCATTTAGTTTATTTTGCAAACCAAATAGGCAGGAAAATTATGACTATCAAACGACAAGGAATTTATTTGGTCGGAGAAGATACAGCCGACAATGTTGCACTCGAAGTCGGACAACTTCAGGATCTCCCTGGAGGATTGGTAACTGGCAAAGGCAATGATACTGTCAGCGGTTCCTCTGACGCTGAAGTTGTATATGGTGGCAAAGGAAATGATGAAATTGATGGCGGAGGTGGCAATGATTATCTTCGCGGCGACAAAGATAAAGATACTGTTATCGGAGGAGATGGAGATGATTGCTTGTACGGTGGTCAAGGCAATGATTCAATCGTCGGTGGTAGCGGTAATGATAGTTTGTACGGCGATCTCGGCATTGATACCCTAACAGGTGGCGATGGCAATGATACATTTTTTGTACTGTTAGATGATGAGATCATTGATTACATTACTGATTATCAAAATGGAAGCGATCGCATTGCTAGCGAGAATGGCATTTTGAATTTTGATAACTTCACTTTTAGTGCGGGCACGGGTGCTAATGGTGCTAGTAGTTCCGATACGGTGATCATAGATAAAAGTAGCAATCGGGCGATCGCGGTTTTGCTGAATGTTGCCAGTAGCACGTTTGCAGGTAGTCCGACACCAACACCAGCGCCGACACCAACACCAGCGCCGACACCGACACCAGCCCCAACACCAACACCAGCGCCAGCGCCGACACCAGCGCCAACTCCGGTGACAACTCCGACACCAGCGCCGACTCCGGTGA
>NZ_NXIB02000187.1 GCF_002412335.2 Tychonema bourrellyi FEM_GT703
CCACTCTCCCCTTCTCCCCCTCTTCCTTCTTCCTTCTTCCTTCGGGTGCTACTCTTCGCCTACAACTTCAACATCGACAACCGTGGATGCTTCTGAAGTTTCTGCATCATCTGCATCATCATCATCGGATTCATCTACTGGGGGAGTCAGAGAACCTTCTGGTACGAGTTCGATCGTCCCATGTTCTTCCAACCAAGTGAGGGTTTTTTGTTTGAGCAAGTCTTCTCGGACGAATTCTTGCAACCTTTCGGGGTCAAAATTTCCTTTGGGAAACTGCTGTCTGACTCTGGCTACTTCTGCTGTGATTTCTGCTTGTTCAACAGACAAAGATTCCAGCTTGGCTATTTCTGCTAGAGCTAGAGATTGCTTGATTTTATCTGTTGCTTCTGGACGCAAGCGTTCCCGCATCGGCCCCATATTCTCTTCGGTAAACAATTGGTTGATGTCTATGCCATAATTTTTCAATTGGGTGGCTTGTTGATTGAGCAAGAAATCGACTTCGCGATCGAGCATTGTTTCGGGAATTTCCACTTCTACTAGCTGCACCAGGGCTTCTAATATCGCGCGTTCCTTGTTGGCTGTTATTTTGCGTTCTTGGTCTCCTTTGAACCTAGTTTCCAGGGATTCACGCAGTTCTGCTAAGGTTTCAAACTCGCTCTTGCTAACTTCTTGAGCGAAGTCGTCGTCCAATTCCGGCAATTCTTTTTCCTTAAGTTCTTTGAGAGTAATTGTAAAGACTGCGGATTTTCCGGCTAGTTCTTCACTGCTATACTCATCGGGAAACTGGACAGCAACTTCTCTGGTTTCTCCCGGATTCATCCCAATCATGCCTTGGATAAAGCCTGGTACGAACTGATTTTCCGATAATTCTACTTGGAAGTCTTGTGCTTCGCCACCGGGAATTTCTGCGGGTGTTTCGCCTTCTGGCGCATCTGCAAATCTGCCGGAGAAATCAACCAAAGCCATATCTCCTAGTTGAGCTGGCCGGCCTTCTACGGGGATTAAAGCTGCTTTGTCCGATCGATATTTTTGCAATACCTCATCTACCTGAGCTTCATCATAACTAGCTTCTTCTGCCTTCAGCTCCAAGCCAGTATACTGAGCCAGTTTGACTTCTGGTTCTACGTCAACCTTGGCTGTAAAGGTCAGAGGCTGTTCTGGATCGTACTTAGATAGTAATTCATCAAACTCGATCGCCAGTTCAAAACTGCCAATGGCTGAAATTTTTTCTTGTTCGAGGGCTTTTTGCAGGGAGTCGTTAATCAAGTTTTCCAAAGCCGTCGCCTTCAAGCGAGTCTGGCCTATGCGCTGTAGCAAAACTTGGCGGGGAACTTTGCCTTTGCGGAACCCAGGAATGTTTATCTCGCGGGCAAATTGTTTAATTACTTGCTCGTAGGCCTGTTTGGACTTTTCTGATGGTACTTCGATTTCCAGACCTATTTGGCTAGCTGGAAGTTTTTCCTGGGTTACTTTCATCGGCTTTTTTGATATTTAACAATTAATTGAGATAAAATACATACAAATCTGACTTTGCCTGTATTTTTAAGTTTGTACGCTTTTAATCGTACTTGCACAACCTGACACAACTACAAACATTTTTACTGGACAAGACTGCAAGTCTTTGTTTTGCTTAGGTTTTTGGTGTCTGAACACTTTGTGGGGGTTCAATCGACTAATTGCCGAAGCAACATAGCACGTATTGCCTTCGGATGTCAAATTCAACATCAGGCTGTTTGTTTGTGGTTGCCGATCGCCACCTGGCGAGTCCGTGCTAGACTAGCAATGGCTAGGATGCTTTCCCAGCGGTTAAGCTTGAGTGCCAAATCCGGCTAACTACATCGTTTCTATCGTAACCGATCCTGATGTCGCCTAAGATTAATTAAGTTTGATATTGAATATTGCAGTTATTTAAATTCCAGATTTCGATCGCTGACAATCTATTTTGTGGAGGAAACTAATTTGTCTCAATCCTATCGAGTTGCCATTTTAGGAGCTACGGGCGCTGTCGGTGCTGAGTTGCTAGAACTTTTACACAGCCGGAATTTTCCCCTAGCTGAGTTGAAGTTGCTCGCTAGTGAGCGTTCTGCGGGTTCAAAATTGCCGTTTGGTGGCGAAATGCTGACAGTGGAAGCAGTGGAGGCGCGATCGTTTGATAACGTTGATCTAGTGCTCGCATCAGCAGGTGGCTCTACTTCTAAATTTTGGGCTCCGAAAGCAGTAGCAGCCGGGGCTGTGGTAATTGACAATTCCAGTGCTTTCCGCATGGATGCGACCGTACCCCTAGTGATTCCCGAAGTCAATCCCGAAGCTGTGGGGTCTCACCGAGGTATCATCGCAAACCCTAACTGCACAACGATTTTGATGGCGGTGGCGGTTTGGCCACTTCACAAAGTTAGACCACTCAAGCGCATAGTTGTGGCTACTTACCAGTCTGCTAGCGGTGCCGGGGCTAGAGCAATGGAGGAAATGAAAGCTCAAGCTAGAGCAATTTTGGCTGGAGAAACGCCCAAAACGGACATATTTCCCTACCCCTTAGCATTTAATCTGTTTCCGCACAACACCCCGATTAATGATTTGGGATATTGTGAGGAAGAAATGAAAATGGTGAACGAAACTAGGAAAATATTTGGTACGGACGAAATCAAAATTTCTGCAACTTGCATTCGGGTTCCCGTACTCCGAGCGCATTCCGAAGCGATTAATCTAGAATTTGCAGAGCCTTTTAGTGCGATCGAGGCCAGGGAAATTTTAAACCAGGCAAAAGGGGTTAAGCTGGTAGAAGACTGGCAAGCTAATTATTTCCCGATGCCCGCAGAGGCTAGCGGTAAGGATGAGGTGTTGGTAGGCAGGATTCGCCAAGATATTTCTCACCCATGCGGCTTGGAAATGTGGCTCAGTGGGGATCAAATTCGCAAAGGGGCGGCTTTAAATGCGGTGCAAATAGCAGAGTTGCTGGTAGCAAAAAAATTGCTGCAAACCCAAGGGGCGACTGCTTCTAATAGTTCAAGGTGAGATGGAATTAGGGATTTTAGATTAAAAATATATCTAAAATCAAAAATTTAAAATCAAAAATCACAAGTTTAAAATCGGAGAAAGTGTGGTAAAGTTTGGAAGAGTTCTGACTGCAATGATTACGCCGTTTAAGGAAGACGGCAGTGTTAACTATGCGGTAGCAGAGCAGTTGGCAGTTCATTTGGTCGATCGCGGTACGGATAGCTTGGTACTGTGCGGAACTACGGGCGAATCTCCCACGATGACTTGGGATGAGGAGTACGAGTTATTTCAGGTGGTGCAGAAGGCAGTAACAGGCAAAGCTAAAGTCATAGCAGGAGCGGGATCGAATTCTACTCGCGAGGCGATCGAAGCTACGCAAAAAGCAGCTAAGCTAGGATTAGATGGTTGCTTGCAAGTGGTTCCGTATTACAACAAGCCACCACAAGAAGGTTTGTACAATCATTTTCGGGCGATCGCGCAATCTAGTCCAGAATTGCCTATAATGTTATATAACATCCCCGGTCGCACAGGCCAGAATATGTTACCGGAGACGGTGGCAAGATTGGCAGAAATACCCAATATAGTAGCCGTAAAAGAAGCAAGTGGCAACTTGGATCAAGCCAGCCAAATTCGATGCTTGACACCCCCTGAATTTGCCATCTATTCTGGAGATGATTCCCTAACTTTGCCGATGCTGGCGGTAGGAGGATCTGGTGTAGTTAGCGTAGCCAGCCATCTGGTAGGAGAGCAACTACAACAGATGATCAAAGCTTTTGAGACGGGCCAAGTTCAAGTCGCTACCCAGATTCACTTGCAACTATTTGACTTGTTTAAAGCTCTATTTCTCACCACAAATCCCATTCCCGTCAAGACAGCTCTGAAACTTCAAGGCTGGGATGTCGGCTCCACCCGTCCGCCCCTGTGCGATTGCCCCGTTGAGATAACTCAAAAATTAAAGGACGTGCTGAGTCGGCTAGCACAGGTATCGGCTACCTAGACGAGATAGGTGAGAACGAGTTTTCTGAAAACTAAATATTTGGTTGTCATCAGTCATTAGTCATCAGTCATTAGTTATGAGCTATGAGTTATTAGCTGATAATTAAGAATTGTTGATTGAGGATTGGAGACAACTGACTGTACGGGAGAGTAAAACCCCGTAGGGGAGTTTTCTACAAATATTTTGGAAAAAATCGCCCCCATCAACGAACAACAGATAGTAGACACCCCCAAAAAACTTGTCTTTAACAGGCAGGATGCCTGTTCCACAGGGATTATTGGAGAGGTCTAGTAGACAGTAGGCGACAGACGACGGACAACTGTTAACAGTCAACAGTCAACAGTCAACAGTCAACAGTCAACAGTCAACAGACAACAGACAACAGACAAATAACAAAAATCACTAACAAAGGATACGCATGATCAAAAATACAACTGCACAAGTTCTAAAAGTTATTCCCCTCGGCGGGCTGCACGAAATCGGCAAAAATACTTGTGTGTTCGAGTACGGCGACGAAATAATTCTTTTGGATGCAGGTTTGGCATTCCCGACAGATGGAATGCACGGCGTAAATATTGTCCTCCCAGACATGACTTACCTGCGGGAAAATACCCACAAAATTAAAGGTATGATCGTCACTCACGGTCACGAAGACCACATTGGCGGCATCCCTTATCACCTCAAACAATTTGAAATTCCAGTCATTTATGGCCCGCGTTTGGCGATGGCTTTGCTAGCCGGAAAACTGGAAGAAGCCGGAGTGTCTCACCGCACAGAATTGAGGACAGTTCGTCCCCGCGATACTGTCAGAATTGGTAAGCATTTCTTAGTCGAATACATTCGCAACACTCACTCGATGGCCGACAGTTTCACGGTGGCGATTCACACTCCAGTGGGAATTATAATCCACACCGGAGACTTCAAGATTGACCATACTCCTGTAGACGGCGAGCATTTTGACTTGCAAAAACTGGCGGAGTACGGCGAGAGAGGCGTACTGTGCTTGATTAGTGATTCTACTAACTCCGAAGTTCCTGGTTTTACTGCTTCAGAACGTTCTGTTGCTCCGAATTTAGACAGAATTATCGCTCAAGCAACGGGACGAGTAATGCTGACGACTTTTGCGTCTTCGGTACATCGATTACAGATTGTTTTAGAATTGGCTAAGAAAAACAATCGGTATGTGGGAGTGGTTGGTCGATCGATGTTGAATGTCATCGCTCACTGCCGCAATCTAGGCTACATCAAATGCGAAGATAGTATTTTCAAACCGCTGAAAGAAATTCGCAATTTACCTGATGATAAGGTGCTGATTTTAACGACGGGTTCCCAAGGCGAACCGATGGCGGCGATGACTCGCATTGCTAACGGGGAACATCACGAAGTGAAAATCAAAAAGGGCGATACAGTCATTTTCTCAGCGAACCCAATTCCGGGAAATACGATCTCCGTGGTAAATACGATCGACAAATTAATGATCCTGGGCGCAAATGTAGTTTACGGGCGCGACAAGGGAATTCACGTTTCGGGACATGGTTGTCAAGAAGACCAAAAGTTAATGATTAACATGACTCGTCCCAAGTTCTTTTTGCCGGTGCACGGGGAACATCGGATGCTGGTTCAGCACTCGAAAACAGCTCAAAGTATGGGCATTCCCGCTAGCAATATGGTAATTATTGACAACGGTGATGTGGTAGAGTTGACCGAAAATTCAATGCGAGTTGGTGGTAAAGTGCCTTCAGGAATTGAATTAGTAGACTCTTCTCGATCGGGCGTAGTCAAAGCGAATGTCCTCAAGGAACGTCAGCAACTGGCCGGAGATGGGGCGGTAACAGTAGCGGCGGCTTTGAATTGGGAAGGCAAGTTAGTTGCTAAGCCAGAAGTTCACTTGAAAGGTGTGGTGACATCAGCCGATCGCGCGGAAGTGATCGGATTAATCAATCAAACCATTGAAACAGTTTTGAGCGATCGCTGGTCAGAATTTGTCCTACCTGCTACTGCTGCTGACCCACAAGTTAATGTTGACTGGGTAGGAGTTCAAACACAAATAGAAAAGGCAATTGGGCGAGTGCTGCGCCGACAATTGCAAAGCAATCCGATGTTGGTATTCCTGATGCAAATTCCTGAAGAAGCAGTGCGATCGGAAGTTGTGCAAAAAACTCAGCTTTCGATTGAAGCACCTAAGCTAGCATCATCATCGCCATCATCAGTACCAGCCCCAGTACCAGCCCCTGTGAATAAAGTAACAGGCCGCCGCCGTTCCCGGACTGCTGCACAAGTAGCTTCCGTCGTTTCCTAGTTGCGATCGTCATTTGCAACCACAGCAGATAAATAGACATCGATCATATTGATTGTGGAACAGGCATCTTGCCTGTTCTAAACAAGCTTTTCTGGAGATGACCAATACAAATGAACGCAGATATAATTTAATAACTATCTGCGTTCATCTGTGTTTATCTGCCTAAATCTGCGGTTAAAAATCAACCACCAGCAACCGCCGGCACAATGCTCACTTGATCACCATCTTGGAGAGCAGTTTCCGTACCTTCCAAAAACCGGATATCTTCGCTGTTGACGTAGAAGTTCAAAAATCTGCGAGGTGCTCCTTGTTCGTCGCACAGGCTTTTTTTAATGCCGGGACAATGTGTTTCGAGGGATTCAATCAGTTCAGAAACGTTTGCACCGCCGCATTCTATTGTGGCTTGATTGTTGGTGAATTTTTGCAGTGGTGTGGGAATTAAAACTGTAACAGTCATTTTTTTAGTCCTTAGTCAGTAGTCATTAGTCAGCAGTCATTAGTCAGGAGTCATTAGTCAGCAGTCAACAGTCAGCAGTCAACAGCTTGATAACTAATATACATCTCCTAAAAAGCCTGTCTTGAACAGGCAGGATGCCTGTTCCACAAGAATTATGAGAGATGTCTAATGACCAATGACTAATGACTAATGAC
>NZ_NXIB02000188.1 GCF_002412335.2 Tychonema bourrellyi FEM_GT703
CCCCATTCCCAATGCCCCATTCCCAATGCCCCATGCCCCATGCCCATTAAGAATTAGCCTTCAGTGGAATCTCGATCGCAAATTCTGCACCATTTCCCGGCGAAGAAGTACATTCCAGGGAGCCGCCGTGTCTGTCTGTAATAATTTGGTAGCTAATTGACAAACCCATCCCAGTACCTTTACCAACAGGTTTTGTAGTGAAAAATGGGTCAAACAGTCGATTGCGGACAGTCTCTGACATTCCCTGGCCATTGTCAGCAATCCGAATGATGACGCGATCGGGTTTGGGCATTTCAGTTGTGATGGAGATGGTACTAGGATTTTGACGCATTTCATCAGCGGAACGCCTCAAATCTCTTTCTTCCAAAGCATCTAAAGCATTGCTCAGAACATTCATAAATACTTGATTTAACTGTCCGGCATAACATTCAACCAAAGGCAAATTGCCGTATTGTTTAATTAGCGGAATCTCTGCCTGATTGTGTTTAGCTTTGAGCCTGTGTTGCAAGATCATTAAAGTGCTATCTATGCCGTCGTGAATGTTGACTGCTTTCATTTCCGCTTCATCCATGCGGGAAAATGTGCGGAGAGAAGCCACAATTTGTTGAATTCTGTCTGCACCGACTTTCATGGAGGTCAGCAATTTAGGCAAGTCTTCCATGAGAAAGTCGAGTTCAATATTTTCTACTTCTGCTTGAATTTCTGGAACTGGTTCTGGATAGTGTTTTTGGTAAAGTTCGATTAGGTTGAGTAAGTCTTGGGTGTATTCGTTAGCATGGCTAAGATTACCATAGATAAAGTTAACTGGGTTGTTGATTTCGTGAGCGACTCCTGCAACTAACTGACCGAGAGATGACATTTTTTCGCCTTGAATTAACTGCGATTGAGCGCTGGTTAATTTCTGCAAAGTTTGCTCTAATTCGCGAGCTTTATTGACAGTTTGGGTGTAAAGATCGGCTTGATTTAGGGCGATCGCCAATTGAACTGTAATCGCTTGCAATAATTCTACTTCGCTTTGACTCCAGGGCCGCACAGCAGCGGAGTGGGCGCAGGTAATAACGCTGACGACTCCCGAAAGTGCCTGCATCGGAATTGCCAACACAGATTGGTAGCCCATAGAGCTAAGAGACTGTCTCCAAATAGGGTCTGTTATCGCTCCGATATCATCGATTTGCAGCGTTTCTAGACGCAACATCTGTTCTCCTAAAGTGCCGAAGTCAGAAGCTTTATAGCAACCGATTAAATCGGGAAGTTCTCTGGTGCGAGATTCTTGAATAATTTCCCAAAATGCCTCTTCTTGTTCAATCCGGTACTGGGAAAAATAGCAGCGATCGATCTGCATAAAAGCGCGAATTTCTTGGACAGCGACACTAATGATGCTGTCGAAGTCGAGGGAATTGCGGATTTGAGTTGTCAGGGTGTTGAGCAGTTTTTCTCGATCGGCTTGTTGTCGGAGTTGGGCTGACGATTCCCTCAAAGCCAGTTCTCCCCGCTTGCGATCGGTAATGTCTTCGGTGACAGCTAAGAGATATTGGGGATTGCCTTCGCGATCGAGAATTGCGGTTTTTTTGGTATGAAATATGCGTTCCTCGCCTTCTCCTGTTTGAATCTGTTCTTCGGGAATGTCTAAAATCTGCCCGCTGGCGAGCACTTCCCGGTCTTTGGCGGTGAAAAAGTCGGCTTCTTCTCTGGGGAAAAAGTCATAGTCGTTTTTGCCCATAACTTCTGCTGCGGGGAAACCCAGTAACTCTTCGGCGGCTGGATTCCAAAGTACAAATCGCAACTCTTCTGCTTCTTTGGCAACTACTCCTACGGGTATGGTTTGGAGTACGGATTCCATAAACTTTTGAGCGTGTTGAAGTTCTGCTTCAGCGTTTTTGCGATCGCTAATTTCTAGTTCTAACTGGGCCACTGCTTGCCACAATTCGGCTGTGCGATCGTCCACTCTGTCTTCCAACTGGGCTGCGGCTTGTCGCAGGGCTGCTTCGGCGTTTTTGCGATCGGTAATGTCGATCGCAGTACCCAACAGTTTTACCACCTTGCCGTTGGCATCGGTTTCGGCTTTGCCCACACTGTTCAGGTGTCGCAGCGTACCGTCGGGGCGGTAAAGACGAAAGTCAAAATCAAAGGGAATGCCGAAGTCAACTCCTCGATGTACTTCCGTCTGCCACAATTCTAAATCTTCTGGATGGATCTGAGCGACTTGCTGTTCTCTGGTGGGTGCAGTGGCGGCCGGTTCGAGTCCGAAGATGCGGAATAGTTCTTCTGACCAAGTGACGGTTCCCGTTGTCGCATCGAGTTCCCAATTGCCGACGTGGGCTATCCTCTGGGCTTCTTGTAGCTGTCGTTGGCTGTCGCGGATGGCGGTTTCGGCGAGTTTGCGATCGGTAATATCGATCAAAACTCCACAAAATACTATTTCGCCGTTCTCGTTGCGGGTGGGCACTGAGTCGCCCTGCCACCAGCAAATCTCGCCGTTGGGCTTGATTAACCGTCCTTCGTAGTGCCACACGGACATATTGTCTACTACTTCGTTCACCGAAACGAGGAAGCCATCAAAGTCTTCGGGGTGGATGCGGGAAATAAATATATTGATGTCTTGCGTAATTTCTGCTGCTGTGATGCCGCTGATCTCAAAAATGCGATCGCTCATGTAGTCCATGCGCCAAACTCCGTCCCGGCTAGCAAACTGGAACAGGGCTCCGGGGATGGTGGCTGCGATCGTTCTAAACCGGCTTTCGCTGGCACTGAGGGCGGCAAAAGTCTGTCGCAGTTCGGCCGTGCGGGCTTCTACTCTGCGCTCTAGTTCGGCTTTGGCGTGTTGCAAGGCTGCTTCTGCGCGCTTGCGATCGGTAATGTCGGTAGCCGTGCCTGTGATGCCGAGGATGTTTCCTGTGTCATCGTACAGGGCGATCGCATTGAACATCAGGTTTTTGAGGCTGCCGTCTTTGGCAATCTGCACACTCTCGTGCCGTACCACAATGGATTCTCCTGTCATCAAGCGGGCGAAAGCTTCTAAATCTTTCGGAAGTTGTTCTGGGACTACAAAGTCGGAGAAATGTCTACCAAGCATTTCTTCTGCGTCGTAACCGTAGATGTATTTAACTGCTGGGTTGACGAAAGTAAAGCAACCTTGGGTATCGACTGACCAAATCATGTCTTGGGAGGTTTCTACTAGGCGACGGTATTGGGTTTCGCTCGCTTGCAGTGCTTCTTCCGATCGCTTGCGTTCCGTCATGTCGCGGGAGATACCGACAGTCATTGCGATCTCACCTTCTGCGTTGCGGATCGGTGTTTTGACCGTACTAAACAGTCGCACTTCTCCATCGTGTCGCACTACCGGTTCGTCGGGAATTTGGAGAGTTTGTCCGGTTTCAAATACGAAACTATCATCTTTAATATATGGTCGAGTATTATCTGGATTGGCCAAAGGTGCGTCTACAATTCCTTGAAGTTCCTCTTCACTCATGCCGTAATAGTCGCGAAATGCTTGATTAGCCCAGAGGATTTTTGATTCAGGGCCTTTGACTAATACCATATCGGCGATCGAGTCGAGAATTTGGTGATATCTTTTCTCGCTTTCCCGCAGTTGTTGTTGTGTGCGATCGATTTCTGCTAATTGCCTTTGGGTTTGCAAGTGCAATTCGGCTTGGGTGATGGCGATTGCTAGGTGTTCTCCTATTTGCTTGGCAAATTCGATTTCATCGGGTTGCCATTCGCGGGGTTTGCCGCACTGGTGAATGCACAGCAATCCCCACAAATGCTTTCCTTGAAGTAGTGGTACGACTAAGTTAGCTTGGATTTGAAATCGCTTGAGGATGGAGAGGTGACAAGGGCTCAACCCAGCTTTATAGATATCAGTGACAGCTTGAACGTAACCTTTTTCGTAGTTAGCTGCAAATTGTTCACCGAAGCAGTGGTCGTGGACTTTTGTGCCTAGGGATGGGCTATATTGGGGAAGTACGTCTTCTGAGACTACTTCTCCTTCGTTCCAGTCGGATTCAGGGATGAAGCGGTAAACGGCGACGCGATCGGCATTTAGGAGTTGCCGAACTTCAGTGGCCGTTGTTTTAAATATTGTCTCTAAGTCTAGGGATTCGCGAATTTTCCCAATAACTCCCATGAGGGCTTGCAGCTTTTTGAACCAAGTTTGAGACTGCATTTCTTTTTCTAGATGAATGATCTTCATCCGCAGGCTGGTTACTTCTTGATACAGGAATTCAGGAAACATATAGTATTTCTTTAGTTATTTTGCGGTTTGGTGTAGATTTAGCCGAGACCCCAATCACGATATTTAGTTGAGCATCAGAATGATCTTATTGAACAATCTCAAGGAAGAGTGGAGACTTTTCCCTGGCGGTTGCTTTTTATTTAATTGTAGTATTTCGATCCGAGATTGATATTTATACTAACACATTTTGACTTAAAATCAGCCAATTTGAGATTTGAAATTTAAGATTTTAGATTTGAGCATTATTCAGGATCGCCTTAGCTTCCTCAATACTTTGCCTAACCAATTTGCCACATTCCATAAAAGCGGCTTTTTCAGTATCACTTAGTTCGAGTTCTATTACCTGTTCTACTCCTTGATATCCCAAGCGACAGGGAACACCTAAAAACAGATCTTGGACACCATATTGACCGTTCAAATAAACCGAGCAAGGCAAGATTCGAGACTGATTTAATAGAATTGATTCCACCATTAAACAGGTAGAAGATGCGGGGGCAAAATATGCACTAGAAGTCTGCATCAATTTGACAATTTCTGCGCCGCCATTGCGTGTGCGATCGACTAAACGGGCGATCGTCTCTGCATCCATCATTTGAGCGATCGGAATACCGTTGACAGTGGAATAGCGGGGCAAAGGAACCATCAAATCGCCGTGAGAACCGAGGACTGTTGCATTGATTTCAGCAATCGAAACGCCCAATTCCATTGCAATAAAAGTTTGAAAACGGGATGAGTCGAGAATGCCCGCCATACCCATGACTCGGTGTTTTGGTAAACCCGTAGCTTCCCAGGCTAAATAAGTCATCACATCAAGGGGATTTGTGACTACGATTAAGATTGCTTCGGGGGAATGGGCGATCGCCTGTTGTGCAGATTCCGTGACAATTTTAGCATTAATTTTAATTAAATCTTCGCGATTGATACCGGGCTTGCGTGGTATACCGGCGGCAATTACGATAATATTTGAGTTAGCAGTATCAGCATAGTTGTTTGTACCGACAATTTGGCGATCGTGTCGTTCAGCACCTCTGGCTTGCATCAAATCCAAAGCAATTCCCTGTGGCCAACCTTCGACGATATCTAGCAACACCACATCGGCAAGATTTTTTTCGGCTACCCGTTGGGCTAAGGTACTACCAACTTTGCCTGCACCAATAATTGAGACGCGGGTTGATGGACAATTTAGGTTGGTGAAATTGATAGATGTCATTTGATTTTAGATTTTAGATTTTAGATCAATTCCGGTTGCACCGGAATGATTAGAAGGAGACGGCAGTGCCGTGTCCCTACCCCAAAACACTTACTGTAGGGACACGGCACTGCCGTCTCCTAATTTGGAGATGGTTCCCAGGTAGAGCCTGGGAACCAGTGAAATAGAAGTTAAAGTTAGTTAAAATCTTCGAGTTGGTCTACCCGCAGCCAAATATTCGGGGTAGGTACTTTGCCAAATTTGACAAAAGCATAGTCGCCGCGAACATCGAGCACTTCACCCTTAGTTTCAAATATATAGGACGAAAAGCGTTGATCGCTGGCTTGGGCTTCCAAACTATTTTCCAATTTTTCGCGTACCGCGCGGACTATGCTGCCTTTTTTGATGGCCATGACTTGCTCTATGTAGTTTATAAAAGTATACAAATTTTAATCTAGATTTGCCTTTAACAGCACTTTTCCTTTTTGCTTTTTCTCACATCTTGCGTCATTCTCAAGAACAGGCAAGATGCCTGTTCCACAATAGTTAAATTTTCTTGTGGGGTGGGCGTCCCGCCTGCCCAAAAATACAATTTAGATGCGGCAAGGCTTATCGGTTCTTCCTTCTTCCTGAAGCGGTTCCTGAGCACTTCGACTACGCTCAGCATAAACGCAGTCGTTGGGCCTTCTTCCTTCTTCCTTCTGCTTATTGCTGACAAACCGGGCAGAAATGAGTCGATCGCCCTGCTAATTTTATCCGCTCGATCGCGCGATCGCAAGTACGACAAGGTTGACCTTTGCGGTTATACACCCACGCCACACCGCCGTAGTTGCCGTTTACGCCTTGGACATTGAGAAAATTGCTAAAAGTGGTGCCGCCAGAGGCGATCGCCTTGTCGAGCACTTGAACAATCGCTGCATGGATGCGCTCAATTTGCTCAGCCGTCAAATCCGCGCACAGAGTTGTCGGTAAGACTCCCGCCACAAACAAAGTTTCGTCAGCGTAAATATTGCCCAAACCCGCCACCAGAGACTGGTCTAGCAATGCTGTCTTAATTGGTCGCGCCCGTCGGTGTAGCTTTTGGGCGAAATATGGTACTGAAAATTGTGCTGAAAATGGTTCCGGGCCTAACACTTTGAGGCCAGTGATGACGCTGGAAACCTCTGTTTCCGGGGGCACGTACCACATTTGCCCGAAGGTGCGTTGGTCTACAAACCGCAATTCTTGGTTTCCTTCCAGGAACAATCTAACTCGCGTGTGTTTTGGCAAGGGTTCGTCGCTATTCACCCATAGGAGTTGGCCTGTCATCCGCAGGTGCACGCCTAACCAGCCAGTTTGGGAAGAAGGAAGAGGGAAGTTCGGCAACGGATTCTGTAACGGGTGTAACGGATGTCTGGAAGAAGGAAGAGGGAAGAGGAAAGAAGGAAGTTCAGAATTCCCAGGAGTTTCGCCCTGAAATTCTCCCTCTCTCCCCC
>NZ_NXIB02000189.1 GCF_002412335.2 Tychonema bourrellyi FEM_GT703
TAAACTCAATAGGACGCAGGGAATAAATCATAAATAAGCCCAATTCCCGATGCCCAATTCCCGATGCCCAATTCCCAATGCCCAATGCCCCATGCCCCATGCCCAATGCCCGATGCCCAATTCCCGATGCCCAATTCCCAATTCCCAATGCCCGATGCCCAATTCCCAATGCCCGATGCCCAATGCCCCATCCCCAGAGTGTCAACTATGCAAACCTATGATGTGATTATCATCGGAGCAGGTCACAACGGACTGGTCTGTGCCTCTTATCTCCTCAAAGCCGGATATACCGTCCTCTTGTTAGAAAAACGTTCTGTTCCCGGCGGTGCGGCGACTACCGAAGCTGTGATTCCCGAATTACCAGAGTTTAAATTCAACCTTTGTGCGATCGACCATGAATTCATCCATTTAGGGCCAGTTGTTGAAGAATTAGAACTGGGAAAATACGGATTAGAATATCTCGAATGCGATCCAGTCGTCTTTTGTCCCCATCCCGACGGCAAGTATTTCTTAGCCCACAAATCCCTCGAAAAAACCTGTGCTGAAATTGCCAGATACAGCGAACGAGATGCTAAGAAATATGCCGAATATACCGACTATTGGCAACGCGCTTTAAATGCGATGGTTCCGATGTTTAACGCGCCACCAAAGTCAATTATAGATATTGCCGGAAACTATAATATTGATAAACTCAAAGACTTATTTTCAGTCATCGGTTCCCCAGAAAAAAGCCTAGATTTCGTTCGCACGATGATGACTAGCGCTGAAGAGCTTCTGAATGAGTGGTTTGATGAAGAGTTTCTGAAAGCACCCTTAGCCAGATTGTCCGCAGAATTGGGTGCTCCTCCATCGCAAAAAACGATCGCGATCGGGGCAATTATGATGGCAATGAGGCACAATCCAGGCATGGCAAGACCGCGCGGAGGTACGGGTGCATTAGTGCAAGCGCTGCTCAATTTAGTCAAAAGTTACGGTGGTGTGGTACTTACCGATCGGCACGTCGATAAAATATTAGTTGATGACGGCCGCGCCGCAGGAGTTCGAGTTGCCAACGGGACAGAATATCGTGCTACAAAAGGTGTGATTTCTAATATTGATGCGAAGCGTTTGTTTTTGCTAATTGATGACAGTGATGTCGATGCTGCTGACCCGAATTTGCGGGAAAGATTGGAACGCAAAATTGTGAATAACAATGAAAGTATTCTGAAAATAGATTTAGCTTTGAATGAGGCGCCCAAGTTCGATCGCTGGAATCATCAAGATGAATATCTAATCGGCTCTATTTTGATTGCTGATTCGGTGAAACACGTCGAAATTGCTCATACTCAGCCTGCGATCGGCAAAATTCCCGATGCTGACCCATCAATGTATGTGGTAGTACCGACGATGCGAGACCCGTCAATGGCTCCCCCTGGACATCATACGGTTTGGATTGAATTTTTTGCTCCTTACCAAATCGAAAATGCTGAGGGAACTGGGCTGAATGGTACTGGTTGGACGGATGAGTTGAAAAATCAAGTTGGCGATCGGTGTATTGACAAATTAGCAGAATATGCACCAAATATCAAGAACGCCATTATTGGCCGTCGTGTCGAAAGTCCAGCGGAATTGGGAGAGCGTTTGGGGGCTTTTAAGGGGAATTGTTACCACATTGACATGACGCTGGATCAGATGATATTTTTCCGCCCTTTACCGGAGTTGGCTAATTACAAAACGCCGATCGAGGGTTTGTATCTCACGGGGGCGGGCACTCATCCGGGCGGCTCGATTTCGGGGATGCCTGGACGTAATACCGCTAGGGTTTTTATGCACGCTCAGCAGCCGATCGCGCAAATTTTGGCGGATGTGGGTCATTCTCTGAAATCGACCGCTAAATCAGTGTTTCGAGGGAATTAGCAGTAGGGGCGGGAATTAGTGTCAACTTAAGACTAAAACCTTTGATAAATCTCGTTTTTACGCTAAGTCTAGATCCCCCTAAATCCCCCTTAAGAAGGGGGACTTTGATAAGACTCTTGTCCCCCCCTTAAGAAGGGGGGCTAGGGGGGATCTAGTCCTAATCGTCATACGAACCGAACCCCAAACTCTGGATTGATTTTAAAGTTAGGAGAACTCAAAATGAGCAATGAACTCTGGAAAGAAACCCTGATTGAACAAACAGTTAACTATACTCTTGAAATGGATGGAAATTTTATCATTATTGAGAATGTGCCAGCCAGATTGTGTTTAGAAACAGGAGAGCGTTTTTTCTCACCAGAAACTGTAGAACGCCTACAGCAAATCATTTGGAAAAGAAACAAGCCGAGTCGGACGTTGGAAGTTCCTGTATATGAGTTTGTGTAGTTAGCGAATTGAAATGCGACACTAGGCCTCGTAGATTTTCATGTTGATTAAGCCATCAGTAAAATTTCTAAACTTATGCTAGTTCAATGGCGCGGTTGTAAGCTTCGATCGCCTGATCAATCTCACCTTTTTCTTGCAAAGCATCTCCTAATTTGTGGTGAATTTCCCAGATGTCGGGTTTCAATTCAATGGTTTTTTCATAACACTCGATCGCCTCATCCAACCGACCCCAACTGTCTAAGACATCCCCCAAACTGTGATAAGCTTGAGCTAAATTGGGATTTAGCTCGATCGCTCTTCGATAACAGGCGATCGCCTCTTCCCCCCGGTTGAGACTTGCCAAAGCCTTCCCCAAACTGTAATGAGACCCCTCAAAATTCGGGTTAAACTCTATTGCTTGTCGGTAAGTTGCGATCGCCTCTTCCCACTTACCCTGAACACTCAAAACCTCCCCTAAATTGTGATAAGCATTTGCATAATTTGGCTGCAATTGAATCGCCCGTTGGTAACACGAAATTGCCCGATCCAACTTGCCCATATCTAACAA
Organism: Tychonema bourrellyi FEM_GT703; assembly: GCF_002412335.2. Taxonomy (GTDB): domain Bacteria; phylum Cyanobacteriota; class Cyanobacteriia; order Cyanobacteriales; family Microcoleaceae; genus Microcoleus; species Microcoleus bourrellyi. The sequence continues at coordinate 2,888 of NZ_NXIB02000189.1, forward strand.
AGTATTCCCCAGAGTAAAGTGTTCCTCAGCCGTTGCCCAGTTGATATCTAAAGTGAGAGCTTCATACCAGCAATTTGCCCCTAATTTTGGCTTACCAGACTGCAAAAATACCTTAGCTAAATTCCGGTAAGCCGATGCTAAATTCGGGTTAATTTCAATCGCTTTTCGGTAACAACTAATTGACTTTTTCCACTGTTTTTGCTGAGCATAAAGACTGCCTAAATTGGCATGAACTTCAGCAAAATTCGGGTCAATTTCCAGGGCTTGAGTGTACCAATACCAGGCCGCATCTAGTTTTCCGCTCGCTTGGGTAGCATTCCCCAAAATCTTGTAGGCAAGTGCTGCCTCCGGTTTCATTTCAATAGCTCGCTTGCACTCTGCGATCGCCTCCTCATATTTCTGCTCGCTGTAATAAGATTCTGCCTGTTTAATGTATGTTTCTGCATCCTGAGCAGGGACTATCTGAGCTGGTTTGCGATCGTTGCTATTGCCCTTTACAGGAGCGGATAATGTGGCAATTTCCGCAGATTTTACATGACCGTTGCTGGTAGTATTTACCTGTGCTACTGCGAGAGAATTCCCAGATTCATCCTGATTTAGCAAACTAGGTTTTTTGAGTTCCGCTACTCTTTGGAAACAAAGTGCAGCTTCATCTAACTTACCTTGCTGTTTCAAAGCTTTCCCCATATTTTGATAAGCCCCAGCCAAGTTGGGGTTTAACTCGATCGCGCGACGGTAACAAACGATCGCATGAGTGATTTGACCTTGCTTAAACAAATTGTTACCCAGTTTAAAGTGTTGGTCTGCTGGTACTTTTTCTGCTTCCAAAGAATACGCTTCGTACCAACACTCATTCGCCTCTTCCAGCTTACCAGCCTGAGTCCAAACCCTAGCTAAATTACGGTAAGCTGGTGCTAAAGTTGGTTGAATGGCGATCGCTTGTTGGTAGCAAGTAATTGCCGCCGACCACTGTTGAGTTATGGCATACAAACTACCAAGGTTTACGTGAGTTTCCGCATCATTAGACTTAATTTTGACTGTTTTTTTATAGCACTCTATCGCCCCTTCTATATTTCCTTGCGCTTGCAAAATTTTGCCACATAGTTTGTAAGCAGCCACTGCATCTGCTTTAATTTCAATAGCTCGCTTACACTCAAGAAGAGCCTGATCGAATTGTTTTTGATGGTAATAAGATTCTGCCTGTTGAATGCACGCATCAGCCGCTTCCTGTTTCTGAGAATCTGGCTCTAAATTGCTTTCAATAACTGTCACTGGCGACAAAACATCAGCCAAGTTTTGATATATAGGGGAAGAATTTTCCGAGAGGGCGATCGCATTTAACTGTTCCGGCACTGTATCATTCGGTTCTGAATGCTGCAACTGCACATTAGGTTTTTCATCGGAGATTGTTGAACCCAGTTGCCAAGGATTAGATGTCCGAGTTTCCGAAATCTGAAGTAACTCAGATTTTCCGTTTAAATACAGGAATACTGTCTTGAACAAATCCCCAAAAATGTTAGCTGGACGCTTAATAATTTTTCGATAATTGGCAGTTTCTGCGCTTAATTTCTTTTGGGATTTGAGAGCATTTTCTAAGTGTTGATAAGCCTCATTTGAATTGGGATTTAACTCAATAGCGTGGCAGTAACAGCGTATAGCCTGCGTTACATAATTTTGCCGCAAAAAGTTATCGCCTAGATGAATATGTTCTTCTGGTGTTGCCTTGGCAGGTTCGAGAGAATATGCCTTAAACCAGCAGTCGTCAGCCTCCGACAACTGACCGATTTGCGTCCATACCCTAGCCAAATTTCGGTAAGTTGATGCTAAATTCGGCTGGAGGGCGATCGCCTTTTGGTAACACGCAATGGCTGGTTGCCACTGTTGTTCTTGAGCATAAAGCGTCCCCAAATTAGTATAAGCTTCAGCAAAATCAGGATCAATTTCAATAGCCTTAGCGTACCAGTTTTTCGCCTCTTCTACCTTGCCTTGAGCTTGCCTAGCATTACCACAAATTTTATACGCCCTCGCATCTGGTTTAACTTTGATAACTCGCTGACAAGCGACTGCCGCCTGCTCAAATTTCCTTTGAGAATAAAATGCTTCTGCACCTTGAATGTAGACTTCAATGTCATCAATATCCAAGGTTAAATCAGTTCGTTCACTATTAGTTATTTTCGGATTTTCTACCTGCATAGAAGTTGCTTTTTGATAACAGGATAAGGCCCGCTCCCAATCTTTTTCTTGGGTGTACAAGGTAGCAAGATTGGTATAAATTTCCGCATAATCTGGCTGAATTTCCAGAGCTTTACTATACCAATGCTTTGCCTTAGCTAAATTGCCTTGTACTTGACTAGCCTTGCCCAAAGTTTTGTAAGCTGGTGCAAAATCAGGTTTCTGCTTCAGGGCTTGCTCACAAGCAGCGACAGCATCATCTAACTTGCCTTGTTCTAAATAAAATTCGGCGCGTTTCTGGAAATAATCTGCTGATTCTTGGTTCATAATTTGGGTATGGTTTTTATGGTTTTTAAGCAAGGTTAAATTTAGTGCCTGATTTGAGGCAAGGAGATTAATTTCTCCCATAATTTTTTTGAGGGATTTCAAATTTACCAAAATATCTTCAGTCAACGGGTTTTGATACATTAACTCTCGAATTTGGTAACAATTGAAGCTTTCCCCTGTGACGTAATAATGTTCAAGATTTAGCTGGTGGCTGATTGCCCAGTAGTAATGTCTGATGTAATTGGGTGGCATCAGCTCAATTACTTTAGTTCCAGGTTGACAAAACATAATATTTGTCAAACCGCTACCGTGAGGCGCAACAATGACTTTTGCACTCGCAAATAAGGCTATTTGCTCATCCAAATCCATAGATTCTAATAACACTGAAACAAAGCCAAATTCGCTCAAAATCTCTATGACATTTTCTTCATTGATGACTCGACGATAGCTACATTTGCTGCGACTGATATATATGCGCTCTGATCGATCAATCCTCGTAGGGACAGTGTTTTTAGTATAATTATCCAAGTCGTGTTTATGAGAAAAGTCATGCAAAAAAAACTGCCTCAGAAACTTCAGCCCTCGTGGCGATAACCAGCCCAAATACCCAGGGAAAGAGGGAACAATTAATTGTTTGGCTTGGATGTAAGGATGCCGATCGCACTCAATGATTTTAGATTCAGGAATACCCAATGCTTTCAGGGTTTCTCGCTGAAAAGGCTGCTGATAGCTATTCACCAAAAACCAATCAATTTCTTCTAGATTAACACCACTGCTGAGCAGAATTTCTACTCTAGGCAGGATATCTACCATCCAGTGAAAATAGACATTTCCCGATAGTCCAGCTAATACCGCCACCGTGCCATCTATGTGTTCTAAAGGCGGCAATTCTTCGGGTTCCAAATTCAGAAATCTGTGTTGAGTGGAATGTTGATTCTCACAGCCCGGTAACTCACCCGGATATTCGCGAGAAAGTTCCGGTAAAAGTTGATTGTCTTGATCGATAATCGCGATCGCATTGCAAATCATCCAAGAATTTTTCTGTGGTACAACCCAAGCCTTGCCATTTGGCAGTTTAGCTACAAAAGTTTCCGGTGAATCAATAGCAGTCTCTGTCTGCGGAGAACAAGAAAATACGCCATCACCTAAATGTATCGGCTCAAACTGTCGGAAAATTCGTTTGAGACATCGCTGACAATCTAAACCCTGACATTCCGATTTGGGATGAGGTAAGGGAGAGTCAGATTCAAGATTCCAATCCCCCCCCTTAGCAAGGGGGGGCAAGCAGGGTGGATTAATTGTCGAAAGAGTAAACCAGTGAGGCTGGGCTATTTGCTGA
>NZ_NXIB02000018.1 GCF_002412335.2 Tychonema bourrellyi FEM_GT703
AGTCTTCTCAAAGTCCCCCTTCTTAAGGGGGATTTAGGGGGATCTAGACTCAGGTAAAAACCAGATTTCTCAGGGCTTTCAGGCTTAAGTTGACACCAATGGGCACTGCCGTGTCCTCTTAAGCCGGGTTAGGTGACGGATTTTTGTTGGCTGGGAATCATCACTAGGGCCCAATAGGGAACTACTGCGGGATCGACATCTGCGATCGCCCGAATGACCTGATTTGGCATAGTAGCGCGTTCGATATACAAAGCGCGATCGAACTGTCCCAACTCAATCAACACATCCCGAACCTTAGCAAAGTGTCGGCCCAGCTTAATGATCACAGCAGCATCAGCAACCGCCAAGCGATCGCGCAAAACCTCAGCATCCAACGTCGCAGGCATAATACTCAACACATCATTACGATAAGTTAGCGGCACCCCCAACGCACTCGCACTCGCCATTGTCGAAGAAATTCCCGGCACAACTTCCGTAGTAAATTTTCCCGACAAACGGTTGAATAGATACATAAAAGTGCCGTAGAGAAAAGGTTCGCCCTCACACAAAACAGCCACATCCCGTCCCTCGGACAGATGGGCGGCAATTTTCTCGGCCGCGATATCATAATAAGGTTGAGACGATCGCGTGGGACTAAAAGGCAACGGCATCGGAATCTCAATTTGTTCTGGGCGCAAGTAATCTGCCACGATCGATCGCGCCAACACCTTACCATTTTCCATAGCCGGATAAGCAATCACAGGCACCGATTGCAAAATCCGATAAGCTTTCAAAGTAATCAATTCTGGATCGCCAGGGCCAATACCCAAACCGTACAATTTACCAGTAGTCTCAGTCATTCGATTTTAGATTTTAGATTTTAGATTTGGGATTTGGGATTGATCCCACGGATAAATTCGGGGGCTTGAGGATTTTAGATTTGGGATTTTAGATTTTAGATTTGGGATTTGGGATTGATTCCACGGATAAATCCGGGGGCTTGTACCATCAATTATGGGTCATAATTCGTCCTTTTTCGCTAACGCATTCACAGCCGCCGTTGCCATTGCACTGCCACCGCGCCGACCGTGTACTGTAATAAATGGCACTCCCCGACTGTTCTCCGCGAGTTCCGCTTTAGATTCGGCCGCCCCCACAAATCCTACCGGGAAACCCAGGATTAAAGCCGGTTTCGGGGCTCCATCATCCAACATTTCCAGCAGTCGGAACAAAGCAGTGGGGGCATTACCGATCGCCACTACCGCACCTTCTAAATCATTTAGCCACAAATCAAGGGCTGCGGCCGATCGAGTATTGCCGATTTTTATCGCTAATTCGGGGACTTCGGGATGCCAGAGGGTGCAAATCACTGGATTGTCGGCGGGGAGACGTTTGCGAGTGATGCCTTCGGCTACCATGCGGGAATCGCAGAGGATGGGCGCGCCGGCTGCGAGGGCGTTGTATCCAGCGGTGGCGGCACCGGGGGAAGCTGCTAAATCTGTGACAATATCGATCATTCCGCAACTGTGAATCAGGCGTACTGCGACGGATTCTAAATCTTCTGATAAGGTTGACAAGTCTGCTTCGGCGCGAATTGTGGCGAAGGATTTGGTGTAGATTTCTGTTCCGTCTTTAATATAATCAATCATTATTTAAAACTGGATTTTTTTTGAATGAACCGCGAAGGCGCGAAGGGCGCGAAGGAAGAAAGATGAAGAGGGAGGTTTATTTGTGATTTTGTTTTTTGGGGTTAAGCAATTGTTGTAATTTGTCGATCGCACTTCGATCGATAAATTCGCCAAAGGATTCGTCGGGCGATCGCAATTGTTGATATATTCGTAGCATTTGGGCGATGGAACTCGATATTTGCGCCACACTCACGCCCTGGAAAATTTGTCGCCCAAAAGGTGAGTCTGTTTTACCTGCGTAAATGTCGTAACCTGCGATCGTCTCGTTTCCTTGTTTAATCTGAATTCCCACCAACGTTATATCAATTGGAGAATGTTGGGCGCAGGATTTTTCGCAACCGCTGAAATGAATATTTATTGGGCGATCGATCTGCAATTTTTGCTCTAAATCTCTCACCATTTCTATGGCATGACTTTGAGTATCTGTCATCGCCGAAGCACAACCGCTACTACCGCTACAAGCAACTAAACATGAGTCCAAATTAGTTGTTGACCAATGCAATCCCCAGTCAGTTATTTGTTGTTTGACTTGTAATAACTGAGAGTTGGGGATATCAGAAATCAACAGATTTTGCCAAGGTGTGAGTCTCAGAGTGCCTCCGGCGAAGTTTTGGGCTAAATTTGCCAAATTTCGCAGTTGCTTTGATTCTAGCTTACCTAGTGGCAGTGCAATTCCGATATAGGATAAACCGGATTGTTGCTGGGGGTGAATGCCGAGATGTTGGTGATTTGGGATGGATTTTTTAGATATGGAATGGGCGGGCAAGATGCCCACCCCACAAGAGCATTCACTCCCAGAATCAAATTCACTCTTTGTGGAACAGGCATCTTGCCTGTTGTTGGCAAAGGTGCGGGCGGGCAAGATGCCCACCCCACAAGAGCATTCACTCCCAGAATCAAATTCACTCTTTGTGGAACAGGCATCTTGCCTGTTGTTGGCAAAGTTACAAGATGTGAGTTGTAATGAAAAGGACAAATTCTGCTGTACCCGTTCCAGATAACCTTCTACACCCCAATCTGCTAGCAGGTGACGCAAACGCGGTTTTTTACCTTTAATTCGAGGCTGAATTTTGGTGTATTCAAGATACTCATTGGTTAAGGCTGCTAAAACTGAGATACATTGGGAAGGTTGAATCAGAATCCCTGTATCACCACAGTTTTCTGCATTGACATTTAGGTGCAGCCGAAAGCAAATTTCCGTTGTACGGGCGAATGGCCATTCGCCTGTACGGGCGAATGGCCATTCGCCCCTACGGTTAGCTGCTAATAAAATATCATTGGGGCGATCGCGAATCGAACTCAATTCTCCCCCGTCAAAGCCAACACTAAATTTAGCCGAAAGTTCCGATAACTCAGGATGAGTTTGTAAGTGATTATCCCAAGCTTGAACTAGCGGGCGAGTATCCAGTAATTGTTCGCGATCGATTCCTGCTGTCGGGCTTGCCATCATGTTGCGAATCGGATCGACTTCAACCAGCCTAGACGCTAGTCCTAATTCTTGCAAATTCTGCCACACATCTGGGGGAATTTCCGAGTGGATTTCTCGGATTTGCAAATTTGCCCGATTGGTGATTTGTACCCAGCCGGTACTGTAATTATCGACCAAATCGGCGATCGCCCAACATTGCTGAGCGTTTAAAATTCCCCCCGGAATCCGCATCCTCGATAATATTCCGTCGCGGGCGCGAGAACCAGAGAATAGGCCCGGACAAGTCGGTAATTCACTCAAAACTAACAAAGAAACTCCTCCCCGTGCGACGCGGGGAATGTAAAGTAAACCTCCTGAAATTGGCATTCTGGCTTTGACAGTTGCGGCACAGCGCCGGAATTACACCGGACTTTCCCACTTTCAGGCTTAAGAAATGTATCACAAGTCAGACCACAAAAACCAGATCGATCGAGTTTCTTAACAAACCAATCGATTGAAGAATTGAAGAATTGAAGAATTGACGCTACTGAATTAAAAGTAAGATATACATGACTCTCAAGCTTGCTGTATAAGCATTCTTCCTTCTTCCTTCCTTCTTCGTGTCCTTCGCGTCTTCGCGGTTCAATAATACTAAACAGAATTAACAGTAAAGATTCAATGGAAAAATGGCTGTCAGTAGTGGGGATTGGCGAAGACGGATTATCGGGACTAAGTGCGATCGCCCGTGTCCAGCTCGATCGCGCTCAAGTCGTAGTCGGCGGTGCCCGTCACCTAGCCATGTTACCAACGGACGACACCCGCGAACAATTGGTTTGGCAATCGCCACTACAAGCAACCATCGATGAGATTATCCGCCGCCGAGGTGAGTCGATTTGCGTGTTAGCCAGTGGCGATCCGATGTGTCACGGGATTGGCGTCACTTTGTCGCGCCGGATTCCCATTTCGGAAATGACGATAATTCCCGCAGCATCGGCTTTTAGCTTGATTTGCGCGCGTCTGGGCTGGGCTTTGGCGGATGTTGAGACTTTCAGTTTGACAAATCGCCCAGTTTCCTCGATCGCCCTTTCTCTGTATCCGGGGGCGCGCTTGTTGGTGTTGAGTGCCGATCGACATACGCCGGATCTTGTGGCCAAAATGTTGACTATTCGGGGGTTTGGTTGCAGTTTGATGACCGTGTTCGAGCGGATGGGGGCGGGATTGGAACGGCGGATCGAGGGGGTTGCAGCAGCCTGGAATGTGCTGGATTTGGCTGATTTGAATGCGATCGCGATCGCAGTTGCAGCCGATCGCGAAACTCTAATTTTCCCTCGCACTTCCGGTTTGCCAGATAGTGCTTATTTGCACGATGGACAACTTACCAAGCGGGAGATTCGAGCCGTTACTCTGTCAACGTTAGCACCGATTCCGGGTGAGTTGTTGTGGGATGTGGGTGCGGGTTGTGGTTCGATCGCGATCGAATGGATGCGGAGTCATCGGGGTTGTCGGGCGATCGCGATCGAACGCCATCCAACTCGACTGCAATACATCGCTGAAAATGCCTCTAATTTGGGTGTTTCGGAACTTCAAATTGTTCAGGGAGAAGCGCCATCAGCTTTGGCAAATTTGCCTCAACCGGATGCTATTTTCATCGGTGGCGGTGTTACCGCAGAATCTGTGCTGGAAAACTGTTGGGATGCTTTGGGTGAGGGCGGGCGTTTGGTGGTGAATGCTGTGACAATTGAGAGCGAATTTAAAGTTTTGCAATGGCATTCTTTGCACGGTGGGGAACTAATTAGAATTGGGATTCAGCGGGTTGGTGCGATCGGTTCTTTTCAGGGTTGGAAACCCCTTGCACCGGTGACTCAGTGGGCGGTTGTTAAGGGGTAATATCAATTCTGATTTGGATCGGATTGATTTAACCACAGAGTTATTGTAGGGAAACGGCACTGCCGTCTCCTAATTTCTACGCTAAGATGAAGGCTGGTTTACATTTTCTGATAATGTCGTTATGACCAGTGCGCTGTCTCCTACAAGCATTTCTCGCTATGTCACCCGCAATCCTGAAGTTTTGCAGGGGGAACCGATTATTGCAGACACTCAAGTTACTGTACGGGATATTGTGGTGTTTTGGAAATCAGGAATCAAGCCTGAAGAAATCCCACAGAAGTTACTGCAACTCGTGACGGCGGCTCAAGTGTTTGATGCGATTAGCTTTTATCTGGATAATCAGCCAGAAATTGACGATCGGATTGCTTGGTACGAGGCGCGTCCGATGTTGAATGTTTCACCTCTTTTGAGATGTAATCCGTTGTTGAATGAAGTCACGGAATATGTTGCAGCTTATCGGCGCGATCGAAATGCTGATATCAATTTTCTTGAGTCTGAAGCCCTATGACTCAATACATTCTCGATACCGACCATATTACACTGCTGCAACACTCTAATCCACTCATATTGCAACGTTTTGAAACTCTCCATACCAGCGATGTTGCTATTACTGTGATCAATGTTGAAGAATTAATTCAGGGCTGGTTCAATGCAATTCGACAAGCTTCGCAACCCGGACAGCAGCAACGCTTAACTTGGGCTTATGTGGGTTTGCGATCGGCTGTTAAATTTCTCAACGATTTTCTCGTTTTGGATTTTACCGAGTCAGCTTACGAGCAATATTTGGCGCTGCGCCGTCAGGGAATACGAATTGGGACACAAGATTTGCGGATTGCGTCCATTGCTTTGGTTAATAACTTAATTTTAGTGACCCGAAATCGACAAGATTTTGCACAATTCCCAGGACTGGTTTTGGAGGATTGGACATAGCAATGGAGAGGCAATTTCCTATGCAACTCCAAACCCTGTATACTCTCGCGCATAGGGAGGCTGAACTCCTAACACGATCTCTTCTTTGGCAATCCCCATTTGTACTAATTCATCAGCAAAACTTCGATCGGTTTGATTGCGCTGAATCCAAATTTTTCCATCTTTGATATCTAAGTGAATGAAGCAGTTATAAATACGGTCATGTTCATTCCATCCTAAATCGATAACCAGATAGCGATCGCGTTCTTTGTCAAAAACGAATTCTACTTCTATCTGACCATTAATCGGTGGGTCTTCACCCGATTCGAGCAGTAACTTTTCGATGCACTGGCGATAATAATCTAGTCGATCCATTTGACTATTTCCTCCCGTACTGGGTTGTATACAATAATTTTAACTTGATGTCTTTTGACTGATGCTTTGGGTAATTCGCGTTGAAAGAACGATTCGTAAGAGGCAAGTGGAACTGCTAAATATAAGGTACGCTCTGGATCGAGTTCTTCTAAGACTAAGCGATAATTCAAAAATTGTCCCAAGGCTGTATGAAAATCAGCTAATGCGGAATCGTTCAAGAAACTCTTAATTTCGACTGCGATTTTCTCTCCTGCTTTCTCTGCACCCAAGAGTCTTTCTGCTCCCAAGTCAATCTCCACGCGCTCGTTTTTTGCATACTCAAGCTTCAATGGATCGTGAGTAACCTTCCATTTTTCTTTTTCAAGACCCCTCTTTACCGAATCATGAAATTTATCTTTAGCTGCCATACTTTCAGAGTCTCAAAAATATACATTTCATTTTGTCCGATAAGCTTATGATAACAATCACAAAGCAAAACTTACCGATCGCTTCCAACTTCCGCCAAATGCCAGAACGTCATCCCATTTTCCGCATGACTGAGCAAAATCCCCAAATCTTCCAAGCTTTCTAGACAGTCGAGAATGACTTTTTGTTTGCGATTGGCGCCTTTGAAATGGGCGGTGACTTGGGCGGCTGTCCATTCGCCGCTTTGGGTGCGGAACAAGTCGCGGATAGCGGAAAGTTGCTCTTTGAGGGTTTTGGGGAAGGGTTGCTGTTCCGTGGGGGAGACGGCAATTTCGGTTTCGGTTATGATACCTGCAAGGGATGGTTGGACGTAGGTTTCGCCGGGGGCTTGGTAGTCGGGACGCAGCCAGCGAATGAGTCCGTTGCGTTCTTCTTCGGCGCGTTGGGCGTTGAGGGTGACGAGGTTTTCCAGGATTTGGTCGTCGGTGAGGGTTGGTTCCCAATCATAGGCGGCAAATACGGCGCGATCGAGTTCGTCGTGGATTTGTTTGAGGGTGGAGACTAGGGCTTTTTGGTTGAAGGCTTTGTCTTTGTCATCCAGGGGTTCGCCTTCGCGGAGTTTTTCGAGGAGGTTGTACATCCCGGTGATGGTGACTTCGGGGTGAGTGGCTTGGACTCGTTTGCGGTGGCTATCGAGGCGTTCTCCGAGTTCTCGGATGGTTTGTTTTTGGGTGTCGGTTGGAGTCGGGAAGGGGAATGGGTCGAAGCAAACGGTTTGGACATAAACAGGGGTCGGACCAAGCTGCCCGCCACATACTAATGCCCATTTAACATGAATTTGACTAGAAAGAACTCCCAAGAAATAAGCATCATCTAAAGCGATCGCAAGAATTTTCTGATCGGGAATAACTTTAGTATCAATAAAAGTGAACACACGATGCTTACTGGTTTGCGTACTACCTATATAACGAGATATCGTTTTTAGAGCAGGGCGGAAACTTGAACGCGGTTCGGCGAAAATCCACCATTTTTCGCGATAGGCTGGACGATTGTTCTTTTCACGCTCTGGTTTGACACGCTCATAAATCCATTGGTAGACATTCGGATAACGAGCAAAAACTTCATTTTCTGTTAGTCCAAATAGATCTATGACTAATGCTTTTCTTGAAAATTGTAGCAAGTCACGACCATTTAGATAAGGGTGAATTACTTCTGTCTCCAAGTTCTTTGCTTCTGCTTCTGTCAAACAAAAACCCATACCATGAAGTTTCACCCCAAGACAACCTAACTTCTGATTACCATTGAGAGAAACCGCACTATAAACATCAGTTCCAGCTTGAAGATTGCTAAATATTTTTCCTGCATTTTTCCACTCTATTTTAATTTCTTCTGCGGAATTTTCTGGTTTTTCTGCTTCAGATTCACGAATTACGAGTCCCAATTTAATTAGTCTCGATGTGTCATAATTACTAAGTTCACATACCGTCATAGAAATTCTGACCTGTGCGCCATCATCAGTCCAAGGGTGATCGGGAATGGCATAAATTAACCGAAGTGGATTTTTCGGATTTAACAAGTGAAAATCTATAACTTTTTTTTGCCAAACCTGACGAATACTATTTGTTGTGATAAACCCAAATATGTTAACATTTCTAGCACGTACTACCTCTGCTGCTTTGTGCCACCAGTACATCACAAAATCAACTGTATCCGGTACATCTTTATAAACTTTTCTCAATGTTTCGACATACCCATCTCCCAAAATTTCGCGCATTTTACGATTCCCAATAAACGGCGGATTCGACACAATATAATCCGCCTCCTGCCACCCGGCCGCCCTTGGATTCAAATACCGATAAATTGTTACTTGGTTTGTCGGATCGGGAATATCGTCCCCTGTCACCGGACTTTTCATCATCCGTCCACCCCAACGAGTTCTCACCTTCCCCAACCCATCCACATCCGGTTCGATCGCATCATAGGCCAACACCGCATCCCGGCATTCAATATTGTTGTACTCTCGCAACACAGGTTCGATCGGCGGAATATCGCCAAACCGCCGAAAATGCCACTGCAAATATCCAATCCAAATCACCAAATCCGCGATCGCCGCCGCCCTCGGATTGATCTCAATTCCCAAAAACTGACTCGGATTAACTTGAGCAATATCTAACCGCAACTGCGCCGATCCGGTGACATCCTCCAAGCGCCGCAACACCTCCGACTCCAACCCCTTCAACAAATCCAATGTCACATACAAAAAATTCCCCGATCCGCACGCCGGATCGAGAATCTTCACCTGTTGTAACTCCGTCAGAAATGCCTCTAAAACCGCGATCGCCTTTTTCCTTTGATTCGCAGTCGGTTCCGATTCCCCCGCGTTGAGTAGCTGTTTAACCTCCGCTTGTACCGCAATCCAGCGATCGCCCAAAGGCTCCATCACCACAGGCTTTACCAATCTTTCCACATACGATCGCGGCGTATAATGCGCCCCCAACTTACTCCTCTCCCGTGCATCCAGCGCCCTTTCCAACAAAGTCCCAAAAATCGCCGGTTCCACATTGCACCAATCCCGCTTCGCCGCCTGTAACAATACTTCTAACTGCGCCTTTGTCAACGCAAACGCCTGGGATTCGGCAAACAATCCGCCATTAAACCGCAACAGTTGGCCATGAAAACCAAAACTCGTCCCCTCATTCATCGCCTCCCACAGCGCCTCTACCTCCGGCTTAAACATCTTCGGGTTAAGAATCCACCGCGTTTCCAGCGCCTGCGTAAACAAATGTTCTTTCAGCAACCCCACATCCTCAGCAAACATGGTAAAAATACAGCGCATCAAAAACTGGGCGACTTGCTGCGGATCGACATTCGCCTCCATTCCCTTCGCCAACTCTGCCAAATCCGCCGCCACTTCCCGCGTCACCCGCGCCGCAATTTTCTCTGGGTTGCGCTGCTGTGGATTGCTAAATATATCGACAAACAAATCGAAAACATCCGGCTTTCGCAACTCTGTCAATCCAATATCTCGCCGCGCCCCATAGCCGCCGTAATCGCCGCTAAAACCCATCCACAATTCAAAATGATCGCCAATATCACAAGTAAACAAAAACGGTGGCTTACTGGGCAAATTTCGCGTATAAGAAACGGCTTGCACAAACGCTTTTTCCATCTCTCGCAAATAGGTATTCGTTCCTCGTTTTGCCGTGCCTTTTTTGCTGGTTGTTCCGCCTTGTTTAGCTTCGATTAAAAAGTGTTCGGCTTTGTAAAAATCCACAAACCCCGAAGTTACTTGGCCGCTGGGGTGAAAAATTTTGACATCTTTATCAAAGCAGTAAGGATCGTTGGGAATTCTGCCTTTATCCAAAGGGCGATCGACTCCCAGCGCATCACACATTTCCGCAAAAAACAACTGGTAGTTGGCGCGTTCGTTGCCGCTAGAACCTTCCCAGCGCGTGATGAATGTTTCGACTCTGGTGCGATCGGCTTCATTCATGTTTCCATCCTGCTACTGCTGATTTTTCCTAGGACTAATCATATCAAATCCGGTTGCACGACCTATGAGGCAAGTCTGTAGGGTGCGTCAGCTTGATCGCTTATGAGGCAAGGGAAACGCTGGGGGCTGACGCACCCTACAATACTTAGTATTAATTTAAACACAAATAGGTTGGGTTTAACACAATTAAACCCAACCTATTAATTAAATGAGAATTAAGACTTTATCCTTGATTCACAACAGTCGGTTTTAAACTTTCCTGCGACTTTGATTTAACTAAACCATTTTGAACTTCCACAGATTCCTGAATCGGTTTCCGGGCTTCAATCAAAGCCAGAGCTTTCGTGACACCTTCAGGCAAAATCACCACCAAACTGCCAGCAGGTGCTTCGTCTAAAGCCTTGTTAACAGCAATTGTTTCATCCAGAATCAACTCGTATTCAACTTTAGATCGATCAGCAGTTCGTGCAGAAATCGCCTCTGCAATCCCCTGACAAATTAACTTAGCCACCACACCGGGTTCTCGCCCGCGCCGATCGACATCTTCTTTCACAATAATGCGATCGAACATTTCGGCCGAAAGCTTACCCAACGTCACAAAATCCTCATCTCGCCTGTCTCCAGGGGCACCAACTACCCCGATTCGCATTCCGTCCCAATTCTGCACAAAACTGCCCAAAGCTTTGTAGCTGTGAGGGTTGTGGGCGTAGTCGAGCAAGGCGTGATACTTACCCAAATTAAACAGGTTCATCCTTCCCGGAGTTTGGCCCACAGATGCTTGGAAACTGGACAAAGCAGCCCGAATGTCTTCTATTTTCAATCCTTGGGCAAAAGCTGCCAAACAAGCTGCTAAAGCATTAGCAATCATAAACGGCGCGCGTCCGCCCATAGTCAAGGGAACGTTGACCGCCTGTTCGATTCTCAGCGTCCAATCGCCTTTTAAGATCGACAAGTAGCCATTCTCGTAAATCGCAGCCAGCCCGCCCGCAGCGGTATGTCTGGCCACCAGTTCGTTGTCTGGGTTCATCGAGAAATATGCAATTTGAGCCTTGACATTTTGCGCCATCCGTGCTACCAGCGGATCATCTGCATTCAAAACTGCATAGCCTTTGGGCATCACCGACTCGACGAGCACGCTCTTGAGAGTCGCCAGTTGTTCCACGGTGTCGATGTCGCCAATTCCCAAGTGGTCGGCCGCGACGTTCAAAACGACACCGACATCGCACTGGTCGAATCCTAAGCCCGATCGCAAAATTCCGCCCCTAGCAGTTTCCAGCACCGCGACTTCCACCGTCGGATCTGACAAAATCAACTGAGCGCTTTGGGGCCCAGTATTGTCTCCGCTTTCCACCAAATATTCACCGATATAAGTGCCGTCGGTAGTTGTGTAGCCCGTAATTTGGCCAGTCTGCTTGACAATGTGGGCAAGCAAGCGAGTAGTTGTAGTTTTGCCATTTGTCCCCGTTACCGCTAAAATCGGCACCCGACTCACTCCAGGCGAAGGGAACAGCATATCCATCACTGCGCCGGCGACATTGCGGGGCAAACCTTGACTCGGTGCAACGTGCATTCTGAAACCCGGTGCGGCGTTGACTTCGACGATGACTCCGTTCGTATCGCGCAAGGGTTTCGAGATATCGGAAGTTACGACATCAATGCCGGCGATGTCTAAACCGATAATTTTGGCAACTCTGGAAAACAGCCAGACATTTTCGGGGTGAATTTCGTCGGTGCGATCGACTGCAATGCCACCAGTGCTCAAGTTGGCTGTCGCCCGCAAGAATACTCTTTCGCCGACGGGCAATACGGAATCCATCGAGTATCCTTGTTTGTTCAGCAAATCCAAAGACAATTTATCAACAACAATCCGGGTGAGAACGTTATCATGTCCATCTCCCCGTTGCGGATCGCGATTTACTTCATCAATCAGTTGTTCTACTGTCAGCCTGCCATTTCCCACCACATTAGCGGGGACTCGTTCAGCCACTGCTACGACTTGACCATTCACTACCAACACTCTGTGGTCGCGACCGGTGTAATAGCGTTCAATAATTATGCTTTTCGTTTTCGATGCGGCGCTGGCGAGGTCGTAGGCTTCTTCTGCTACTTCCCTGGAATTAATGTCGATCGTAATCCCGCGTCCGTGATTGCCATCTAGCGGTTTAATCACAATGGGATAGCCGCCAACTTCTTCGATCGCACTTTCGAGTTCGTCTAAATAGTGAATTACCGTACCTCTGGGCACGGGCACACCCGCACTACCCAGGATATTTTTAGTACCTTCCTTGTCGCAAGCTAGTTCTACCCCCAAAACTCCCGTGCGGTTGCTCAAAGTTGCTTGAATCCGCTTTTGGTGAACCCCGTAGCCCAACTGGATCATAAACCTAGCACTCAACTGCATCCAGGGAATGCCACGAGCTTCTGCTTCCTTGACCAGTGTTTCCGTACTCGGTCCCAGGGATGCCGACGCAGCAAACTCTGTGAGGTCTCTTAAATCCTGGGCCAACTCTGTAGGTGAATAGGTGCCGGTACTGACAATGCTCTGGCACAGACGAACGCCAGCCCTGGCAGCATAGCGACCTGCTTGTTCGTTTTGATACTCAAGTACCACCTGATAAGTACCCGGAGTCGAAGTCTCACGGGTGCGACCGAATCCCGCAGGCATTCCCGCCATTTCCTGAAGTTCTAGGGCTACGTGTTCAATGACGTGTCCCATCATCGTGCCTTCTTTGACACGTTGCAGAAAGCCTCCCTGACGACCTGGGGAACAAAAATGCTCGTACAAACTAGGTAGAACCGTCAGCAAACCCTCATAGAATCCTGGAATTTGGGCTGTCGTCTTGTCTGCCAATTCTTCTAAATCTAGACGCATGACGATCAGTTTTTGTCGTCGAATGCTCCAGTAGTTGGGGCCGCGCAATGTCTGGATTTTTAGTATTTTCATAAAACCTCGTAGATGTTTGGAAAGCTTTAACTTTGAGTTGGGGGATGAAAAAGAACTTAGGCGATTTTAAGCGCCGTGATTCGACTTGATTGCTTGGAGAGAAACTTTGGGTTGTTACAATCGGCATTAATTAAACAACTTTTGGCCGCGCTATTTAATCCACGCTTACTATTTTTGACTTGATTGGATCATTTATTCAATTTCCAGCCTGACTCCCCGATAAACTGTTCGTTAAGAACATTTTTGTACTAATTTTTCAGTTACTGCCCACCGAATTTGAGATTTTAGGTATGAGATGGGAAGATCCACATCCATCCGGCGATCGGATACGCCGGGCGTGGGATTCCTGATTCTCCAATAGCTTATCCTCCGTCATCAATCTTTGGCTAGCAAATAAATTACTAATGACTGACGATCGGCGACCAATGACTATTATTTGGTGTGTTAGTTGGATGTGCGACATTCAGCAGGCCATCCAGACTCGGAACAGGCGGAAGATGGCATAGCTTTGCCTAGAGACATATTGTAACAATCTCCGTGGCAAAGTACGTGCAGGCGCAGATTGAAAAGACTCAAGGGTTGTGTTGCTTCTATTTGAGGCTCATTGGTGTACAGCATTTCTCTAGAATCAACAATGGTCACGGTTCCTTTACCAAGGATTTTAATCGTGTCGTCTCCTTCAAATAGGGCGCAGGTATCTTCGTCAATGCCAAGAGCAAGCAAATCTGGATGAGATGCGATCGCCGACAGCAACCGAGCCATCCGATTGCGGTTGTGAAAATGCTGGTCTACAATCACTTCCGGTATAATATTAAGCCCATTTGCCAAATCAACTAAAGAGCGATTTGGAGAAGCACCACTTCCACCACCTGCAATCATGTGATAGCCCATCACAGCAGCCCCAGCACTCGTTCCAGCTAGAGTAATTTTGCCTTCCCTGGTTTCTTTGCGAATTTTTTCCATCACTGGTGTGTCGGCCAGCAACCCACAGAGCCGCAGTTGGTCACCACCTGTGATAAATACGCCCGTACAGTCGTCTAAGTAATCTTTCCACACGGGGTTTTCAGCCTGTTCCCGTTCCCGGATGTCAACAACTTTGATAGCTCTGACACCCATTTCGTCAAAGATGGTGCGGTAGCGGTTGCTGATCCCTTCTGGATCTCGCGAAGCTGAGGGAACGATCGCCAGCCGAGCCTCTGTACCCCCAGAACGGTGAAAAAATGTGTTCAGAATCTCCCGTCCGTGAACTTTGTCTTCGGCTCCCCCGATCACCATAATCGAGGTTTTTGTGCGTTGGGGGATGTTTTGTGGAACGGCTGGAGATGTCAATTGCTGCATTGTATGTTTTCCTCGGTTGGGTGTGAAATTAAATTTTGCCGTGTTGTGGGTACGATCGGACTTTTGAAGAATAAATAATTTGGCTGGAGATTTGATCGGCGATCGACATAACCCGCAGTTATTTAGAAGCTAGTTTAGGAAAGGCACTGTGCTAAGAAGGGATAATTTTCATACAAAACCTGCCCCATATACATAAAAATAAAAATTCAGTGCCAAAAATTTTAAGAAATTATGAAGAATCATACAATTACCTAAAACCGATCGCCCTCTAGAGGTCAAACTAGAGGAAGTGTGTTGATAAATTCCAATTATTGTGCGATTTGACGTTGTTACCCTATTTCCAGAATTTTTCTTGGCTCCCCTAGGGTCGGGATTGATGGGCAAAGCCTTAGCTAAAAATATTGCTGAGGTGAATTTTGTCAATCCTCGTGATTTTACCACAGACAAGCACCACCGAGTTGATGATGAACCTTATGGTGGCGGGGTGGGGATGCTGATGAAGCCCGAACCGATTTTTGCGGCGGTGGAGTCCCTGCCGATTTTGCCACGGCGCGAGGTGATTTTGCTAACTCCCCAGGGTGAACCGATGCAGCAGGGGATGTTTCGGGGTTTTGCTGCTGAGTGCGACCAGTTGGTGTTAATCTGCGGTCATTATGAGGGTGTGGACGATCGCGTTTTGGATTTAGTCACTCGCGAGGTATCCTTGGGCGATTTTGTGCTCACGGGGGGCGAAATTCCCGCTTTGGCTTTGATTAATGGGGTTTTGCGCTTGCTGCGGGGCACTGTGGGGAAGGAAGATTCGCTGAAGTTTGAGAGTTTTGAGGACGGGCTTTTGGATTATCCACAGTATACTCGACCCGCAGATTTTCGGGGCTTGAAGGTTCCTGATGTGCTGCTATCTGGGAATCACGCCGAAATTGCCCGTTGGCGGAGGGAACAGCAAATCGAAAAAACGCGATCGCGCCGACTAGATTTGTATGAGGTTTGGTTGCAAGAGAGGGGAGAATAGGAGAAAGCGCGATCGTATTTATCTTTTGTGGAACAGGCATCTTGCCTGTTTTGATCGTGGAACAGGCATCTTGCCTGTTTTGATCGTGAAACAGGCATCTTGCCTGTTTTCATAACAAGACATAACAAACTAAATTTTACCAGCTATAAACTTATGTCACTAGCCATAGAAAAGTTACCAATAGATTTAATTACCGATGATGGCGAACCGATGGAAAGCAATAACCATAGAGTTTCGATGAATGTACTGATCCAATCCCTCAAATATCACTGGCGCGATCGGCAAGACTTTTTTGTAGGCGGCAATATGTTTGTCTACTACAGTGCAAACCAAGTCAAAAATCAAGACTTCAAAGGCCCAGATTTCTTTGTTGTCTTAGATGTAGATGGAACCACAAATAGAGATGCTTGGATTGCTTGGGAAGAAGACAGTCGATTGCCAGATGTGGTAATTGAATTAATGTCTCCCTCGACTGCTGAAGTAGATTTAACCACCAAAAAAGACATCTACGAGCGTAAATTAAAAACCCAAGATTATTTTGTCTACAATCCCAAAAATTCCAATTCTCTGAGAGGTTGGCAATTAATCAATCGTCGATATCAATCCTTATCTCCTAATCAACAAGGGAGATTATATTGTGAATCATTAGGCTTATGGCTGGGTATATGGGAAGGTCAAATAGAAAACTC
Organism: Tychonema bourrellyi FEM_GT703; assembly: GCF_002412335.2. Taxonomy (GTDB): domain Bacteria; phylum Cyanobacteriota; class Cyanobacteriia; order Cyanobacteriales; family Microcoleaceae; genus Microcoleus; species Microcoleus bourrellyi. The sequence goes on from NZ_NXIB02000018.1 coordinate 16,125, forward strand.
TCAAGGTAACTGGTTGAGGTTCTTTGATACTGATGGAAATTTAGTATTAATGGGAGATGAAGCTGAAACTCAAAGAGCCGAATTAGAGCGGCATCAGAAAGAGCAGGCAATACAACAATTAGAAATTGAAAAGCAACAGAAAGAAAAGTTAGCCGCCAAATTAAGAGAGTTGGGTATTAACCCAGATGAAATTTGATTGCTTGGATATTTGAAGTTGGATTTTCCCCATTCCCCATTCCCAAATGAACATTCGCATCGGCAACGGCTACGACATTCACTGCTTAGTGACCGATCGCCCCCTCATCCTGGGCGGCGTGAACATTCCCCACGAATTAGGATTACTCGGCCACAGCGACGCCGACGTGCTCACTCACGCGATTATGGACGCCATGTTAGGAGCCCTCAGCCTCGGAGATATCGGCCATTATTTCCCACCGACTGACCCCAAATGGAAGGGTGCTGATAGTTTAGTCTTGCTAGAACAAGTCAACCAGTTGATATTAGATAAAGGCTGGGAAATAGGCAATATTGATTCTGTAATTGTAGCCGAACGTCCGAAGCTGAAACCGCATATTGGGCAAATGCGCGATCGCCTTTCTAGCGTCCTCAAGCTCAACCCAGACCAAATCGGCATCAAAGCCACCACCAACGAAAAATTAGGCCCGGTGGGAAGAGAAGAAGGCATCGCAGCTTACGCTGTAGTTTTGTTAATGCTAAAATAGTTGTCAGGTTATGACAATTTTCAGCTAATTTAGGATGGAAATCTATGCTTGACGAAAACTTAGAAATCGAAACCCCGATCGATGTTGATATTATCGCCTTAGATAAAGACGATCGGGTAGTCGTGCTCATCGAGGTCAAAATTATTCAAGCTCAAGAACCAGCAGCAAAACAGAGGATTGCTGATTACATGATATCTTGGATGAAAGCTGTGTTAGCGAAGATATCCGAGCAACGCACCATAATTCCCTATGCTATGTTTGTTGACACCGAACAAATTCTGATTTTCAAATGGGACGGAGTAAATTTATCTGAACCTGTTTGTTCTCTAAACACTGGTGAGATACTTCGCCATTATGAGCCTGAATTTGGCAAAAAATGGATATCTGAGCGTTACTTAGAGAGTCTAATCGAATCGTGGCTGCGAGACTTAGCATATAACTGGAAATCGGAAATGCCACCAGCATCAGAACAGATAGCAATCATTGGCTTGTTACAAAGACTGGCTAGTGGAACAACAAAAGCAGGAGTGCAACTTGGTCATTTTGTATATAGAGACAAACTTCTTGATGAGTATTGCCACAGGGCGTGACCCTGAAGCCAGTACGTTGCTGATGCAAACGCCAGCATCTGTACAGTTGACAATACCCAGTATTTGCTACATGGAATCTTTCTCTGCTTTAGAGGATGAAGTGAAGCGAAATAATTATTTTAAACAACAAATTGACAATCAAATCAGCGAGGCTAATCGAGATTTTACCTCACACCACGCCCGGTCTCTATCTTTCAACTTAGGTCAGTCTAGAAACGACCATGAAAGACGACTCCAGGATATAAAATTGCGTCTGCGCGAATCTATTGAGCAGTTGTCTCAAAATGGTCAGATGATTGCCTTAACAGCTAATATTATTCAAAAAAGCTTGAATGCAACTATCATCACCAAAGACCCAACAGATAATTTGATTCTACACTGTATACTGAATCATGCCCGCTTGCACCCCACAGAAACTAAAGTATTTCTAAGTGGCAACATCAAAGAATTTCGCCAACTTCCAGAAGTTCAAGATGCTTTGCAACAAGCTGGAGTGGCAAAGTATTTTTCGCGCACTGAAGACTTTCTCGGTTGGCTACAATCTCAGTCATTCGATTTTAGATTTTAGATTTTAGATTACGGAAATGGTATAGTTGAAAATTATGAAAATTTCTATGATGCTACATTCAAAACTGCGATCGCTCATAATTTTACTGGCAGCAATTGTTACCATAGCGTTGTCTGCGTGTACTCCAGCCCGATCGCAATTAACAAACAGACTCATCGTCCCCACCCCCAGCGGCCCAGCCACCTTTAACTATCCGCTAAATCAGTCAGCCTACAGCGTTTTTGGCTATCTCAACGAAGGATTGATCAACGAAAATGGTCTGACATCAGAACTAGAACCCGGTTTAGCCGAGTCGTGGGAAGTCTCCAAAGATGGCAAAAAGATTGTCTTCACCCTGCGAGAGGGATTGAAATGGTCTGATGGCGAACCGATGACTACTGATGACATTATCTTCAGCTATGACAAAATTTATTTCAATGATAAAATCCCTAGCGGTTTAAAAGATACTCTGAGAGTTGGGATGAGTCGCCAATTTCCCAAACTCAAAAAACTTGACAGCCGCCTCGTTGAATTTTCCGTTGCCGAACCCTTTGCTCCATTTATTAGATATGCTGGGGGAATACCGATTTTACCAGCTCATATTCTACAAGAATCAATCAGCAATACAGATAGTGAAGGCAAGCCGAAGTTCCTGAGTACCTGGGGAACCGATACAGACCCCAAAAAAATTGTCGGTAACGGTCAATACCGAATGCTCAGTTATACTCCAAATCAGCGAGTTGTGTTGGAACGCAATCCCTATTTTTGGCGCAAAGATACTCAGGGAACTACTCAGCCTTACATCCAGCAAATTGTCTGGCAAATCATCGAAAATACTGATACTCAACTGCTGAATTTCCGATCGGGCGATTTGGATAGTCTGGAGGTACAACCAGAAGTATTTCCGCTGCTAAAACGGGAGGAAAAACGGGGTAAATATACGGTGTTTAACGGCGGCCCGGACACTGGCAGTGTCTTTATGTGTTTCAACCTAAACAAGGGGCGTAATCCTCAAAAGCAGCCCTTTGTAGACCCGATTAAGTCTCGGTGGTTCGCGACTAAGGAGTTCCGGCAGGCGATCGCCTACGCCATCAACCGGGACGCCATGACTAACAACATCTATCGCGGACTTGGCGCGCCCCTCCATTCCCCAATTCCAGCCCAAAGCCCGTTCTACTTATCCCCAAAAGAAGGATTAAAAACTTACAGCTACGATCTACAAAAAGCCAAAGATTTGCTGTTAAGTGCTGGCTTCAAGTATAATACCGAAGGGGAATTACTGGACACAGAGGGCAACAAAGTGCGATTTACTTTGTTAATGGCTGCGGGGAAAAAAGTTCGGGAACAAATGGGAACGCAAATCAAACAAGATTTGGGCAAACTGGGGATGCAAATTGATACGCAATTTCTGAGTTTTAACACATATGTGGAAAAGCTGCGTTTGAGTAAAAATTGGGATACTTACCTCGGTGGTTTTACCGGAGGTCTGGAACCGCACAGTGGCTACAATATTTGGTCTGTTAACGGTACTTTGCACAGTTTCAACCAGGGCCCGCAAGCGGGAGAACCACCGATCAAAGGTTGGGAAGTGGCTGAGTGGGAACAGAAAATTGATGACCTTTACGTGAAGGCTTCCCAGGAACTTGATGAAGCTAAGCGCAAGGAACTTTATGGGGAGACGCAGAAGATTATCGCAGAACAAGTGCCGTTTATCTATATGGTAAATCCCTTGACTTTTGAGGCTGTGCGCGATCGCATTTCCGGTATTAAATACAGTGCGATCGGAGGTGCTTTCTGGAATTTGTACGAACTAAAGATTGCCGAATAGTCAGTTGTTATTGGTTATTGGTTATTAGTTATTAGTTATGAGTTATTGGTTGCGAATGTCCAATGCCCAATGCCCCATGCCCAATGCCCAATGCCCAATGCCCAATGCCCAATGCCCCATGCCCCATGCCCCATTCCCAATTCACAATATTTATGGAACCAGAAATCTTACAAAAGTTACTCGAATCTGTGGCCGCTGGTGATATCAGTCCCGCCACCGCTTTAGACAAATTAAAGCATTTTGACTTTGAACAAGTGGGCGATTTTGCGAAAATTGACCACCACCGCAAATTAAGAACCGGTTTCCCAGAAGTAATCTGGGGCCCAGGTAAAACACCAGACCAAATTGTGGAGATTATCCAGGCGATGCGCGGGCGAAATCCGGCGGTGATGGCCACACGAATTGAGCCGGAAGTTTTCGAGCAATTACAACAAAAAATACCAGATTTGTGCTATTATCAAAAAGCTCGAATTTGTGCAATTTCTGCTAGTTCTCCAACTTCGCAACATCCAGGTAAGGTAACAATTATTAGTGCAGGAACAGCAGATTTAGGTGTAGCAGAAGAAGCGGCCGTTACTGCGGAACTTTGTGGTTTTCAGGTGCAGCGTTTGCGGGATGTGGGAGTTGCCGGCATTCACCGCTTGCTGAGTAATCGCCACGTAATTGATGATGCTGATGTGTTGATTGCGGTTGCGGGTATGGAAGGTGCGTTGGCGAGTGTGGTTGCTGGTTTGGCAGATTGTCCAGTGATTGCTGTGCCGACAAGTGTTGGTTATGGCGCTAGTTTTGGGGGAATTGCGCCTCTTTTAACTATGCTTAATTCTTGTGCGGCTGGTGTTGGCGTGGTGAATATTGATAATGGGTTTGGTGCGGCAATTTTGGCTTGTCAAATTCTCAGAACCGCTGGTAAAGTTGGGAAAAAGTAACAAAAAAACGCGAAACCCAACACTTTACAGCTTGGTAGTCTGTAGGGAGTAAGAAATTCACAAATGATTTAGGATTGCTATATCTACCTTACGAGATACTCAGAGATTAAACCTAAGACAGATGAGAATAACTCCGCATCATGAAATCATGTAGTCATGAAAGATCAAACCATAAAACAATCAGTTCAGTTTTTCACAAGTAGATCGAGTCATTGACAACAAAGACTTTTGTGACTGGCTGGCAATTTAATAACACTATCGACAAGTCCCATAAACTCCACATACTAGAGGAATCATCATGAGTACGACAATTGACAACTTCACCAAACAACTCCATGACAATTTAGAAGCGATTGAAGATCGGGCAAAATTGCTGAAGGAAAGCGTTCAATCTGCAACGAAAAATACTGAAGCTGAGCTGCAATCGAAACTCGACGAAATGAAGACAAATCTAGAGGCTAAGAAACAACAATTTGATGAATATCGGGAAAAGCTCAAAACTCAATTTGAGGAAAAAGAATCTGAGGTGAAGTCGAACGTCGAGGAATGGAAAGCGAGTCGCGAAGTCAAGAAACTCGAACATCGGGCGGATCAAGCCGAGGATTATGCCAATACAGCGATCTTATTTGCAATGGCGACGATGGAAGAAGCCGAAGCAGCAACCTTGAAAGCGATTTGTACCAGGCTAGATGCAACAACTGCGGCGGCGGCAACTACTACGCAAAAGTAGGGAGGAGGAGACGGCAGTGCCCATTAGTGTCAACTTAAGGTCAAACCCTGTCACAGACTGCTGTTTGACTATTAACCCTAGATCCCCCCTATCCCCCCTTAAGAAGGGGGGGACAAGAGTCCGATCAAAGTCCCCCTTCTTAAGGGGGATTTAGGGGGATCTAGAGTTGGCTATGAACGAGAGATACCAAGGCTTTCATGCTTAAGTTGACACTAATGGGCAGTGCCGTTTCCCTACGCCCAAGATGCTTGTGAATCGAAGCTCGACAAGATGAAATCGAACGTCCAAAGATAAAAAACAAATCAAAAATTAAAAATTTTGTCCTTAATGCGGACAAATAACAAAGGAAACAAACTCATGTCATACACACATACGATTGTTGGTCATTTCCCCTCCCATTCAGAAGCTGAAAAGGTCGTATTGGAGCTGCAAAAAAAAGGATTCGATATGCAAAAGCTCTCGATAATTGGCAAAGACTACCACACCACTGAACACGTGCGCGGATTTCTCACCTGGAAAGATACAGCCAAAGCTGGAGCAGCCGGAGGGGGTTATTGGGGTAGCTTTGTCGGAGGTTTATTTGGCATTTTAGCCGGGGCTGGAGTGCTGTTTATTCCGGGAATGGGTCCGATCGTCGTTGCTGGCCCCATTGCTGGGGTGTTAGCTGGTTGGTTGGAAGGAACGGTTATTGGTGGCGCTGGTGCTGCTGCTGTAGGAGGATTGGCTGGTGCCTTGGGAGGGTTAGGAATTCCGAAAGACGAGGTAGTGAAGTACGACACTAAAATCGAAGCAGGCGAGTTCATTATCCTTGTGACAGGTAGCAGCGAGGATGTCAGTCAGGCGAAGCAGATGCTAGACAGAATTAGTCAGGAAATGAGTATGTCGATCGCAGTCTAAGACTTTGAACTAGCTAGTAGGGTGCGGCATTCGCGAACCCTACTAGCTGAAACGGAAAACCTGGTAGGGGCTCTCTTGCCATTCGCCCCTACGCGGAGGAGTTTAAATGCCGAACAGCTTAACTTAGTAACTATTTCATAGCTCGGCTTCTTTTTACTACTTTTTCACAAGGAATCATCATGGTGAATAAAATGGAAATGACCAACAAGATTGAAATCAACAAATCTGTGCCCCGCGAGCGATGGGGTGAATTTTTCGATCAGTTTACCGATGGCAATCGCGGCCGGCATATTTCGATCGCAATCATCGGTTCAGAACTCGGTGATGCAGAATTGATTAAGAATGCACCTTTAATGGCGATGGTTTACGATCGCCCTGGAAAAGGAGATGATTTGGTGATTGAAGTGGGTAAAGATGAGGTGAATTACGCTCACACTGTCGATTCGCCAACTGAAGTTTTAACCGGACAAAACTCAAACGGTGTGATGGTAGCACTGCGGATTAGTGACGCTGCTGGGACACAAACATTGATCCAGCTACAAGCTAGTTGAGCTGGTTGAATAATCCTGAGTTCAGCAGCGAACTTGAATCCACTTATGAAATAAAATCATCAGTAAATAATCAGGATCGCAATTCATGAAAACAAACGCCTACGCCGCCCAAAATGCCACGAATCCACTCGCACCCTTCAACTTTCAACGCCGCGAAGTCGGTCAGCACGATGTGCAGATCGAAATTCTATATTGCGGCGTGTGTCACTCCGACTTACATATCGTCCGCAACGAATGGCAAAACACCGCATACCCTTGTGTGCCTGGCCATGAAATAGTCGGACGGGTTATCAAAGTCGGTGCCCACGTCAAAAAATTTAAGGAAGGCGACACCGCAGGAGTGGGATGTATGGTCGATTCCTGCCGCACTTGTGCAAACTGCGAGGAAGACCTAGAACAGTTCTGTGACAACATCACTTTCACATACAACTCCCCCGACAAACACCTTGGCGGGATGACTTTCGGGGGATACTCTGACAGCATTGTCGTAGATGAAGCCTTTGTGCTGCAAGTTCCGCAGAATTTGAATCTCGCCGCCGTCGCTCCACTGCTTTGCGCTGGAATCACTACTTATTCCCCATTACGCCACAACAATGTTACCAAAGGTCAGAAAGTTGGTGTTGTGGGACTCGGTGGACTGGGACACATGGGGGTGAAATTGGCGAAGGCTTTCGGTGCCCATGTCGTTGTATTCACAACCTCGCCGAACAAAGTTGAAGATGCCCGGAGGCTGGGAGCAGATGAAGTCGTCAATTCCAAGAATGCCGACGAGATGAAAAAACATTTGAATAGTTTCCATTTCATTCTCGACACTGTATCCGCACAACACGACATCAACGCTTACCTTCTTCTATTAAAACGCGATGGCAACCTCACCCAAGTTGGCGTACCAGCCGAACCGCTTTCTCTGAATGTCGGTAGCTTGATTTTTGGTCGGCGCAGTCTCAGCGGCTCCCTGATTGGCGGCATCAAAGAAACTCAGGAAATGCTGGATTTCTGCGGCAAGCATAACATTACCTCCGACATCGAACTCATCCCCATTCAGAACATAAATCAAGCCTACGATCGCCTGGTGAAGAGCGACGTTAAATATCGCTTCGTTATTGATATGGCATCGTTGCAAGAGGCCGAGTAGCAGTTTCCGCTCCGATAAGAAGATAGCCATTTTATTCCCTTCCCGGTCTAAGATTATGTACTTCTTCTTTTCTCTTACTTCGTGTCATGAGCGTCTTCGCGGTTTATTAACATCAAGAACCTAAATTATGACAGATGGCAAAATTGCGCGGATGTCGTGTCATCGGCTCAGCAGGTTCAGCAGAAAAAGTCAAGTTTCTGCTAGAAGAATGCGGATTCGATCGCGCTTTCAATTACAATTATGGCCCAGTCATCGAACAATTGAACCAAGCGGCACCGGACGGAATTGATGTTTATTTCGACAATGTAGGAGGCGATGGTCAGACGGAATTTCCCCACTCTTACTAACAAAGATTTATATCTGATGCTGATATAAATCTTTGCTGCCGTAAATTGAATACTAATTACCCCGCAGCAGGCCCATTCATCGAACTCAAAATCTTCTGTACAATTTGCACCCCTGTCACGGCTTGCCAGCCAAACAATCCCAGTAGAATCATGTTCAGCGAAACGTGGATGCTGCGAACCCAGTCATGCTTTTGCATAAAGGGAACCAGAGCCGCAGAAGTAGAAATCAACCCCACCATTCCTAAGCCTGCAAATAAATGAGGACCGATCGCAATTTTGCCACTATTGATGTAGGTGACAGTGATACCCCCGATCGCCCCAATTACCATCAATGCTTGGACGGAAAACGATCCCCGCACTGGAGAAAAGCCCTGGTAGGTTTGAGGATGAAGTGATATCGAGAAAATCCATTTTAGGAGAAATCCATGAGCTTTAAGAAATCAATTCAGAGCATATTACTGGGATTTGCACTATGTTTTTGCCTCTTGGTTGGTATTGGGCAAAACCCGATCCTCGCAGCAACTATCATAGAAACTAAACCAATTTTTCAAGAAAGGATGCAAACAATGTCTGAAAAAACCGTGAATCTAGAATCAGCAATCGATCGCTTTCTCACATCAATTCCACCAGGCTATTACACGATCGCCAATGTCGAAGGGTTGAAAAACCTATTAAAGAACCCTCAAACCCTGTTGGTGGATGTGCGAGAACCCTCGGAGTATCGATCGGGACATATACCTAATGCCCTCAATATTCCCCTCCAAACCCTGGCGCACAATCTGGAGCAAATTCCGCACGATCGCCCTGTAGTGCTGTACTGTTCCGCCGGTTATCGATCGGCAATGGGAGTAATGACACTGCACTTATTGGGTTATGAGAATGTCCAAGGTTTTCCACCTAGCTTTGCCGGCTGGAAAAACGCAGGAGAGGCGATCGCCTCTAGCTAATGCACCCAAACAATTAGGATTGAAATCCCAAATTTTTACTCTGGAATTGCCATAGATTTTAACTTTTTGAGGACTTTTGTGATGAACCCTATCTGCTTTTTTAACGCTGCTAAAATTCGCCTAATGCGACGGCTAATGGCTGCTTTTATCTGCGTTTTACTGATTGTCTGTATTCCCTTACCTGCTTTTGCTACTGCGGGGCAAATCGAAGAATATCCAGGACAAATGCTCTATCAATCCCGGCAAAAACTGCACGATCAGAACGGAAAGTCCTGGCTGGCGATCGCCTTTAAGCGCATTCATCCCGATGGTAGTGCTATTGTCTCCCTACGACTCGTGGGCTTTCCTGGTGGGGTGGAATTCGATCGCACTCAACCACTTACCTTAACAACATCCCTGGGGCAAACTCTCACCGCCAAGGATATTTCTAGCGAAATTTCTCACGACACACCAGCCCCAAGCAATGTTGGAGAATATGACATTCAGCTTGCCCTACCTCAGTTACAGGCGGAGATTCCCCTGCAATTGACATTACCAACCATCGACGGTGAATCGGTGAGATTATCTGTTCCCTCTGCTGCAATTCAGGAATGGCAAACCCTGATTAGCCATTGATTAAAAGATGTGCTTGGAAAATCTCTCACCCCCTACATTTCCGAACAGAATGCTTTCGTTCAAACAAAAATAAGGAGCGTTACATTTCATTAACTCACCCTAAAGCGATCGCTATTACTGTGAGTCGTAATTTTTAGCGGTATGCGATCGCTATAATTGTGAGTCGTGATTTTTAGGAGCTCGCTTTAACGATATATTTTCTATGGGTTTGCGGTATGCGATCGCTATTCCTGTGAGTCTTGATTTTTAGGCGATCGCATCATCATCCATAAGGGCGGTGCATCGTTGAGAATTCGCAATTCATCGCGTACCACAAATCCATGCCGTTGATAGAATTTTACAGCGCGAGGGGTGGAAGTATAGAGATAGCAAATTTCACCTTGGTGATCGGCTTGCTGCAAAACAGGTTGCAATAGCATACTACCTATCCCTTTGCCTTGCGTAGTTGGTGATACGGCTAATCCATCTAGATACCAGTGCGGAGTTGGACAGTCACGCAGGCGATAGGCTTCCGTTTTAGTCAAGGTGTTGAGAATTCGGCTTGTGGAACGAAAACCACTCTGTAGGAATATTTCAAAAATCAAGGGAAGTGATTGTAGTAATGAAGGTGACTTGGCGTTAGGAGGCAACCAACTAGCAATCCCTAACAGTTGAGAGCTACCGATCGATGCCGAAGCGTTACTATTACTGTGATGACTGGCATAGACATTTCCTAAATGAATATCGTGATTTATCATTTCGCTCCAAGCTTTTTCGAGGATTTTCACGCGATGCCGTTCGTTGGGCATGAGATAGCAAGATACGGGATCTGGCAAGAAGGTTTCAGCCATCAATTTTGCAGCAGCAGGGATTTGAGATTGCTGAAGATAGAGTATTTGCGGAGCTTCATTTCTGACAGTCATTGTTTTACTAATCCATTTCAAAAAAACTTAGCGAACTTTAGTCATCGGCGTAGGTCATCCGAATTAGTTCCCAAATCAGATGCGATCGATCCTCATCAGAAATGCAGTTAAGTCCTAGTAACTGATTCCAAGAAAGTCCATCCGCAGCTAAGAGAATTACCCCTGCCTTGAGTGGAGCAACACCACAATTACAGGCTTGCTGATACCACCGAGTAGAGGCTTCTTGGTATGGTTGGAGGAGTTTACGATCCTTAGCGACAGCAGCCAACAATCCAGACTGAATTGCTGCATTCTGGCGATCGAATAGATCTCCAGCCCTGATGTAAGCCCGCAACCAAGCACCTTTGGCGGTGAGATCGCCTTCGCGAGTTAGTTCTAGCTCTAATAATTGCTCAAACTCGGTGATCAGGTTTGCCACCATACTCGTCAGGAGAGCTTCTTTATTAGGGAAATGATAGAGCAATCCGCCTTTACTTACGCCTGCTTCTTTAGCAACTGCATCAAGGGTCAAAGCGTCAGCCCCAGAGCGTAAAACGACCTCACCCGCCGCATTGAGGAGTGATTCTCGCGTCGCCGATCGCGATCGCTTGCCTATCTCTAAAGCCTCTGCCATACCCTTTTGCTCGAATACTAAAAAATTAAGACAATCAACTTGCCTCAAAAATAACTATACCGTCCAGACGGTTTAGTGTCAACAGGTAGATTAAATTTTTTGATTACGGCGATCGCTATTCCTGTGAGTCGTGATTTCTAGGCGATCGCACTTAACCTACAAGATCAGCGATCGCGCCCTTTACTCACCGAACACCAGACCGAACCACACTACAGCGTCATGCGGATATGATTGAACGTGGTAGTGTGGAAGGAATTGCGGAGGAGTTGGACTACGAAAATGTGAAGGAGCGGTATCTGGCTGCGGTGAAGGCGATCGGTCAAGTTTAATCAATCTGCGATCGCACTATTTTTTGATTATGTAAAATGTTTGGTTAGGCTTTATTTTAGGCTCAACGCTAATACCAATATTTGTTTTTTCTATAACTGCCAGTTCTGGATATGATTGATCATCTAATCGAATGGTCAAAATAGGCTTTTTATAAAATCTTCCTTCTTTAGTTTCAATAATTAGCATATCTTTAACTTTTATCGTATAGTTTTCAATCTCAAATGCTAATATTTTATCATTAAAAATTTTAATCACCTTTTCTATTTTTTGAAAAGTATGTATTGATTCTTGTTTGATAAATTGTTCAAATAATGCTTGAAAAATAGCTTGACAATATTTTTCTAAAAATTGAATATAAGGTTCTAATTCAGATATGCTTTTGATATCCTCTACGTTTTCTGAACCGTGAGCAATTTGGTTTCGTCTTTCAACTAAATCATTGATTTTATTGTACAAAATATCTTTTCCTATTGTGGAAATTCTTTCTGGTGTTAAACCGATCTCATTATTAAGTTCTTCATTCTTCAGTAATTCATCGTTTAAATCTAAACTTAACTTATTGAATATTTCTACAATTTTATTATGTTTTAAATTACCTGATAAAAGAACAAACGCTTCTGTGTTAATTTGATAGTTGCTAGGATTAACAATACATTCATTTAACTTCTTTAATACCTCCTCTTTTTTAAGATGCTGATATTTAGCACTTTCTCTGGTTGCAATAGTATTTATCAATTTTAAAGACAGTTCAAAATGATTAATTCTAATCTTTTCATCCACTTGATTATATTCAGGTACTACTTTAGAGAGGGAATCAAGATATTCTTTAATCCAGATTTCTACATATTTTTCTAGCAGTCCATAAAGTGAAATAATAGAAGCTTTATATTCAAATATTCGTTTATCTGTTCTAAAACCCCTATCATGCTCTTTTAGTCTATTAAGTAATTCCTTGATTTGTCCATTATCAGTGTCTATAATAGCATAAGCTGTTAAATCATTTACATATTGAATGTGTTTTAAATATTCTTTAATTTGATTTAATTCTCTTTTGAAGTTTTCCAATGATTGTATATTCATAATTTATATCAATAATTAAATATAGTTTTTTAGGAAATTATGAAAATACTCAATGCGTGCTTCTACATCCTTTTTGTTATTGTATCTACCATCAAAAAGCGATCTATTATTTTCTTCTTTGATATATAGCAATTCTTTATTTGAATATAGATTACTTTTAATGTCAGCTTTATTTCTGAGTAGACTTTCCTTATGGGGAATATTATTTGCAAACACCTGCATTATTGGATCATAAATAGTTTTTAATGGTGTTTTTCTATCACGCTGTTCTTTTGGAGGGATGAAAGCTGAATCCCCTAATATAGAATAAATCAACTGAATAGTTTGTTGGAAAATATTTTCAAGATTTTCAATCGTTTGATCTGAATAGTTATTTGCTTGTTTTAAATATTCATCTAAAAATTTATCCACTGGAGATTTTAAATTCTCTATATGACGATAAGCAAAGAATCGCAAAACTAATTCTACATCTTCCATTTTGCGATAAGATTCACTTTCAAGTAACTTTTCTTCCCCTTCACTTTCTAAGGGTAAGTTCCACATTTTACGGAAAGGGTCATTTTCAGAAAGTTTTATACATAGTCGGTTAAACTTGCCATTGTGTAAGGCATTTCTTGTTTCTTGTGCAGTTAGCTTCTCTCCTCCACTATTCAATCTTTCAAAAACTATCTGTTTGAGATATTCAGCTTCTTCTTTACTTTTAGCTGTTTCTTGCAATAAAATAATAGAAGACAAATATCGTCTATCTATACCTTTTTGAACTTGCTCAGGTAAATTTTGATAATTTCGCCCGTTAAGTTCCTGCCAATACTCTAATCCTTCTAGCTCAAATTTTCCTTTATAAAAATCATATATAGCTGTCAGTCTTTGTTGTCCATCCATTACTTCATAAATAGAATAGTCTATTTCATACAAAAAAATAGGTGGAATAGGTACATTCATTATGAATGATTCTATTAAACGAGATTTTCGAGTATTGTTCCATCTTTTACGACGTTGGTATTCAGGATTTCGGATATATTTTGCACTGTCAAGCATAGCTTCTATACTATCAAGTGGATAACGAGCTTGTTCTGTTACAATTCTTATCTCTCCCTTTTTGTATTTTTCGTTAATTTCATCATCTGGCGGAAAGTTGTGAGTTGTATCTGGTCTATTTTGAGAAATATATGTTTCACCTGAAATTAAATAGCTATTTGTAATCATATTTATTCTTCCTTGTTAATTATGAGATCAATGAGTGCACGACAACTAGCGGCTTGGGTTAAGTGCGATTATTATGGGTTGCTATGCCCACTTTTTTTGATGAAGCGAGGTCACCGCTCTTTTGGGTCGGCTTAATAAAATTACTCCAAGTAACAGTTTAGTGCAATCGCCGATCTTTTAGGGGCATTATAACTGTGTTTTTGGCTAACTGTCAAGTTACTACGATCGCTTTCTCCGATGAAGGACGATCGCCTCAATTATCTATCTGCTAAAGGTTTTGCGGTATGCGATCGCTGTTCCTGTGAGTCGTGATTTTTAGGCGATCGCATCAATTATCTATCTGCTAAAGGTTTTGCGGTATGCGATCGCTATTCCTGTGAGTCGTGAGTTCTAGGCGATCGCTCAAATCCAGTAAATTTATCCTAGTTTGATTATTTATCAACATTCTAATCACTCTCTTGCTCTATTCGTGTATATCATACCACAGCGAGGTTTTAATGTCAAAGATGCGAGGGTATCCTTTAACTCCAATGGCGATCGCATCTATTTAACAGCTAGCAGCGATCGCGGCACGAATATTCAAGGACTTTTGCAGGCGAAGGCAATACTTGAAAGTAATCAGTAAAGATTGCTGCTGATGAAGCAATTTATGGAACGAGGTGCGATGTTCCGCTACTACTCCTTGCCGATCGCGCTGCCATCTTTCCTGGACACAGTTTGACACACCTGTTATTTTTCAAAGCCAAGATTTAGAAAGCAATGCCTGATGTCTAGCTACCTAGAATCAAAATCTCATCCTTCAGAGAGGTAGCAAGCTGCTAGTTTACTGCCAGGATTGGGGTGAGGTGGAGTAGATTGAAGCAAATCTCAAAGCGGCTTTAGTAAAGGTTCAAACTGAGCAGGAAGTTCAGGTAGGATAGCCTCACTTTTTTTGCGACGATCCTCCGCGCCGACAGACAATTTATTAACGATAACTAGAGATTTACAGCGGTCATGCTTCGCCCCTAGGAATATATTTGCCAAACACAGATGCACCCAATAAATTAGCCTATTCAACCCACGAATAAAATGATTACTCATCAATCTCAAGCGACGCAGCCCGTCACGCCACCCAACCATAATAGTGAAACCCTGCTGCCAGCAAATCGCGTTGCAGTCTTACTTGCAGGGTATGGTGAAGTACAATCTTATCGCGATCTGAGTAGTTACAACCAAGCTGCAACACTGATACCAATTTTTTATGAAGCTGCATAGAATTCGATCCCCCCTAACCCCCCTTAAGAAGGGGGGGACAAGAGTCCAATCAAAGTCCCCCTTCTTAAGGGGGATTTAGGGGGATCGGAATATGTGCAACTTCACATTAAATTGGTATGAACTCATTTTTTATCGACTCGCATATCAAGGAGATTATTTTATGACTACCTCAAATCATAGCCACTATTTTCAAGATATTAGGCATCTTCATCGCATACTTGCTCCCATTATGTTGTTGCCTCTATTGCTGACAACTATTACAGGGACGGTTTATCAGGTCGTTGATTTGGCAGGCCAAGAAAAAGCGTTTAAGTGGTTATTACATTGGCACAAGGGACATTTTGGAGCACTTAATTTAGAAGTCATTTATCCCTTCCTGAATGCTCTCGGCTTGTTCCTATTACTTTTTACGGGAATTTCGATGTGGCAACGTTCGCAGCATAGTTCTAAAAAGCAATCTACTGAGGTTAAAAGCAATGATTAGTCATTAATCTCAAGGGACGCAGCCGTCGCGCCACTTAACAACAAACCTGTTTGGGCAACTATTCTAGCGTTGTTTTTGGGTGGAGCTTTTTTTGTATGGGTTAATGGGCTTCTCAAATTGAGCAAGAATCGACTGCGTGGTATCGATCTCAATACTGTGAGTTTGGCGATTTTTCTCAGCATTGCGATCGACTTATTTGGTGATGGCTTAATGATTGGCACCAGTCTGACGATCGCGCCTCATCTAGGGGTAGTGCTGGCATCGGGGAGAGTTGTGGCTCACATTCCAGAAGGATTTATCACTAATGCAGCGTTTAAGAGTCAAAATATGCCGCGGACAAGGCGAGCTTCCCAAGCTAATTGTGCTGGCATTTACCACAGGCACTTTAATCGTAGCGATCGCGGAAGAAATTATTCCTGAAGCGCATCAAACTCAAGATACAAACTGGTCTACTTTAACGTTTATCGGAAGTTTTGCACTTTCAATCCTGTTCTCGTCTTATATTAAATAGGTGAGCAAATTTGTATGAATAGAAGTAATGCAACGATTTAATCTAACTATACTCAAACAGTTCTGGTCGATCGCCAAATCATACTGGTCAAGCGACGAAAAATGGCGGGCGCGCGGCTTATTGCTATTAGTCATCCTGTTGTCCTTTGGCTACACAGGACTTAGCGTGCTGCTCAACAACAAGCGAGGCGAGCTAATTTCGGCATTGTCTGCTCAGGATGAAGCTAGATTTTGGCAAACAATTTTGATTTTTGCCGGAACATTAGTTATTTATGCACCATTATATGCAGGCTATGATTATTTGCGCGATCGCCTGGGCTTAGAGTGGCGACGATGGCTGACTAACTATTTTATCGATCGCTATTTCCAGAATCGCGCATTTTACAATCTAAATCATGCCGATGCGGACATCGATAACCCCGATCAGCGGATTGCTGAAGATGTCAAAAGTTTTACCCAAGAATCGTTAAAGCTACTGCTAGTGGTAGTTGATTCTTTGTTAGCCGTAGCAGCCTTTAGTGGCGTGCTCTGGGGCATTTCTAAGCCGTTAATCTTGTTTTTGGTGCTCTACGCCCTGGTGGGAACCCTGGCGACTGTTGGGGTATTCGGGAAGCCCTTAATGCGACTCAATTTTGGGCAGCTTAAAACAGAGGCCGATTTTCGGTTTAGTTTAGTCCGGGTGCGAGAAAATGCGGAGGCGATCGCTTTTTATCAGGGAGAAGACTGCGAGTCAGCTCAAATCAAAGGCAGATTTGTCGAAGCTTTTGATAACTTCAAACGCTTGATTTTTTGGGAGTTGAATCTCAATATCCTAACCAACGCCTATGAATTCATTCCCTTCATTTTGCCAGCAATTGTAGTCGCCCCCGGCATTTTTGCGGGTGAGTTAGAAGTTGGTAAAGTTACCGAGGCGCAAGGGGCTTTCATCCGAGTCTTTTTCTCGCTGAATCTAATTGTGGCGCGCTTTCAATCCCTTGCTACTTTTGGCGCGGGTGTCGAGCGTTTATACACCTTTTTAGAGTGTTTGGAAACTCACCATTTAACTTCTCAAGAGTCTGAGGAGGCCCTGGAAACAAGTATCAAAACTGAAATTGCCGACGATCGACTGGCGATCGAAAACATGACCCTCCAAACACCTAACCGTCAACGGACTTTGGTGGAGGATCTATCTGTGAAACTCTCTACTGGTGAGGGTTTGCTGGTGAGAGGGCCTAGCGGGTGCGGGAAGAGTTCTTTGCTAAGGGCGATCGTCGGACTATGGGATGCAGGGACTGGTAAAATTTTGCGGCCTACCCTCGATCGAATGTTATTTTTGTCCCAGCGGCCTTACATGATTTTAGGGACGTTACGCGATCAAATGCTCTATCCAAATATGGATGGGTCAGTAGAAGATTCGCAGTTGAGGCAAATTTTGATTCAAGTAAATTTACCCAACTTAGAGCAAAATTATGGAGGATTCAACACCGAACAAAACTGGGCGCAGGTTCTATCTTTGGGAGAACAACAGCGCCTAATTTTCGCACGTCTTCTGCTGAATAAACCTAGTTATGCCATATTAGATGAGGCTACTAGCGCCCTCGATACTCATAATGAACAACTTTTATACCAACAGTTACAAGCCTCTGGCATGACATTTTTGAGCATTGGACATCGAGAAAGTTTGAGTAATTATCACCAGACTATTTTGGATTTGACCGCCGATCGCACCTGGTCTTTAAAAGATTCGGAAGCTCTACCTGTTTTGATTTCTGACAATCTTGTTGATGAAGGCAGAAAGATAGAAACCGAGGAGACGGCAGTGCCCTTGGACTACCCCAATTAATTGTAGGGACGCGGCACTGCCCATTAGTGTCAACTTAAGCATGAAAGCCCTGAGAAATCTGGTTTTTACCTGAGTCTAGATCCCCCTAAATCCCCCTTAAGAAGGGGGACTTTGAGAAGACTCCTGTCCCCCCCTTGGGAAGGGGGGTTAGGGGGGATCTGGCCTTAATCGTCAAACAGTAGTCTCTGAAGGGGTTTGACGTTAAGTTGACACTCCTTGGGCACTGCCGTCTCCTCTCTCAGGTAGATGATGTGCTTAATCTATTCCTATTGATAGAGATTATAATTATAAAATAGGAGTCAATATCTATCTATTGATTGATTCATTTACTGGTGATTCCGAGTCTAGTTAAAGGAAAGATAATTGCGCGGTTAAAACCGATCCAACCAGGATTAATATAACAAGATAACATCACTTTTTACAGCCAATGATTTAAATTCCGAACTAAAAAATACCCAATTTAAAAGGTCAGTGATGCCAACTGCAACGGATTTTAAAGACTATTACACAATACTAGGAGTCAGCAAAACCGCAACTCCTGAAGAAATCAAACGGGCTTACCGCAAACTTGCTCGCAAATATCATCCCGATCTAAATCCTGGAGATAAAGACGCAGAGGCAAAATTCAAAGACCTGAATGAAGCAAATGAGGTGCTTTCCGATCCAGAGAAACGGCCGAAATACGATCGCTTTGGCGAACACTGGAATCAGCCTGCTTACAGTGAAGGGCCACCATCTAGAGGAACTAATTCTGGGACGGTTGACTTCGATCAATACGGCGATTTTGATTCATTTATCAAGGATTTGTTAGGTCGATCGCGAAACGGATCGCAACGTAGAACCAACACAACCAGCGGCTTCGATGATTATGGTGGCGGATTTCGCTCTCAAGCCCCCGCACCTGATAGCGAAGCTGCGATCGCCCTGACATTTTCCGAAGCCTTTCACGGTGTCCAGAAACGCCTGCAATTCGACGACGAAACCATCAATGTCCGCATTCCCGCAGGCGCAAAACCTGGGAGTAGAATTCGCCTCAAAGGTAAAGGCCGCGCTAGTCCGTTTTCTCAACAGCGTGGCGATTTGTATCTCACCATTGAAATATTAGCCCATTCCTGCTTCCGATTCGATGGCGATGACCTCGTTTGTGACGTGCCAATTCGCCCCGATGAAGCGGTTTTAGGGGCCGAAATCAGCGTGCCCACACCGGATGGTAGCGTGACGATGAAAGTGCCTCAAGGAGTGCGATCGGGACAATCCCTCAGACTGCGCGGCAAAGGCTGGACATTGCAAAAAGGGGGACGCGGTGATTTACTCGCCAAACTCCTGATTGTCACGCCAAAAGACTTAAGTGCGATCGAGCAAGAATGCTACGAAAAAATCCAAGCCAATACTAACTTTAACCCGCGCGCCCAGTTAGAGGAGATTAAATTATGAGCTTTAGCCTTTCAACAACCGTGGTTTCACCCGAAGGTGAGCAACTCTACACCTTTGAATATGCCGCATTGGTAACAGACACTTCGATTACGCTGGTCAAGGTTTATGTTGAATTAGGGGTAATCGAGCCGATCGGCTCAATGCTTCATCCCCGCGAGATTGCTCGAATTCCTCAGATTCAGCGGTTGCGTCAAGACTTGGGCTTGAACTTAGTCGGAGCCGCAATGGTGCTCGATATGGCGACTGAAATTGCCCAACTACGATCACAACTTAAGGCGCATCAATCTCATCGATCGACAGTAGAAGATGCCTTTATTGGAGAAGTGCAACGGGCAGGAGGCGCACCACCATGATCCGACGAATTCGCAATCAAGTTTTCAAAGAATTGCAAAAATTTCAGCGCGATCGCTATAGCAATCCTAAATGAGTCGTAAAGATTTTCACCCCACCCCAACCCTCCCCTTACTAAGGGGAGGGGGTAAGAAGTTCACAAATGATTTAGGATTGCTATAGCTGTAAAAGGAACAACTGTTTATTTTGGTGTAGAGAGACTTGCCAGCCAAATTGGATAACTAGAAGAATCCTCTGTTGTCAACCTTTGCGCCTGATAATTTTTGCTAGTCCAATTAGCGACTGTTTGCAGACTTTCTGTCAAAAAACTTTCGCTTCCAAAGGCTTCAAATCCCAAAGTCCACGAGGGTGTCTCGTTAATATTTAATTGGTTGATTTCTACTATGCAGCCTTGGGGTATTGGGGCTTCTACGGGGACAGACATCAGCGCACCAGGGGCAGAAACTTGGTAAAGACGCTGTGCTCGTTTTTTCTTGACTTTCACCCATTTTCCTGTGGCGATCAAATCTGCCGACAGTGGCCCCATTGTGTCGGCACAAATCCACTTCAGCCACTTCTCGGCTTTTCCTTCCCAGCGATTTCCGAACTGCATCGCCCCAAATTCTGCCTGCCGCCACTTTACTTGTAGATTTTTCCCGCGCAGCTTTACTCCCAAGTAGTCGCAGCCCGGTATCAGTAAATATAAGTCTTCTCGTTCTTCTGGTGGCGACAGATACCCGCCCAGACTTTCGCTTCCAAACCATTGCCCGATCGCCTTTGGTAACATTCCTTTACAAAACCACCGCATTTCCAGACTGGTACGCATAATTCTTTCCTCTATTCCCAAATTTTCAAACCCAGACTGGATTTGCTAGATGCCTTCGTTTTTGAACCTCGCTGATCCTATGCCTCCCAGTGGGGACTCTAGGGCTTACTTTCCCTAGTTCAGATCAACGTCCTAAAAAACTTTCTCACATTCCTTTACATATCTTTATAAGTCTGTTACATTTATTTACAGTACACAGCACAAATTTAAGAAACCAAAATGACTAACAAAGGCTTAATCCTGGATGACGACGGCAAAATGAACAATTTCGCGATCGAACCAACAGTATACGTCGATGATCAACAGCGGATCGGCTTTACCCCCTACGCCGAACGCTTAAATGGTCGCCTAGCCATGATTGGTTTTGTCTCACTGCTGGCTTTGGAAGTTTCCACCAAGCATGGGCTGATTACCTGGTTAACTCACATTTAATGATTTGCTTAAAAATTAAACTGGACAGCTATGGCTTGTATGCGTTACGCAAATTACAATCCATAGCTTAACTGTTTTTAGGAGCAAGGTTTGGTGGGATAATTTAGAAACAAATATTTAACTGTCATTCGATCGCAAAAATAATGATCAAAAGAATTGTAACCATGCTTCTGGTAGTGTTCAGCCTCACCTTGACCGGTTGTGTATCTAATGTTGTCGGACTCAAAAGCTACGTTGATACTGGCGACGGCTATCAATTTCTCTATCCCAACGGCTGGCTACCGATTGCGGTTGCTAATGGCCCGGATGTGGTATTTCGCGATTTGATTCAGCAAACTGAGAATGTGAGCGTAGTCATCAGTCCTGTCAGGGGAGACAAAACTCTGGCAGATTTGGGAACACCATCGGAGGTTGGTTACAAACTTAGCAAAAATGCGATCGCCCCGCCAGATTCCGGCCGCGAAGCTGAGTTAGTCAATGCTGAATCTCGTGAATCGCGATCGAAAAACTATTACCTTTTAGAATACGCCGTCAAGCTTCCAAATCAACAACGGCACAACTTAGCCAGCGTAGCCGTCAGCCGTGGCAAACTTTTTACACTCAACATTTCCACTACCGAAGAACGTTGGCCGAAGGTTAAAGAAGCTTTCGAGAAAGTAGTTAAGTCTTTTTCTGTTTATTAGGGAATTGGGAATTGGGAATTGGGAATTGGGCATTGGGAATTGGGAATGGGGAATGGGGAATGGGGAATAGGGAATGGGGCATTGGGCATTG
>NZ_NXIB02000190.1 GCF_002412335.2 Tychonema bourrellyi FEM_GT703
TAATGTGTTGGGTTTCGCTGACGCTCTACCCAACCTACAAAATCTATGCGAGAAATACCAAGAGCGCTGGATTCAGAAGTGAGGAGTGAGACCCCTCAGACCATTGGTGTCAACTTAAGGTCAAACCCAGTCAGAGACAGTTGTTTGACTATTAAATCTAGATCCCCCCTAGCCCCCCTTAAGAAGGGGGGGACAAGAGTCTTCTCAAAGTCCCCCTTCTTAAGGGGGATTTAGGGGGATCTAGACTTGGCTATGAACTAGAGATACCAAGGCTTTCAGGCTTAAGTTGACACCTATGGGCACTGCCGTGTCCTCTATCATTCCGATGCTAAGGATTAGAAAAAGTATTGATTTCACCTCCACCAAGATAGCGTCCCGGAATCTGTCGCTGTGCAGGAAAAGGTTGTGATTGAATTGGTTGCAAGCCTTGATTTATTGTGTTTTGAGGAACAACTCCAAAATTATACTGACTTGACGAGTTGGGCTGACTCGGCTGAACAGATTTAAATTGAGAATTCGCTGAACTTGGAGAGAATTGAGGGTTAACTATTTTGGTTTCAACCATTGCATCAGGAAAAGGAGATTTCCCTATATTGGGAATTAGCTGTATGGGCGAAGGTGTGGCGATTGGAATTACAGCAGGTTGAGTTTTAGGTACAAGTTCGGAGTCGGATAAATTAGTTTGATAGGGATTTTTTGGCAAATCCAGAGTGACAGGCTGTGTGTTAATTTCGGGGATGACTGTTACTCTGGAATTTAACCGAGTAAATGATTCAGGCAATGTTGTTGCTGTGTTTGAGACTTGCTGAAAGTCGTTAATAATCGTACTTGTTGGAGCGGGAATCGGGGCAAGTGTGGTGGGAAAATTCACAGGATTTGCGATCGCTTGAGCTGTAGTCATCGTTGGGAGTAAATTTGCCGGATTTGTCACAGGGGCAGTGGCATTCGGTCGATCGCTTAATTTAGCCGCCCTTGTCGTTTTTTCAGTAGAAGTGGCCCTGGCTGTTGCGTTAGCAGTAATGTATTTTTTCATGGCTGCTTGCAGTGGGCTCAAGGGTAGAGGATTATCGTTTTGTTTGCCGGAATTAGCACTATCGGAAATTTCGGATAAAGTTGCAGTTGCTTTATCTGTAGAGCCTTCCGCGCCGATAGTTTTGTTCCCAGACATCAGTCTACCCTCTCTAGAGGGACTCAAAGTTGCGATCGTGTTTGAACTTGACAAGCTTGAATTTTGTGGGTTATTTTTAGCCACCGAACCCGCAGAATTTGCTAAATTGGGTATAGACAAAAATGTGTTGATTGGTGCTTGCTTGGAAGCTGAAGATGGCTGAGAAATTTCCGGTTTGCGATCGCGCATTTCATCGAATAAACCTTTACCTACTGGGGAACCCAACAAACCGAACTCTGAGTTAGAGCGATTGAACTTATTGACAAGCATCGGTACGCTATCGATTTCAGCAGCTATTGCAGTATCTTCAGCAGATAACCCTGCGATCGCAGTTGGATTATTTGAGTTCGCCACATCTTCGCCATCTATGCTCAAGCGTTCTGGATTTACCGATACCTCCCAGATAAAAAAACCTCCAGCACAAAGAACTGCTAGCGGTGCCCAAACCGCAGGCTGCATCCAGTAGCGCAAACGCGCTATCACATAGCGGACAGATGTAGGAAGTCGCTTCAAACTTGACATAGTTTTGCTTTTGTCTTTAGCACAGACTTAAAACAAGTTGTCAATATCTACTATATCATCTCATCAGCATGATAAAATGCGACTTGGCACGGTGTTGATCCTTCCGAGTGTGTCAGCCGATCGCCAGCCAAGGAAAAAAAGTTAAAGCAAAGTTAGCAATTGCTGACCACATCTAAGACGATTATTTGAGATAAAAAAAATGCAAAAAGTAGTAGAAGTATTAACAAATCGGGAAGAATTAATCGCTCGATCGCTCTCGATTGTCCGATCGAAAATCCAAGCAGCCATAGCAGAACGAGGAATTTGTACGATCGCCTTAGCCGGCGGAAGCACACCAGAACCACTTTATAGGGCGATCGCCACTCAAGACTTGCCTTGGGACAAAATTCATGTTTTTTGGGGCGACGAACGCTACGTGCCGGACGATCACCCGGACAGCAATCAAAAAATGGCGCGCCTAGCGTGGCTTGACCAAGTAAATATCCCCGCCAGCAACATTCACCCGATACCTACAGGTAGCGCCGACCCCGCCACCGACGCCTTAACCTACCAAACCGAATTGCAGCAATTCTTCCAGGTATCTGACGGCGAGTTTCCGGCGATCGACATAATTTTATTAGGGATCGGAGATGACGCCCACACCGCCTCTCTATTTCCCCACACAGCAGCTTTAGAAGTGCGCGATGCCCTTGTTACCGTCGGTAACAAAGACGGTCAACCTCGCATCACTTTTACCGTCCCCTTAATTAACCACGCCCGGTGCGTCGTTTTCATTGTGGCAGGTGCCAGCAAAAAACCCGCCCTCGCTCAAATTTTTGCCCCCGCAGCGGATGACATGACTTATCCCTCCAGACTGATTCAACCCACTGGTGAAGTTTTGTGGTTGCTAGATGCGGCCGCTGGCGAAGAACTACAATAGCCGAGGTATAAGCTGTTCGGCATTTAAACTCCTCCGCTGTAGGTGCGTAGGGGCGAATGGCCATTCGCCCGTACAAGGTTTTCCCATGTATAGTAGGGGCGAATGGCCATTCGCCCGTACAAGGTTTTCCGTTTCAGCGTAAGGATTGACAAAGCAATATGAGAATGGTAGCGGTTAAAGTTAAAATTTGACCGTACAGTAAAGTATTTTTATGAGGCTGATTTGAAAATCTGGCCGATAGCAAGGAGAAATCGATGATTGTCTGTCCAAATTGCAATCACCAAAACCCCGACGGGGCTAACCAGTGTGAGGCTTGTTACACACCTTTACCCGTTACCACCAGTTGCTCGAACTGCGGTGCTGCGGTTCAGACAGATGCAGCTTTTTGCGGTCAGTGTGGTTTTAATTTACGTCCAGGTTCCTCTGTTCCAGAAAATGAGGCAAATGTAGAATTAGCCTCGTCTGTGGGCGCGACAGTGGTATCGCCATTGATTCCCGATTTAGTTTCGCCTGAGCCTCTGATGGTACCGGAAACTATCGTGACTGCAAATGTAGGGCCTAACTTGGAAAAAACTCCCGTCAGTATTCCGCCTATTGTTCCCGATCCGCCACTATCGTCCTCGGTTCCTGTTACAACTGAATCGGTGGCAAGTTCTGTCAATACTCCCCCGGTTGCTAACCAACCACCAGCGGGTGTAGCTAACACTCAACTGCAACAGCAGTCAGCCCGGCTGATACACGTTCAGACAAATACGCTGATCGAATTGCCTCACAATCTTTCTGTGATTCACATAGGCAAGCCGAATGATATGGTACCGCCGGATATTGATGTTGCCGGATTTGCTAATTCTGAGATCGTCTCCAGGGTACACGCTAATCTCCGGGTTGAGGCAGATGCTTGCTACCTAGAGGATATGGGCAGTTCTAACGGTACTTATGTCAACAATACTCCTTTGCCCAAGGGAAATCGACACCGGTTACGACCGGGCGATCGCATTTCTTTGGGTAAAGGAGACCTGGTTACGTTTTTATTTCAAGTCTCTTAGAGCGAGTTTAGATTGGGCTAGAGAAAGTCTAAAATCTAAACTCGCATCAAAAAGTGCTCTACCAAAACTCGCTGCCAATGTGATTAAGCTGACCTTGCTACATCCACTCCAGTCTATACCTGTCCGCAGTTGGATCTTTGAAGACGAACAGGTCGTCTCTATTGGGCGATCGACAGAAAGCCACGTGGTTCTTTTTAGTGCCGTGGTTTCTCGTCGTCATATAGAATTGCGGCGCACAGGGACACGCTGGGAACTGATTAATTTAGGCACGAATGGCACTTACCTCGATGGTAAGCCGATCGCTCGTATTCCAATTGTGGACGGTCTGATCGTTCACTTGGCTCGATCGGGGCCGAAAATTCAAATCAACGTTGTCTCCAATCAGTCCTCAGTCCAGTTACAACAAATTAGTGTCAATCCGAGGGATGCTCAGGTAATCTATGCTCCCTCTGAGGTGGCGCAAATCATGACGATTCCGATTCCCGAACCAAAAGAAATTGGCACTTCTAGGGAAGAGGATGATTTAACGCAGGCAGAAAATACTCGCTATTCTTCTGAAGAATATTAAATAAATGTATCAGGGTCGATCCAAATTCCGATCGGCTGTGAACAGGATTCGGATGTTAATCAAAAGTCGGTAGTTTACTTATTTCTAAATTTCTCTAACATAGCGTGATTACCTTAACCCTACTCCATCCTATCCAGTCTGTTCCAGTTCAAAGTTGGTGTTTTGAATCCGAACCGGTGGTTCGGATCGGTCGATCCAACGACAATGATGTAATTATTTACAGCGCTGTCGTTTCTCGCCACCACGTAGAATTGTGGAACAATCCTTTTGGCTGGGAAATTATTAATTTTGGTGCTAATGGCACTTACATAGATGACCAACCGATCTCTCAAATCTTAGTGGTGGATGGGATGACGATTCGTTTGGGCAATTCGGGGCCATCTATCCGCATTCGGGTGGAGGGGACGAATTTGCAATCGGAGAAAGTGAGGAGACCACCGCCGCCATCGCCCTCTAAGAAGGACAAATCTTCCGCAGAGAATCAAACTCTTTCACCTTTCCGTGAAGAAATCGACGATGAAGATGGGGCATCGACTCAAATCGATTTTGGTGATTTTTGAGTGTCAACCTTCTATAGATAAGATTTTGGGGCGATCGGTTAACATTAGCTCAGTTTCGTTAGTTTCGTTACCTGCCCAGCGACGGTAATCCAAGAGCAACTTGTACATCAATCGCTGTTTCACACTCAGCAGTACACTCTTGAGCAAACCGTTACCCGTTGCTTCCAAAATGGGTTTGGGGGTCAGCCACAAAGGTGGTGGCAGCTCTACTCGCACTTCCAAATCTGCTTTTCCCTGGAGATGAGTTACTCCGCGAATTTGATGGGGTGACAACTGTCCTTTGAGTTTCAGAGCAAAGCGATCGTTGATATAACCCACCCCGATAATTTCACAGGCGACGGACTCCAAATTGATCGTGCCGTCGGATAGCGCCCACACCCTCATGTCTACGGTGGGTTGAATGCTCATCATCATAAATTCTAACGGGCGCATTTTCAGCCGGAAACAGTCATCACTTAACTGTTCAGTGCGACTTTGATCGACTAGGGCATTCACCAGTCGCCGAGGCTGGCGCAGATAGTGTTGAATGGCAACCCGTTCCTCTGGTACGACGATTTCAACTGATTGGCAAGCATTAAACCTGGTAAACATGAGAAGATATCAAAGTAGAGGATTCGTAATCATATCTTAATAAACTATAACCCTTTTGACGCAGCGAGCCATGTCATCCGAGAAATAACGGAGAAAAGTTTCCCAGATACGGCGCTAATTTGCGGATTTTACTGGCTGCTGCTATCTGGGTTAAACACAGAGTTGTTATATAAAATTGCAAAGTATGAAAATTTCGATCGCACATCTTGGCCCTGTGGGTACCAATGCAGAAACAGCCGCTCTGGCTTATGTTCAGTGGTTGAGCAAAGAAACTAACTCTGAATGCACCCTGTGTCCTTATTCAACCATTTCCCAGGCCTTAGAGGCATCGGCGACAGGGCTGGTGGACTTATCAGTTGTGCCAGTGGAAAATTCGATCGAAGGAAGTGTGACTGTCACCCTAGACACGCTGTGGAAACTCGATCGGCTTCGGATTCAACACGCCTTAGTTTTGCCCATTTCCCACGCCCTAATCTCAAAAGCTAAAAGTTTTAACGAGATTCAAAAAGTTTACTCTCATCCGCAAGCCCTAGCTCAGTGTCAGTTGTGGTTAGGGCAGTTTATCCCATCGGCTGTGTTAATTCCGGCGAATTCAACCACAGAATCGTTGGATTACATCGATGATACAAGTGTGGCGGTGATTTCTGCGCCCAGAGCCGCTCAACTTTACAATTTGCCAGTGTTAGCTCATCCGATTAATGATTATCCCGACAATTACACTCGATTTTGGATACTCGGTAAGGGAGTTGAAGAGCTGGAAAATGTAGAAATAGGCGATCGCCCCTCATCAATTAAATCCATCACAAAATCTGCTACTAAGTTGATCCTCGATGCTTCTTCGTCTAATTGCACCCATACTTCTCTAGCTTTTAGTGTGCCTGCCAATATGCCGGGAGCGCTGGTCAAACCTTTACAAGTATTTGCCAGTCGTGGGATTAATCTCAGTCGGATTGAATCTAGACCGACTAAGCGATCGCTCGGAGAATATATTTTCTTTATGGATGTTGAAGCTAATGCCTGCCAAGCATTGGTGCGATCGGCATTAGAAGAGCTAAAATTATACACTGAAACTTTAAAAATATTTGGTTGTTACAGCGTACTTGTTTGACCTAAAGCAATTAGTGGCTAAAATATAGCAATCCTAAATGATTCGTAAAGTTTTTTACCCCACCCCAACCCTCCCCTTATTAAGGGGAGGGAGTAAGAAATTCACAAATGATTTAGGATTGCTATAGATGCAAGCTGGTAGCGAAGTGATCCTTCCGTTAGAGTCGATAGGGGCATTTCTACCCCTACCTCTCATTCAGAACGGAACGTG
>NZ_NXIB02000191.1 GCF_002412335.2 Tychonema bourrellyi FEM_GT703
GGGTGGGTATCTTGCCTTATTGTGGGGTGGGTATCTTGCCTTATTGTGGGGTGGGCATCTTGCCCGCCTGTGAAAAGCTTTTAGTTCCGAAACAAATATTTCGCAGTAAAAATACCCACCCTTTACAAGGGGGGGTAAGGGGGGGTTCTGCCATAACTGTAGCCGTGGCCGTTTGTGCGATCGAATATCTAGGATAATAGTTGGCTAAGCAGAAATACCGTCGGGATTGACAAATCGACCTATTAAGCCAGAAACAAACGACAACACAACGGAACCGAACAAAGCGGGCCAAAAACCATTAACCGCAAAACCGATACTGAAAGCACCAGCCAACCACGAAGCCAGTGACAGCGAAATCGCATTCACAACGAATAAAAACAAACCCAAAGTAAGAATGCTCAAAGGCAGAGTCAGCACTGTCAGAATCGGCCTGACAACCGCATTCACAAATCCGATCACCACCGCAGCCAGCATCGCCGCCGGAAAGCTAACCACCGTGATACCTGGTACAATATAAGCTGTAATCACCAGGGAAACCGCCGCTACCACCCAAGTTAACAAAAAACTTAGCATATCTTTTTTTCATCTCCATCACTATTAATTGAGATTGTAACTGTTTAGTCGATCGCCCAAAGTTCGGGATACACTACCAGATATCTACCTTGCAAGGACACCCAATTTATGAAACTCCGGCAACTAGCAGCATTCCTATTGACACTCAGTATCTTAATCTTCCCGCTACCAGCTTGGGCGCAATCTAAATATTATCCACCTCCCTTGTCCTTTAGCAACGCCGAACTGACAAGGCGTAATTTTTCCGGTCAGGTTTTGCGGGTTGCGGAATTTTCTAACGCTAATATGGACTTGACTAACTTTTCTAATGCTGATTTGCGGGGAGCAATTATGAGTGCTTCGGTAATGACTCAAGCCAATTTGCACGGAGCAAATTTAACTAATGCTATGATCGATCAAATTAAATTTACCAATGCTGATTTAAGTGACGCAATTTTAGTGGAAACAATTTTGTTGCGTTCTACTTTTGATGGAGTTGATATCACGGGGGCTGATTTTACTGACGCAATTATGGATGGTGCACAAATCAAAGAGTTGTGCAAAATAGCTAGTGGAAGTAACTCTCAAACAGGAGTTTCTACTCGCGATTCTTTAGGATGTCGCTAAAGTTGGCTAAGATTGACATCTTCCACTGTTGTACCTTGAGTAGCAGTGCCCTGATCGTAGTCAAAGGGTCGAAGGGCATTCTTTCTTCAATCCGTTACATCCGTTACATAATCCGTTGCCGAACTTCCTTCTAATTATGAACAGCAAAATTTCTAAACCGGGCATTTTGATGATTCGAGTGGCATTAAGTGCGATCGCATCTTCCACTCTTTTCCTACCCCAAGCCACCTTCGCTCAAGCTAGCAGCTTAAACAATTCCCAGCCACTGCAAGACTTTCAAACCAATGACAATCCAGACCCTTTTTCCGGTAGCAGTGGAACAGGAGTATTTGATTTAATTCACAGATCCCGATTGGGAAATGGCCGCAGCATAGAAGAGTTTAGCACCGAACAACGGCAAAATTTGAACGATGCCGCCACCGAATTTCGGAATAAACAACGTCTACTTCTAGAAAAACCAGCAGTACCTTCACCAGAAGCCACACCTACTGAAATTACTGCACCCATTCCCTAAATTTTCGGCACTGTACCACTGCCATAAAACAGTATATCCAGATACCAGACTTCTTGAAAAAGTCCGGTATCTAAAATAGGACTTATACCAATTTAATGGGTCGTTGCACATATTCCGATCCCCCTAAATCCCCCTTAAGAAGGGGGACTTTGATTGGACTCTTGTCCCCCCCTTCTTAAGGGGGGTTAGGGGGGATCGAATTCTATGCAGCTTCATAAAAAATTGGTATAAGTCCTGTAAAACAAGAACACCGCCCCTACAGATTAATGACTGCCAGTTCCCGCCGCCCGCTTAAATGCCTCATCTAGCACTTCCGAAAGCGTCGGGTGAGTGTGGACTCGGAATGCTAAAGTGTGCACAGAATCCCGTTGCGCGATCGCATTTGCCGCCTCTTGAATCAAATCCGAAGCGTGCAAACCGAAAATGTGAACACCCAACAATTCCCCCGTATCCTTCCGGTAAATTACCTTCGCCGTACCGTCGGTTTCCCCTTCAGCAATCGCTTTAGAATTTCCCTTAAAATAAGTCTTGACAGAAGCTACCTCAAACCCTTCAGTTTTTCCTAACTCCTTCGCCGCAGGTTCAGTCATCCCCACATAGCTAATTTCTGGGTGAGTAAATGCCGCCGCTGGGATGCTCAAATAGTCAATTTCCCGATCGCGCCCACAGATATTTTCCACCGCCGCAATTCCCATCGCAGACGCAGCGTGTGCTAACATCATCTTGCCATTCACATCGCCGATCGCCCACAAATGCTTGACTGGTTCTCCCCCAGCCAAAACCTGCATCTTATCGTTAACTGGAATATAACCGCGCATCGTTTCCACACCCGCAGTTTCCAATCCCAAATTCTTACTGACAGGAACTCGGCCAGTCGCTACCAAACAAGCATCAACTTCCAAAACTTCGACAATTTCCTTAGTTTTGAAATCAGCTAATTCAATAATCACCGGCGAACCAGGAGTAATCTTCTTAGCCAACATACCCACTTTTGTTTCAATATCGCGAGGTGTAATTAACACCCGTTCTGCTAACTTAGCAATATCTGGATCGAAAGTTGGCATCAACTGATCTAATGCTTCAATCATCGTGATTTCACAACCCAATGCAGTGTAAATATCGGAAAATTCCAAACCGATATAACCACTACCAATAATTGCAATCCACTTCGGTAGCGATTCCAACCTGACAGCATCGTCGCTAGTAAACACAGTTTTACCATCAATTTCTATCCCTGGGGGGACGAAAGGAATTGAACCGGGAGCGAGAATAATATCCTTAGCCGTAATCGTTTTCTCGCCTTTATCCGTTTCGATGATAATTTTTTGAGAACCGGCGATTTTTCCCCAACCTTGGATAGTATCAACATTCAAACGTTTGAGGCTGTTGGTCAAGTCGCCACGTAGTTTGCTGACAATCGTGTTAGCATGATTCGCGATCGCCCCTCGATCGAAATCCACACTCCCCAACTGAATCCCCAAAGTCTTCAAATGGTGAGCATTCCGCAAATCCCGCACCCGTCCCGCAGCCGCCAACAACGCCTTAGAGGGAATACAGCCCCGGTTGACGCAAGTTCCCCCCATGTCCCCCGCTTCGATAATTGCCACTTTCAGCCCGCAGCTAACCGCGTGGATGGCCGCCCCGTGTCCGCCAACGCCAGCGCCAATAATTGCTAAATCGTAATCAAATCCCTGAGTCACCTGATTCTCCTAGTGTTATTTCTATCTGAGACTTAAGCTAAAATACCGTATTTCCGTCGTTTCAAGTTGGTGCGTTGCGATCGCAATTCTTGAACAGTCGCGATCGTTGCATAAGTCCTGTACCCTTATTCTCGACTAGACTAGGTTGAATTAGACAATTTTGACCAATAACTGAGATTTTTCAGAGTCGATGGTTTGAAGATTGTATGCGCTTGGTGGTTTTAATCCCGTTAGCTTTGGGAGATCCACAGTTTGTTGACAATTTTTAGGGTCTTATGGAGGATACTTATGATGGAAGACGATGACCAAAAAGATTCACGCCACGCTTCGGCTCAATCATTTTTTGAGTCCCTTGATGAGCTGTTTGATTATATAGAAGCCAGTAGCAATGAAGCGGCACAACCTCAGTCTCCCAAAGTTGAGCCGAAGTCTTCGAGTCCGCCGAAGAAGGCTAGACCTGCGAAAATTAATTTGTCAGATTTTGAAGATGCGATCGCCGATTTGGAACAGTTCATCCAGAAAAAACACCAGAAACGCCCGGAATCGAATCAATAGTGGTTTTTGCACCATAATAATGTAGTTGCACCGCAATAATATAGAGGAAACGGCAGTGCCGTTTCCCTACAATGTAATGTTGGGTAGGGACACGGCATTGCCGTCTCCTCAATTAGCCCGTCAGCAAAAATCAGGACACGGCAGTGCCCATTAGTGTCAACTTAAGCTCAAGCCCAGTCAGAGATTGCTGTTTGACTATTAAATCTAGATCCCCCCTAGCCCCCCTTAAGAAGGGGGGGATAAGAGTCCGATCAAAGTCCCCCTTCTTAAGGGGGATTTAGGGGGATCAAGACTCAGGTAAAAGCGACATTTATCAAGGGTTTGATGTTAAGTTGACACCTATGGGCAGTGCCGTTTCCCTACCCTTTTCAAAAAGAGTAAATTAGGGAATATATTTACTATTAATCGCTTTATTTTTGAGCTTTGACTGCTGCTGTGGTAATTGATGCGATCGCACTTCGATGGCCCCATCACGAATAGCACTCAAAGGCATTTCCACTTCCTGAATATCATGGCGTAACTTCACCGCAATGTCAGCACCATTAATAATCGCCCCCAACAACCGTGGCGATTTACTCGACTCCTCATCGTCAGATTCTAGCAACTGATCCGCAGCTTCAGACAACATACTAGATAGAGTGTAACCAGGTCTGGCTACCAAAATGATCCCGTCAGTATAGGGTTCCAAAGTCAGCGCATCGTTGCATTCACTCAAAGCCGGAGAGTCCACAACTACAAAATCAAACCGATTGCGAACATCCTCAAATAACCTCCGCATTTCGCTCGATTCAAGTATGCCCGCAGCCCGGTGCAAACAGCCCGGACTCGGTACCACGTATAGGTTTTCCACATCGGGAACTAAACGGACGCACTCGCTGATATTGCCGTAATAGTGCAGAGGTTCCACCGCCGCCAAAGGATCGATCGCGATTTTTAATGATTCAATGTGAGAAGCCGATCGCAAATCTGCTTCAATTAACAAAGTCCGTTTGCCCGATCGAGCCGACGCAATGGCAAGATTGTAAGCACTAAAAGTCTTTCCCTCCTCACTAGCCGCCGAAGTCAGTAACACCACCTTCACTGGTTTGCCCCCAATCCGGCGTAAATTAGTCCGTAGCCGCTCGTAAAACTCCAAATAGGGCGAATTGATATCCAAGGCGATCGGCATCTCCAAGCCATAGGAATCAAGGATAGAAACTTCCGGTAACAAACCCAGTATCGGCACCTCCTTTTCCACCAAAGCCGCCCGCACTTCTTCCCAACTGTAAAACTTGCCATTGAGCATTCCCAGCAAAAATATCAACCCGCCGCCCAACAGCAATCCCACAAATCCTCCCACCGCCAACATCACTGGTAAACCTCTCTTGCTGGACTCAACATCATCAGTTTTTGGCGGTTGGGCGATGGTCAAACTACCTGTTGTCTCGGCTACTGATGCTTCAGCATCTACCAAAGCCGACTGCATTTTATCGTAGAGAGCTTTTTTGAACCCCACTTGTTGCGCTAATCGCGCTTGTTCTAATTGTTTGTTAGGAATTGTCG
Organism: Tychonema bourrellyi FEM_GT703; assembly: GCF_002412335.2. Classification (GTDB taxonomy): domain Bacteria; phylum Cyanobacteriota; class Cyanobacteriia; order Cyanobacteriales; family Microcoleaceae; genus Microcoleus; species Microcoleus bourrellyi. The sequence continues at coordinate 5,491 of NZ_NXIB02000191.1, forward strand.
CGTGTTGGCGACGCAATTCTTGTTCGGTTTTTTCTACTCCTTTGATTTGTTGCTCTACCACTTCCTTTTGTGTTTGCAAAGCAATCAAATTTTGAGCTAACAGTTGTCTGGATGGATCTAATGAAGAATCTATCCGAATGCGATCGGCACTTCTCAGGGGAGCAGCCACTCCATTACCTCCCAACACCTCAGATTGTCGCTGTTGTAACTGTTGGTCAAAAGCTTGCTTTTGTTTGAGCAATTCTACAATTTTTGGGTGTTCTTCCTGCAAGTCGCTGCGGAGAATTTTGAGCTGAGATTCTAGGGAAAAAATTTGCACTCGCAATTGTCCAATAATTGGATCTGCCGAGAGTGCTTGAGCGACGTAAGCTTGTTCGACATTCAATCCCAACCGATTCTGCAAGCTGTTAATTTGAGCTTCAATTCCTCCCAACTGGACTCGCAGTTGCCGCTGTTGCTGTTCGCTACCAGTGATTGCTTGAGGTAGACTACCGCTCTGAGCTGCTAAAATAGAGGTTCCTTCTCGTTTTTCGTAGGTTTCCAGTTTTTCTTCTGTCTCTCTGAGTTCCTGTGTTACTTTTGGCAAACGTTGGTTAATTTGGGCGATGGTTTCGCGTAGCCTGGAAGTATTAATTGTTTGGCTGCGAGCTACCATTTCTTTCATGAGTGCCTCTACCACAATTTCGGCTTTTTTGCGATCGGCATTTTTGTACAATACTTGAATCAAAGCGCTGGGGTCATTATTCTTACTCGGCATCTTTACTTGCACATCATCAGCCAGCTTTTTTGCAGACACTTTTACTTTTGCCGCTGCTGCTTCAATCACCTTTTTATCCAGCAACATATCTTTAGTTATTTCTTGTCCTTCCTGTTGAATTTTCGTCGTAGTCGATGAAAAGATCACCGCCGGGCGACGGTAGGTGAGCATACCTGCGGCAACATAAACTGGCCGCGGAGTTGGCTGCACAGCAACTACTCCCGACACGCCCACACTCACAGCAAGAGTGGCCAATCCCACCCATTTATATTGATCAAAAGCAATTAAATAACGTTTAACAACTGATAAAGTCATAAAGATTTTAGATTTTAGATTTTAGATTATTGACTGTTAACTGTTGACTGTTGACTGTTAACTGTTGACTGTTGACTGTTGACTG
>NZ_NXIB02000192.1 GCF_002412335.2 Tychonema bourrellyi FEM_GT703
CATTGGGCATTGGGCATTGGGCATTGGGCATTGGGCATTGGGCATTGGGCATTGGAGGCATCGCCTCCGGGTATGTATTCCCAGGTAGAGCCTGGGAACAAGACTCAAGACTCAAAACAAATAACAACTAACAACTAACAAATAACAACTAACAAATAACAACTAACAACTAACTTTTTGTCGTGTTTCATTGGTGAGATTTTGCAAATCTGTAGAAATTTCTACAGGTGGCGAAATCGGGTTATTTAGTTGGCGAGTTGCAGCGGGCAGACTGGCGACAGAAGCAGCAGTTCGTTTGGCGATCGCCTCCAAACTTTCTTGACCATACAATCGTTTGCCATCCTTGACAACCAACTTCATTAATGCTATGGGAGAATCGGAATTATGATTTTCTTCTTCTGACAATCCCAAACAATCTCCGAGAATTTGCCCATTTTTAATATGTCTAAAAATTTGCTTCCGCCCCGGATATGTCATCTTGCCACTAGCCTCTTTCATCACTGGAACTCCGTTAATTTCCACCAATTTATAAACACCATTCACAGGGGAACCGCTGACCAACTTTGTTCCCAAACCATATCCGTCAATGCAAGCACCCGCACTTTTGAGTTTAGCAATTTCTCCCTCGTCCAAATCGCCACTGGCAATAATCGGAATTCCTGGAAGGATCGATCGCACTTCCTGCGACAATTTCACCAAGTCTCCAGAATCCAACCGCACCCCTTCTAACACTATTTCACCGCTGTTGACGCGATCGGCCAACTTACGCGCCGCCGCCACAGTATCATAGGTATCGATCAACAACGGCGCACCCGGAAAATAGCGGTGAAACGCTGTAAACGCTTCTTCCTCACTACCTTCGAGGGCACTGACAGCCATCACCAAAGCATGAGCCATCGTACCCACAGGTTTGCGGCCCAACCTCAAAGCAGCCAAGACATTAGAAGTCCCATCAATCCCCGCAGCCAGCGCCGCCCTAGCCGCCCACACAGCAGCTTGAGGGCCAAAAGCTCTGCGCGTCCCAAATTCCAGCAACTTAGCGTCAGGGCCAGCCACATCGCGCAACCTAGCCGATCGCGTCGCAATCAAAGTTTGATAATTGATCGCATTCAGCAAATAAGTTTCCACCAATTGAGCTTGCCACAGAGGAGCCTCGATTCGCAACATTGGCTCATTGGCAAACACCGCCGTCCCCTCCGGCACCGCCCAGACATCCCCAGTAAAGCGGGCTGTGGCGAGTAGAGTCCAAAATCGATCGGGGGCACCAGCAAAAATGCCCGTAGACTGCAAAGCGGCTATTTGTGCTGGAGAAAACCGAAATTTCTCTAGATAGTCGAGAACTTGAGCTAAGCCCATCGCGATCGCATAACCAAAACCTTCAGGTAAGCGGCGCGCGAATAATTCAAAACTCGCGACTCGCCCGTCGAGCCCTTCCCCGACGTAACAAGCCGTCATCGTTAGCTGGTAGAGGTCGGTCAGTAAGCTGTAATCTTCAGAGGAAAGACACAGTTCTTGGTCTTCTTGGATTTGGGCAAAACTTTGATGGTGCAAGCTTTCTGTGGCAGTTTTCATGGTATGACCCCGGCAAACTACTTTTTTTAATTATAGTGACTCGCACCATATTTTTTGTTAAATTTTGATGAAGATTCCAGAGGATTGTCTCAATATTTCTTTCTTATAACGCTGTAAAATTTGATTTAGCGTGGATCGACCCCCATAGTGTTATGGTAAGATTAATAAAAATTGCCTAGCAGTTTGTCAGTAAAATAGGATTTACACCAAATCCGAGTTTACTATCCTCTCCCCCTCTCCCCCCCTCTTCGATAGTTGCAGAGTAATAAGTAATTCAAATAAATATTGCTAAAGCAATCCAAATCCAGAAATTAAGAGTAATCTAAAAGTATTCAGAACCAAGACAAGAGAGGCAGATTTTCATGAATCTTTCTAAGTCTTTGAGAAATGCGATGCGTTACATTTCGGAAGCAGCAATACGGCTTTTTAGCCCCACCGATGACAACTATCCAAGTACGGGAGTTCAACCTTTTGAGGGGAAATCTTCCAAAAACAACGATAAGCGGGAATAATCAGCAGCCATTCAGGAGTTTTTAGCTGTAAGGTGCGAAATCCGCACCTTATCGATCCCCGTAGGGACACGCCTGTGTATTGCCGCGTCCTCCATAAGCTGTTACGCATTTAAACCACTAACTATCCATGTAGGGTGCGTCAGCTAGAATACTGACTATACATGGGAAACGCCTTGTACGGGCGAATGGCCATTCGCCCCTACGCACCCTACAATACCATTTTAAATGCTCCACAGCTTAAACGTAGAATATGCTGCATTACCAAAACTGATTTAGAAAAAAGGCGATCGCAGCACTGCCGATCGGCACTGTCAAATTATCAATTCCCCACTTAGAAACCGACTCCAAACTAGCAGCAACCAAAGCCACAATCGCAGATACTGCCCAAATTTGCCAAACATTACCTTGAACCACCAGCAAAATTAAACTGCTGACAACAAAACTCACCAAATACATAGTTGCAGAACCTTCCCAACTTTTCTTGATTCCCCAAACTCGATAAATATGTTGGCCGTATTTCTGGCCAATGACAGCAGCCAATCCGTCCCCCCAAGTCATCACCAAAATGCCCAAAGCTGCGTATTCCTGATGCTGTATTGGCCAGAACCAAGCTACGAGAATACTGATAGTAACAGCATAGAAAAAAGTCCCCCAACTCTGCCGATTGATGCTGTTAAGACTAGGTAAAATCGGTACTTGGTAGGAAATTAGGGCGATCGCAGCCGCTAAAATTCCCGCCGTAATCCCCACCCAACCGGGTATTTCCAGCCACCACGCCAGCAAAATCACATTCCCCGTACCAATATGCACTACCTTCCGCGAAACCTCTGGATCAACGGAAGTAAAGCGATTTAACCCTTCAGCCACCAGTAAAATCAAGCCCAACCAGATCCCCACGAGGGAAATTTGCAACCACACAGTCGGAATTTCAGCAAATATAGACACGATATTTAGGCAAAATTTAGATCAAGCACTGCTTACTACTTTAAACGTAAAACGCGATCGATATTAGACCCCCGACTCGTTTAAGTGCTGCGGAGATCTGGGTGTTTCATTTTTTCAGGTTGGTTTACTGAAAACCTGTGCTATGCTATAAGCAAGTCTAGGGAAAAAGCTATGACTGTTTTAGTAGAAGAACTTTTGAATACCTTTGAGCGATTAACAGACTCAGAGCGGTTAGATTTGGTGTTGGAGATTTTGAAACGGACTGTTGATTTAGACTTTCTGCCCCTGTCTGATGACGATTTAGTTCTGAATGCTGAGGGACTTTTTCTAGAGTTAGATGAGGAAAAGGAGGAGTAAACCGAACCCTTGAAGTTCTGAAATTCTCAGAGAATCTGATTGCTATGCAATATGTATTAATTATTCACGAAGTAGAAAATTATGCAGCCTGGAAAGAGGTATTCGATCGTGCTGCAATTATCCGAAAAGAAGCTGGAGAGCGATCGTATCAAGTCTTGAAATATGAAAATGAGCCCAACAAAATTGTTCATTTTTCCGCCTGGACATCAATCGCAGATGCTAGGACATTTTTTGAGTCGCCTAAACTGGTAAAAATTAGAGAGGAAGCGGGAGTTAAAGCTCCTGAATTTATATATCTAGACGAATTAGAGTCTGGAGTCTTGTGAAAGAGTTTGCGATCGCCTCTGTGCAATGTAAAGCGATTTGATGTCTAATTATTACTGTCCGTTTCCCGCTGACAATGCTGTCACTATTGCTGTGACTGCCGGACTAAGGCTAGACAAGACAACGACGGAAGCAGTAGCAATAATAATAGTCGTAGCCATCCTCACCATACCATCAGTTCCTTTCTGATATGCGTCAAACTTGTATTCCAGGCGATCGACCTTCTGACCTAATTCTTCCCTGAGCTGAATTAATGCTTCCCTGAGCTGAATTAATGATTCTCTGATGTCATCATTGCTGGGATTTTCTGGTATCTGCATGGCGATTTCTCCTATTCAAACTACAGACCTTAGCTTTACTGTATCAACATCATAACATAATTAGACACCGAATATTTTCATTAAGTAAACTTCAGAGTTATGAGAGCTTGTGGAACAGGCATCTTGCCTGTTCATGAGAATGGTGTAATATCTCAATTGAACCGAACTTAATATTAAAATTCAGAATTCAGCACTATTCACCAAATCTCGCACAACAGCAAAAGCCCTTCCCCGCAACTTCATAGGCAACAGCGATAGCCCCAAACCAGCCCACATTTTCGCCTCAGAAACAGACTTTCCGGCCCGCACCATCCACCGCCCTTTCTGAGTTTCACCCACCTCAATCAGCCGTAAACCTAGCGCTAATTGAGTTTCTGCAATCCTTCTGAGCCTGACAGATTCCAACTTTTCCGCATCAAACTCATAACCAGTCAAATAACGTAATTTATCAGTCAAATAGGGAATTGCCCGATCGCACCCTTGCTGTTGGACATGAAATCGATACTCCATCAAAAGTTCCGGCAAATAATAGCATTTTTTCCCAGCTATGGCAAGTCTGACAAACAAATCGTTATCTTCACAATTTTGCCAATTTGGGCGCAGAAATCCTACCTCTTCCAACACACTACGGCGAAACAAAGTTGCCCCTATTTGCAAACTTTGTTGGACAAAAACCGTTGTCAGCAAATCCTGAATAATTCCCGCAGACAACTCTGTGCGGCCCCACCTGTGTGAATTCAGTTTAGTCAGACTTTCATCAATCTGATTGTTGATATCAATCACCCAGTGATCGGTACTAACAAAATCGATGCTGTCGTTTTTATCTAAAATAGCAGATGTCCGTTCTAAAAATTGTGGAGTCAGGCGATCGTCATCGTCAAACTTAATAAAATATTTACCCCTAGCCGCCGCAAAGCCCGATCGCATATTATTGCTTTTACCGATATTCTGCGAGTGACGAATGTACCGAATCCCGTCCCCTACAAATTCCGACATTAACAGCGGAGTGCTATCAGTCGAGCCATCATCACAGACAATTAATTCAAAATCTGTATAACTTTGAGCTAACACACTGGCGATCGCACCAGCCAGCAAATGAACTCGATTACAAGTAGGAATACAAACACTAATTTTCGGCACAAACTTATCCCATACTTTGACTACATGGCCCCAATGCCCTATTCCCAATGCCCTATTCCCAATGCCCTATGTATTTTAACTCAAACGAGCCGTACATTCCAGAATTAACTTTTGATTCACCAAAGCAAAAGGTTGAATTTCCAAAGCACGGCGAAAAGCTTGAATAGCACTTATGTATTCTCCCAAAGCAGCGTAACATAGACCCAGACCGTGCAGCGCTCCAAAATGAATCGGATTGAGTTTGAGGACAACTTCGCAATCCTGGATCGACTTTTTATAGTTTCCTTGGGTATAGTGAAGTACAGCACGCCGATTCCAAGCTTCAGCAAAATCAGCCTCTTCAGAAATCAGTTTTGTCAGCAAGTCCAAAGCGTGGCGAACATCACCTGCATCCAGAGAAACTTGCGATCGCCTGAGAATTTGCATCCCGTACTCTCCCTTCTGGTGAAACCAACAGCGCCAGAGTTCTGTCGTCGCCCGATCGCGCACAGTTTCATCGGAGTTTTTCAAGTCTTCCAGCAGCGCCTTAGCAGATAATTCGTCCATAGGTGCGAAGATTATTAAAAAGGTTTTATCAACTGAGATGTCGCACCATTCTCAATTAGTCTTTTATGAACAGGCAAGATGCCTGTTCCACAAAGACTCTATTTTCTTGTGGAACAGGCATCTTGCCTGTTGCTGACAATGGTGCAACATCTCACATCAATCAATTTTATCGCTTGACGGCAATTTTATTTATCAAATATCTCATGCGAATTTTAATGCTTTCCTCCACCTTTCCCTATCCCCCAAGCCGGGGAGGAACCCAAGTCAGGACCTTTAATTTATTAAAATATTTGAGCCAGCGACATGATGTAATTCTAGGAACACTGCGATCGCCCGATGTAACCGATGTACAAATTGACGAATTGCGCCAGCAAGTTGCAGAATTAGCCGTTTTTCCTAACCCGCAAATACCCCCCCAACCCCCCCTTGGCAAGGGGGGGCTAAGACTTCACCAGCAGCTTGATGGAGACTTCTTACCTCCCCCCCTTAGCAAGGGGGGGACAGAGGGGGGGTTCTATGGAATAATCGGAAAACTCCACAGATTTAGTCAATTTTTGCAGTCCGGGACACCTCCAAATGTACTCTCAAGATACTCCCCAGCCATGCAGCATTGGGTAAATGAGTTAGTCACAGCAGGGAAATGCGATGCTATTACTTGCGAACACAGCGTTAACGAGATTTACGTCCGTCCAGAATGGCGGCAAAACCTCCTAACTGTCGTAAATATTCACAGTTCAGTTTCGGGAACTTGTAAGCAAATGTTAGAAACAGGCACATCCGAAAACCCCCTGCGCGATCGACTAAATTTACCCCTCCTAGTCCACTACGAAAAACGCTACTGTGCCAAATTTTCCCGCATTGTCGCCACAACAGAAATAGACAAGCAACAACTTTTAGAATTGTTATTTGGAGAGGGAGAGAGGGGGAGAG
>NZ_NXIB02000193.1 GCF_002412335.2 Tychonema bourrellyi FEM_GT703
CCCATGCCCAATGCCCCATGCCCCATGCCCAATGCCCCATGCCCCATTCCCAATGCCCCATTCCCAATTCCCAATATTATTAATATGCGTGCTTTATTTTTGCTAGTAACTGTGGTAGGGCTGACTATTTTTGCTCTACAAAATGTTGATCCTGTGTCGCTGGTTTTTCTGGGAATGCGATCGCCCGCAGTCCCATTATCTATCTGGATCTTATTCACCATCGGAGTCGGAGTTGTCACTTCTTTGTTGATTTCTGGCTTGCTAGCTTTCTCCAATTACCTATCTCAACCGCGAGGCCGCACCGATCGCCAAAATGGCCGCAATACCTTCACAGAAGACAACAGAACACCTTACGCAGCGTCTCCTCCTCCCAGAAAACCGGAAATTGACCCCGATCGCAATTCCAGAAACACCCAAACTCAGCCTGCTTCTGGATACCGAACAGAGTACGGTACACCCACTGGTTATAATGCTCGGACCCTCCAGCAGGATGTGTCGCCCCCAAACTCTGGTAACGCCAAGACTTATGCTCAAGCTGCGGCTTCTGTTCCACCCGATGATGATGAGGATGATTGGGTGTCAGGTGGCTCTAAAATTGACTCTCAAGGCAGTGAGGACGATTGGGGCTTTGAAAACGAATCCAGCGAGCGATCGGCCGTAAATGACGTTGTAGAGCCAAATCCGAGGGATTATGAAGCCAAACAGGAGCCGAAAAGCAAGTCCTGGACAGGCTCAGTCTACTCTTACGGCTATCGCGATCCGAGCAAATCTGGGGTGGGACAAACTGAGTCTGTCTACGATGCGGACTATCGGGTGATCGTTCCCCCCCAAGGGGCGGCGATTCCTGAGACAGGTGGCCCAGAAGTGGCTAAAAATAATAGTGAAGATGAGGAAGATTGGGGTTTAGACGAAGATGATGAGTTTGAGGACGATCGCCCTAGTGGTGGGCTGATTAACCTCAAAAAATAGTAAAATATCGGAGGATTTGACTGTGGATTTGTTGAGAGGAGCAAACCTCTATCTTGTCGGGATGATGGGTGTGGGGAAAACAACCGTAGGGCGGATTTTGGCAAAGGAATTAAAGTATCATTTTTTTGATACTGATTTAGTCATTGCTCAAGTTGCTAATCAGTCGATCGCAGATATTTTTGCGACTCAAGGAGAGGAGGAGTTTCGGGAATTAGAAACTAAAGTTCTCGGCCAATTGTGTGCTTATACAAATTTAGTCGTTGCTACTGGTGGCGGCACTATTTTACGATTGACTAATTGGAGTTACCTACACCACGGTATAGTGGTTTGGCTGGATGTGCCTGTAGACCAATTGTGCGATCGGCTACGCGACGACATCACTCGCCCCCTACTGCGCGAAGGGGATCTCAAATCCAAGCTGGAAACTCTGTGGAAGGAGCGAGAGCGTTTCTACACTCAAGCAGATGTGCGAGTATGTGCCAATGTTAGCGATTCGCCGGAAGTTGTGGCTGCTAGGGCGATCGAGGAAATCCAAAAAGCGATCAAAGCAAAAATCGGCAACGATGTTAATTAAGTTAGGCTGCATAACCATTTTATGCTGAAGAGCGTCCCACGGACGCGGAACACCCGTTATGGATGAAAGAAACTCTTTCTCCCTCTCTCCCTCTCTCTTGAAAGTTTTTAACTAGGATTTGGGATGAGTTTCTCAGGGGTCTGCTATTGGGTTGTGCCAAAAAATAAATTGGCCCTACCGCTCAAGGGCTGTAGGGCGCAAGGACAGTTAAACGCTTCTTTCATTGTCGGGAAAATCAGCATAAATCCTATCCTCCCATGTGACGATTTTATAATCGTCCATTCACCTAGAAAATTTTCTGTATCAAAAAATGTAACCTAGCAGCGATCGCATTTAAGTTGTCCTATTCTAAAAGTAATACCTCATGCAATTCCAACTAGCAGCTTTTTAAAGCTGCTTTTTTATTGCGAATGCGAATGCGAATGCGAATGCGAAGGAAGAAGGAAGAAGGTTCTTCGACACTTCGACTACGCTCAGTGTCCGATGCCCAATGCCCTATGCCCAATGCCCTATGCCCAATGTCCAATGTCCAATGCCCAATGCCCTATGCCCAATGCCCTATGCCCAATGCCCAATTCCCAATTCCCAATTCCCAATGCCCCATTCCCAATTAGAAAAATACGAGTCGGCGTGTTGTTGATAAAAGCTCGATCGCACCTCCCAATCCCAAGCCAGTCAGAGAAATAGTAGCTAATATCCCAAAAGACTGCCATTTTTTGAATCCAGATACTTGAATATCAAGTCTTGCCAAAGCTCCGGCTGATACCAAGACTAAACAAGTGGTAAACAAGTGCAGCCAAGTAACAACGATCACTGCGATAAAAGAGCATACAATAATTGAAAGAAAAGCACCCATATCAGTCGATAACCACCGCATAATTAAGGTTTTCGTATCCCTCAATGGGAACGATAAGACGACAGATAGCACTAAACTAACAGCTACACTTAAAAACCAAACAAGGTGCGGGGGAACATCAAACTCAGATAATTTCCAGCCCAAACAGAAGTAGGTAAGAAAAAGTAGGGTGAGGGAAAGCCAAGAGTTTTTTTTCATAGCCTACAAGTTAGTAGAAATAGCTTGCACCGGACAAGTAGGGATGCACTGTTCGCAGACGATACAGCGCGATCGGGCAAAACTTAGTCTAAAGCTTTCTGGGTCAAGGGTCAAGGCTTCTGTGGGGCAAACACCCGTACATAAACCACAGTGAACGCAGCTATCCTCGTCTATGAGTATTTCCCGATTGGCGAGGGAAACTCCGATGTTTTGCGATCGCAACCAGTCGATCGCCGCTTCTAGTTGGTCGATGTCCCCAGCTAACTCTAGCACCAGTTTCCCCACTTGATTCGGGGCCACCTGAGCGCGGATAATGTTTGCAGCCACATTAAAATCCTTCGCCAGTCGATAGGTGACAGGCATTTGGATCGATCGTTGGGGAAATGTCAGCGTTACCCGTTTTTTCACGCTGTTAGTCCTCGGTAATTTGTCAGGAATTTTTCTATTCTCATCTTTTAGCGTACTTGAGATTTGTCAACGGCATGGAAGTTTAACAAAATATTTATAAGAAACGTGTTTTCATCTCCTCATGTGGTATAATGCAAGGTGGCTACTAAAAATAAAAAACCTAGAATTAAAATCCAAATTCATTTTATGAGTCCCAATTCACCCAACTCAACTACTGTCGCCACACCCCAAAAATTAGAAACAAATTCAGCAGCGACACGAATCAGAAATTTATTAATTGTGTTAGCTGCGATCGCCCTTTCGGTATCCATCTTTTTCGGACTACGAACCCAAACACCATCAAGTAGTCTCACCGCAATGGCAAAAGCCTCCGCACCACTAGAAACAGCCTTAGCCAACGGCAAACCAACACTCATGGAATTTTATGCCAATTGGTGCGGTAGCTGTCAAGCAATGGCAAATGATTTGAGTGAAATCAAACAGAAATATGCCGAACCGCTAAATTTTGTCATGTTGAATGTAGACAATGACAAATGGCTGCCAGAAATCACCAAATATCGAGTAGATGGGATTCCGCACTTTGTCTATTTAAACAATAAAGGTAGCGCCGTTGCCGAAACCATCGGTGAAGCACCACGCACTATTATGGAAGCTAACTTAGAGGCTTTAATTGCAGGAAAAGAGTTGCCACACGCCCAAGCTACGGGTCAAGTTTCTAATTTTACTCCCGCCACAGGGCCCGTGAAAACAAGCAGTTCCGACCCCCGCGCCCACGGCAGTCAAGTACAGTAAAAGAAGTCATTAGTCAACAGTCATTAGTCAGTAGAAATAAGACTGTAGGGGCGGGTTCACCAACAATAATTGCGTAAAATTAATAATCTCAAAAACCCGCCCCAACCCAACAGCAAATCCTAATCTACAAAACCTAATCTCGTTTAAGCCGCACCATAAAGAAACCATCCATTTGATGTCGGTGCGGCCAAACTTTCACCCATCCTTCCGGTGATGGCTGTACAGGTAAATCCATTGTTGGCGGTTCGATTTGCCAGTTAGGATTACTATCTAAGAACGATTGAATAACTACTTCATTTTCCAAGGGATGAATTGTGCAAGTTGCGTAAACTAAAACGCCGCCAGACTTGACAAATGTCGCTGCATTTGCTAATAATTCTGATTGCAATTGCGATTGTTGTTGAATGTTTTCGGGTGTGTGGTGCCAGCGGGCATCGGCGCGGCGGTGCAAGGTTCCTAGCCCCGAACAAGGTGCGTCTAGTAAAACTCTGTCTGCTAGGTTAATAAACTCTGGAAACTGGCGGCTGTCTCCGGTATGAATCTGGATCGATCGCATCTGGAGTCGATCGGCATTTTCTTTAAGTCTTTTGAGTCTATTTGCAGTTTTATCGCAAGCATAAATAGTACCTGTATCTTGGATCAATTCAGCAATGTGGGTGGTTTTTCCGCCTGGGGCGGCGCAGACATCAATGATAGTTTCCCCCGGTTGCGGATCGAGTAAATGGGTGACTAATTGAGCGCTGCTGTCTTGGATTGTCCACCAACCTTCGCTATATCCGGGCAGGTTTTGAATTGCGCCGCTACTGCCATTTAGTCTTAGGGCTTGGGGTAAATGTGGGATTCGGCTAACGCTGATGTTTTGGGATTTGAAGGCGGTTTCGATTTGGGCGATCGCACTTTTTAAAGGATTGATTCTCAGGTCAATTGTGGGGGATTGATTGAACCATTGACAGAGTTGTTCGGTTTCGGTTTCGCCTAGTTGATCGAGCCACATTTCGACAATCCAGTCGGGAAAACTGTGGAGAATTCCGAGGCGTTCGACTAGGTTTTCTGGTAATTTTAGGGGATTCAAACCCCCCCTAGCCCCCCCTTGGTAAGGGGGGGGATTAGAGGTGGTTTTAGTCTCTGGTTGTTGAGGGGAATTAGGATTATTCTTAGCCCCCCCTTGGTAAGGGGGGGGATTAGAGGTGGTTTTAGTCTCTGGTTGTTGAGGGGAATTAGGATTATTCTTAGCCCCCCCTTGGTAAGGGGGGGGATTAGAGGTGGTTTTAGTCTCTGGTTGTTGAGGGGAATTAGGATTATTCTTAGCCCCCCCTTGGTAAGGGGGGGGATTAGAGGTGGTTTTAGTCTCTGGTTGCTGAGGGGAATTAGGAGCAATCTTAGCCCCCCCTTGATAAGGGGGGGTTGGGGGGGTTACACGAATATATTGCCGCAACAAACCATTGACAAAACTACTGAGTCCTGAAAAGCCGTTTTCTTTTGCTAGTTGAACTGTGGTGTTGACGGCGGCGGAGGGGGGGATGTTGTTGAGATATTGGAGTTGATATAAGCCTAAATGTAGGATGGTACGGAGTTCTGGCGGTTGTTGGGATGATTTTTTTGTGGCTAGTTTGTCGATGATAAAGTCGATCGCGCGCATTCTCCTGACGCTACCATAGACTAATTCTGTGACTAAACGGCGATCGAGGTCAGTGAGTTCAGAATTGCGAAAAGTGCGATCGAGGGCGACATCTGCGAATGCACCACGACGGTGGACTTCGCGTAGTGCAAGAAAGGCTATTTGGCGGGGATTTTGCATAGTATAAGATATGGCGGCCGAGAAACCGGGTTTTTTACGATAATACTTGGTTACAGCCCGCAAATTCGATAAAAACCCGGTTTCTGACTACTCGCTACAAAAGTCTCAAATGTCCTCTGGATTTATGCCCATTTCTCGGAGTTTTTCTGAAAGGCGATCGGCTTTTTGCTGTACTAACTCTTTCTCCTGTCGTTCTTGTTCCATTTGTTGCTGTGTTAGTTCCATTTGTTGCTGTGTTAGTTCCATTTGTTGCTGTGCTAATTCCCTTTGTCTCGACAACTCCACATAAGACAAAAACTTCAATCCGTCAGGCTGATAAATTTCCAAGTCTCCCGATGCAGTTTCAAAACGAATTTCCAAACGCGGACTTACCCAACCCTCCATTGATTCAATATAGTTGAGTTTTCCATCACTTCGCACCCAACCCATTAACTCATTATCCTTTGGATCGTAAAAATAACATTCTTCAACTCCATAATTATCGTAAAATTTAAAAAGCTTAAATATTTCTCTCATTCGATTGCCGGGGGAGATAATTTCAAAGACAACTTGCGGCGCAATATTATCTTCCAGCCACTGTTGGTAGGAACCTCTGTCACCTTTTGGTCTGCCAAAGATTACCATCGTATCAGGTGCTTGGCGAGTTTTGTTATCTCCTTCGACGGGATACCATAGCAAATCACCTGCTACAAAGACATTTTCGTTATCTTTGAATAAGGCATCTATTCCGCCTTGAATGGTTACGATTAATTGGAACTGTTTGGTGTTGTCAGACATGGGTTTTCCGTCGCTGTCTGGGTAGATGATTTCTGGCAAAGTTTGAGTGAGAATTGTTGCTGTCATGGGGATGACTCCATTGCTAGTAGCATCAATTTCTATTTTATACCTATTTTGACAAAACCCGGCGGTTGAAAGAGACTGTTGGCGAATTAAAAAAGGGTGAAACCAAACATCCCATAATCCTGGCA
>NZ_NXIB02000194.1 GCF_002412335.2 Tychonema bourrellyi FEM_GT703
GGGAGGGTTGGGGTGGGGTAAAAAACCTTACGACTCCTGCAAGGACTGCTATATAAACCTAAACTCAAACACAACCAGAAGAGAAGTTGCACCATTATCAAATTTAGTTGCGATCGCTGTTCCGTAAAACTAACAACTTTAATCGTCATTATATCACAATCATTAAAAGTATTGCCAAGAAAACAACTCTATGGTACAATTGGAGATTGTGAATATTAATCAAAAGTAAAGTAACAAGCCGGGAGAAATTCAAATGACACAGCAAACCCTGCACGGAACCAGCCGTAAAAGAAAAAGAACCTCCGGTTTTCGCGCCAGAATGCGTACCGCAACTGGTCGATTGGTAATCAAGGCCCGCCGCAGCAAAGGTCGCCACCGTCTCGCAGTCTAGCACTGCGTTCAGTGACCCGATCGCGATCGCAGCCATGTTGCCCGAAACAAACCGACTCAAGCACCGAAAAGACTTCAGCGCCGTTTACCGCAAAGGAATGCGCCGTAATTCCGCTCATCTCAGCTTAAGAGCTCTGCGGAAACCAAAAAGCGTCACCTTAGCCCAACCGACAGCCGAAAAATCCTTGCAGCCCACTCGCACAGGCATTTCTATCAGCCTGAAAGTGAGCAAACGTGCTGTAGTCCGCAACCGGATTAAGCGCCAGATTCGTGCTGCTTTGCGACACCTATTGCCCCGATTAAAATTTGGCTGGGATTTAGTAATTGTCGTGCGCCCGATCGCACAAGAGTGCAATTATGCAGAAATTCTGCAAGAATTAGAGCAGTTGTTGGTAGAAGCCGAGGTACTAGATGGGAATTCGAGAGGAAGTATATTATGAAGGTGGCCCCGCGCCCGGTGACTTGATCATTAACTTACTCCTGGCCCTGACTGTAGTGGGAATTCCCCTCGCAGTTGGAGCAATTGTCCGGGCTCTGTGGCTGCGCTATCGGATCACCAGCCGTCGTGTGTCCATCACTAGCGGTTGGATGGGTGGCGATCGCACTGATGTGATCTACTCAGATATAGTCAAAATTGTGACAGTACCACGCGGCTTTGGTAGCTATGGAGACATGGTGATCACGCTGAAAAGCGGCAGTCGCTTGGAACTCAGATCTATGCCGAAATTCCGATCGGTCTATGATTACATTAACGAAAAACTGCCCGCCGCAGCTCAAAAAACCAACGCAGCTCAAACTAAATAAGTCTGAAGTTAGTTCGAGTATTGGAAAATCCATTATCAAAAAACCGCTAACGGGCGATCGATCGATGGCCAATGTCCTAAAATAGAGCGATTAATTTATCACGGTTGGCTAAACCGTGAAAGCTTACTGAGGGATAACCGCTCCCATGCTCCCGATGAAGTAAGAAGCAAATGTCTAGACTCGTCTAGTATTTGTATAGCAGACAAAAGTCTAAAAGTTGAGCAGCCCGTCTCCAGCGGTAGCCAATAGTTCTCAACAGTAAACATAGAGCACCTAAATTAACTCAAAGCGAATGGATTTTGGTATCTCATTTCTCTCCAGCAACCTCATGCTGCCGATCCTAGATTTTTTCTACGGGATCGTGCCAAGCTATGGTTTAGCGATCGTAGCTCTGACGCTAGTAATTCGCTTTGCTCTTTATCCTCTGAATGCAGGCTCTCTTCGCAATATGCGGCGCATGAAAGTAGCGCAGCCGTTGATGAAAGAGCGAGTAGATCAAATTCAAAAACTCTATAAAGACAATCCTACTAAACAGCAGGAGGAAATGAGCCAAGTCTACAAAGAATTTGGTAATCCTCTAGCAGGATGTTTCCCATTAGTCATCCAAATGCCAGTGCTGTTTGCACTGTTTGCGACACTCAGGGGTTCGCCATTTTCTGACATAAATTACACCGTTAACGTCCAAGTCTTGCCAAAAGAACAAATTGAAGTTGTTCAACCGCAAGCCTTTGCTACGCCACCGCAAAATATTTATGTCACAGGTACTTTTCACGCTCCAATTATTGGCGTAATTCCAGGCGGCGACAAACTCGCAGTCGGTGACAAAACCAAGATTGAATTTCAAACTCCAGAGGGTAAACCTCTCAGCGCTGTAGCGACAGAAAACAAGAGCGAAACAGACTTTGTACCCCGGTGGACAATCACCAAAGGCGAAGAACTAGCAAAGATAGACGAACAGGGCAACATCGTAGCCATAGCGCCCGGTGAAGTCACAGTTCAAGGCACAATCCCCGGATTGGCCACTAACAAAGGATTCCTGTTTATCGAAGCTCTAGGCCGCGTTGGTGCGATCGACCCAGATGGTACAATCCACTGGGATATTTTGGTCATGATCCTCGGCTTCGGCATCAGCTTGTATATCAACCAAACCCTTTCTGGACAAGCCCAAGGCCCAAACGACAATCCTCAGCAGGCTACAGTTAACAAACTGACACCTGTCATATTTTCGGGGATGTTTTTGTTCTTCCCCTTGCCCGCAGGCGTGTTGATGTATATGCTGATTGCTAACATCTTCCAAACAGTTCAATCGTTCATTTTGTCGCGAGAACCACTGCCGGAAAACTTGCAAAAAATAGTGGATGAGGCAGAGGCGAAAACTAAAAAAGAGCAGGGATTAGATGCGATTCCCTTTGAGCCTAAGCGTCCCAAGAAAAAAGCTTGATGTTAACAATGAAAGACTCTCAAATGCAGCGCGGACAGCAATGGTTAGAAGAATTTCTCACGCTGTCTGCCATTCCTTCAAAAGTGGTATGCGAACAACAGGCAGATTGCTATTGGATGACCATCGATGACAGCAATCTGACTCCCGAACAAATTGCGATTTTGGTTGGCCCAAATGGTGATTCACTCGATGCTATTCAGTATATTTGTAACACGGTTCTGAATATAGGTAACGAAGTAGAAGAGCCAACTGCTTATACAGTTGAACTCAATGGCTATCGAATTCGTCGCCAAGAGGAACTGCGCTCTATGGCAGAATACTCAGCACAGCAAGCCCGGATGACTGGAGTTGAAGTTGAACTGAAATCGCTCTCTTCGTCAGAACGCCGTCAAGTACACAGCTTCTTGAGCGAATCTGAGGATATAGAAACTTACAGTCAAGGACAAGAACCCGATCGACGTTTGGTAGTTCGGTTACGCTGAGGACTAAGAAGAAGGAAGAAGGAAGAAGGAAGAAGTTAAAAATTAACTATTCCTTTTGACTTTCTACTTTTTACAATCAACCATCCAGCCTACAGTCCCCCGGATTCATCAGTCGGGTAGTTTTCTATAATTCTTCAATCTTTAATCTTCAATCTAAAATCTAAAATCTAAAATCTAAAATAGTCTGAGGTTCAGAAGGTGGAGGATGATTATGGAGACAATTTATATACCTCGTATACTCTCAAAATCAGAGCAGACAGAGGTAATTGATTTTGACGAATTTATTCCCGATTTAGCATCTCTGACTCCTGTACGAGGACGATTGGAAGTGACTCACCAAGGGACTTATCTTGAGGTGAAGGCGAAAGCAGAAACAATTGTTACTCTCACTTGTCATAGATGTCTAAAACAATATAATCACCGATTGAAACTCAACTCATCGGAACTAATTTGGCTCGATAAAACAGCCGATCGCCCAGAGACACATCCGATCGAAATGAAGGTTGATTTTGAAGATTTGACGGAAACTTTGTCGCCAACGGGCTCATTCTCTCCCAGTGATTGGCTGTACGAGCAACTGTGTCTGGCAGAACCCCACAAACAAATATGTGATGCTAAATGTGTGGGAATTATTATAAATGATGATGATACCAATACAGAAAGTTCAGAAACTATATCTGACAGTCGTTGGGCATCTCTGGTAGCACTGAAACGGCAACTTCCTTAGTTGACTCGGATAATTCGGCGGTTGAAAGACACTGTTGGCGAATCAAGAAAGCGTAATAACCCTCAAAAGTAAATATATAGTGTAGGTTGGGTAGAGCGATAGCGAAACCCAACTCTTGATTTAAAATAAGATGTTGGGTTTCGCTCGCGCGGTTCCTGAACCCAACCTACTTCATCTACTTGAATAAGATGTTGGGTTTCGCTCTCGCTCTACCCAACCTACTTCAT
This sequence comes from Tychonema bourrellyi FEM_GT703, assembly GCF_002412335.2. GTDB lineage: Bacteria > Cyanobacteriota > Cyanobacteriia > Cyanobacteriales > Microcoleaceae > Microcoleus > Microcoleus bourrellyi. The sequence goes on from NZ_NXIB02000194.1 coordinate 4,072, forward strand.
CTATTTGAATAAGATGTTGGGTTTCGCTCTCGCTCTACCCAACCTACTTCATCTATTTGAATAAGATGTTGGGTTTCGCTCTCGCTCTACCCAACCTACTTCATCTATTTGAATAAGATGTTGGGTTTCGCTCTCGCTCTACCCAACCTACTTCATCTATTTGAATAAGATGTTGGGTTTCGCTCTCGCTCTACCCAACCTACTTCATCTATTTGAAAACGCGATAAACACTAAAACTTAATAACTAATAACTAATAACAAATAACTAATGACTAATAACTAATGACTAATTTTAGCGATGAGTTTGAACTACTGCTACGATCGCGCTATCCCCTAATCTACATTCCCACACGGGAGGAAGAACGGGTAGAAGTGGCGATCGCCCAAAGTGCCAAAAAACAAGGTGCTCGCGCCGTCTACACCTGGGATTTTGTGGATGGCTACCAAGGAAATCCCAACGATGCGGGTTTTGGCAAGCGCAATCCCCTACAAGCCTTAGAATTTCTCGAAAAACTGCCCACATCCGCACCAGCAATCTTTATTCTGCGAGACTTTCAGCGGTTTTTAGAAGATGTGGCAATTTCCCGGAAGCTGCGGAATTTGGCGAGACTTCTCAAATCTCAACCCAAAAATATTGTCATCGTATCTCCAATCATTTCCATCCCCGAAGACCTCAGCGAAGTGATGACTGTTTTGGAGTTTCCCCTGCCTGCGGCGGGGGAAATCAAAATTGAGGTGGAAAAGCTGTTAGGGGCGATCGGACAAGCCATAGAAGGGCGTTTGCTGGATGAAATGGTGCGCTCCTGTCAAGGATTGTCGATCGAACGAATTCGACGAGTTCTAGCAAAGGCGATCGCCACCAGAGGCGAACTCCATTCCGACGACGCAGAACTGATTTTAGAAGAAAAACGCCAAACTATCCGCCAAACTCAAATTCTCGACTTTTACCCAGCCCGCGAAAATATCTCCGATATCGGCGGTTTGGACAATCTCAAGGAATGGCTGTTGCGTCGCGGTGGTGCTTTTTCCGATCGCGCGCGCCAATACGGTTTACCCCATCCCAGAGGTTTGTTATTAGTCGGAATTCAAGGTACCGGCAAATCTTTGACTGCAAAGGCGATCGCCCATCACTGGCACTTACCCCTACTTCGGTTGGATGTCGGCCGCCTATTTGCCGGATTAGTCGGCGAATCGGAATCTCGCACCAGACAAATGATTCAGCTAGCAGAAGCTTTAGCCCCTTGCGTGCTCTGGATTGACGAGATTGACAAGGGTTTTGGGGGATTGGAGGGTAAAGGCGATTCTGGAACCACCAGCCGGGTGTTCGGGACTTTTATCACTTGGTTGGCCGAAAAAACTTCCCCGGTATTTGTCGTCGCAACGGCGAACAACATCCAGTCTTTGCCGCCAGAAATGCTCAGAAAAGGTAGGTTTGACGAAATATTTTTTGTGGGTTTGCCGAGTCAGGAGGAACGGCGGGCGATTTTTGAGGTACATTTGTTGCGGTTGCGATCGCACAACATCAAAAATTATGACATGGAGCGCTTGGCTTACGAAACTCCCGATTTTTCAGGCGCAGAAATCGAGCAAACTCTAATTGAGGCGATGCACATTGGATTTAGTCAAAATCGAGATTTTACTACAGATGATATTTTAGAATCAGCTAGTCAAATGGTCCCTTTAGCTAGAACGGCTCAAGAGCAAATCCAGTTTCTCCAAGATTGGGCGGCTGCGGGGAAAGCTCGTCTTGCTTCTCGATACGGCAGTTTAAGTCGCCGAATTCAAGGATAGACTTTTGAAGTCAGTTGTCAGTTGGCAGTTGGCAGTCAACAGTGAACAGTGAACAGTCAACAGTCAACAGTCAACATTAGTCAGTGAACAGTCAACATTAGTCAATCAATAATGAGCAGTATATATAGTTTTTTTAAATTTTTAGTCGGTTTTCTGTTAGCGATCGTGCTAATGACAGGCGCTAGCGTAGCTGCTGCACTTTACATTGCCGCCAAGTTAACGACACTACCCGAAAGACCTGTTTTTCCTAACGACAAAACAGCCGTTCAGATTGCCGGTGTCAAGCCTACCGCAACAGCAAAAGCTAGCCCTGTTTCTGACTCTAGCGATACCCCCTCACCAAAGCCACTGGAACCGGGAACCTACCGGGCTCTGATTACTCAGCCGATCGGCTTAATTCTCCGGGATAGTGCTAGCCGAGACGCGAACCGTATTGGTGGTGTTGGTTACAAGGAAAAAGTAGTGGTTTTGGAAGATTCGCCGGATAAAGAGTGGCAGCGAATTCGGGTTGAGGATGGCAGTCGTGATGGTTGGGTTAAGGGTGGCAATACTGAAAAAATTGAGGGCGAATAAATTAATTTGGGCATCGGGCATCGGGCATCGGGCATCGGGCATCGGGCATCGGGCATCGGGCAT
>NZ_NXIB02000195.1 GCF_002412335.2 Tychonema bourrellyi FEM_GT703
CCCAATTCCCAATTCCCAATTCCCAATTCCCATTACCCACATTACCACTATGAACATGGTTGGTCAACTTCTAGACGGACGTTACCGCGTAGTCCAAATACTCAGCTCCGGGGCCTTCGGACAAACCTATTTATCTGTCGATACTCGTCGCCCCAACCACCCTCAATGTGTAGTCAAACAACTGCGACCACCCAGCAATACTTCCACAGTTCTCAAAACTGCTTACCGCTTATTTAAACAAGAAGCAGAAATTCTAGAAAAATTGGGAAAACACAATCAAATTCCATTTTTATTAGCATATTTTGAAGACAGCAATCAGTTCTACCTGGTCGAAGAATTTGTGCCGGGACAAGCACTCAATAGGGAAATAATAGCTGGGAAACCTTGGCCTGAAGAAAAAGTTATTTCGCTATTAGAAGAACTTTTAGAAATTCTCATGTTTGTACACTCTCAAGGAGTCATTCACCGTGATGTCAATCCGTCTAATTTAATCCGCCGCAAACCCGACGGAAAATTGGTTTTAATTGACTTTGGCTCGGTCAAAGAAGTTACGATTCACCTCAGTGAATATGATACTGAATTTCCGAGAACAATTGCGACAGGAACTCCGGCTTATATGCCGATCGAACAATTTCAAGGCAACCCGCAATTTAGCAGCGATATCTATGCCTGCGGGATGATGGCAATCCAAGCCATTACCGGATTGCCCGGTACAGATTTGCCAAAATTGCAAGATCCAAACCCTTCTCATACCGGAGAAATCGTCTGGCGCAACCGAGCTCAATGTTCTAGCAATCTGGGTAATATTATTGACAAAATGGTCTGTCATCAATTTAGCAAGCGTTATCAATCTGCACAAGAAGTTTTGGAGGCTTTGAATAAGATTCGACATCGCCAAGATTCAGCAAATAATGCTCAAAATACAAACGCTTATCAGCCGAAGTTAACGTCTTCTGGTAGCTGGCTTGTAGACAGCCGTTTTTGGTTATTGGCTTTGGCTGGATTGGGGACAGCACTAGGTTTAATATTGCTTTTTAGTTACTGGAATCGTCCGAATCCTCTTAAAGCTAAGGAATATTACGAACAGGGATTAGTAAAGTCTCGCAATCAAGATGCTGCTGGAGCAGTCCAGTCTTTTAACAATTCAATTAAATTCAATCATAATAATGCTGAGGCTTTTTATGGGCGGGCAAATGCTAATTATGATTTGAAAAAGTATCAGGAATCGATTGCAGATTATTCTCAGGCAATCGCTCTAAATCCTAATTATTTTCAGGCTTATTTTAACCGAGGTTTAGCTCGCTATGATTTTAATGACAAGCGAGGAGCTCTTGAAGATTACACTCAGGTTTTGAGTCTCCAGCCCAATGATGTCGATACTTATTATGAGCGAGGTCTTGTTTATTTAGATTTACAGGATTACAAGACGGCAATTCAGGACTTTAGTGAGGTGATTCGGTTGGAGCCAACTCTTGCTAAAGGTTATCATTCGCGGGGATTAGCTCGTGCTGCTGCTGGCGATTTGCAGGGAGCAATTGGGGATTATACAGAGGCAATTCGAGTCGATGCTAAAGATACTAAAGCTTTGTACAGCCGGGGGAGAGCTCGCTTTCATTCGGGAGATTATAAGGGGGCTTTCGGGGATTATTCTCAGGTAATTGCGATCGATCCCAACAATGCAGATGCTTACGCTAATCGGTGCAGTACGCAGTTGAATTTGGGACTATATCAAGCAGCAATTGACGATTGTACTAAGGCTATTTCTCTCGGCGATAAGGATGCTATTCCTTACAACAATCGCTGCATTGCTTATTTGAATTTGAAGGATTATCCGAAAGCAATTGAAGATTGTACTCAAGCGGTGACAGTAAATCCGAATGATTATAATGCTTTTAGCAACCTGGGTTTGGCTCGCAACGCAGGGGGGGATGCAGAGGGCGCGATCGCCGATTTTACCTCGGCAATTGGTCTCAATCCCAACGATGCTGAAGCTTACGCTAATCGAGCTAAGATTTATCAACAGTTAAATAATTACAATAGTGCGATCGCCGATTATGTACAAGCAATTCGGATCAATCCCAATTATGCTGCGGCTTACTACGGTAGAGCAACAGTTCGGCGCTCCCTCGGAGACAAAGCAGGAGCCATTAGTGACTTTGAAAAAGCCGGGAAAATCTTTCTCGATCAAGGACTCACTAGGGGTTACAAAGATTCACAATTTGAGATCGAAAAACTCAAGTAGCAAAACGACACTAAGCTGTCCTCCATTTAAACCAGTAATATCAATTCCGTTAGCATCGGAATGATATAAACGGAGGACACTCCAAAAGCCCATTGGTGTCAACTTAAGGCTAAAAACCTTGATAAATCTCGCTTTTACCTGAGTATAGATCCCCCTAAATCCCCCTTAAGAAGGGGGACTTTGAGAAAGTTCTTGTCCCCCCCTTCTTAAGGGGGGTTAGGGGGGATCTAGGCCTAATCGTCAAACAGCAGTCTCTGACTACATTTGACCTTAAGTTGACACCTATGGGCACTGCCGTGTCCTCTATATCATTCCGGTGCTGACTCTACGCAAACAAAGAAAAAAAACACGTATCTGTTATGATTAACAATTTTTGGTTGACAATTCGGCGTACTTGCGGTCGCGGAATTTATCTGTTTCTGTCGCTGATTGTAGCTGTGGGAATCTGGGTGATTTCCCCGGAACCGATGCAAGCATTTTCTTTGCCAGAACTGATTTTTAGAGGTATTCAAGTTATTCAATTGTCGAATTTGTCCGATCGCCAAGAAGTCGCTATCGGCAGACAAATCAATCAGGAATTGGCGGGTAAGGAGTTTAAAATTGACACCGATCGCGCTACCACAGCATACATCAACCGCATCGGTCAGCGACTGGCAAAGGAGAGCGATCGCCCAAATATTCCCTATACTTTTCAAGTGGTTGACGACGACAATATTAATGCCTTTGCGACAATGGGCGGTTTTGTTTATGTGAACAAAGGTTTGATGACGGCGGCGGACAATGAAGCTCAATTAGCCAGCGTGATCGGCCATGAAATCGGTCACATTAGTGCTCGCCACGCGATTAAACAAATGCGTCAAATGGCGATCGCCTCTGGTGTAGCTTCAGCCACTGGGCTCGATCGCTCGAAAGCAGTACAGATTGGAGTGGAACTGGCTTTGCGTCGTCCTCACAGTCGCCAAGCTGAATACGAAGCGGATCAGTTGGGATTGCAAACAATGGGGCGATCGGGCTACGCTCAATCTGGGATGGTTGATTTCATGAAAAAGTTGCTCAACAAACCTTCTCCTCCCAGCATTTTGAGCACTCACCCGGATACAGCCTCTCGAATTAGTGCGATCGAACAGGGAATCGAGCCGGATCTGGCTACGGGTGAAGGCTTGAACAATGCGAATTACAGACAGGAAATTCGCAGACTTTTGGGTTCATAATGTTTCTTTCAATTATACTCCGAATAAACTCCGCTCATAACAGGCTTGAGTAGTGGAATTAGCTGCGATTTCATCGGTCTGACCAGTTCATCAAAGGGCAAAATTCGGACTTGATTATTAAATACATTAACTTGATAAACTCGGCGGTAGTTGAGGTCAAATCCTGTTAGCCAGCCACTCTTGGGATGATAAGCACCCGTGTCAATATCTAACCACCCTTGTCCTCTAACTAATTCGCCAGGCCTGACACCCTCAAAAGTAAAAGTGATCGTATGACCCGTAATAATTAATTTATCGGGAAAATATGGTTTAGAGATATTGTGAAATTCCTTCCGAATCCAGCAGAGTTGTTCGCTAGACTGCTGGTCAATAGGGATCGTGGGATGAACACCCGCGTGGACTAGCCAGATATCGCCCAAGTCAAGGTGCGTGGGGAGCGATCGCATCCACTCTAAGTGTTTATACGGCATCATCCCTGTCTCTATGTAACTGTCTATGGTAGTATCGCCACCACTGCAAAGCCAAGCTTGCCACGATCGCGCATCCGTAAGACCATCGACTAAAGCATTTAACATCAGTTGTTCGTGATTGCCCAACAGACTTTGGTAAGAACTTTCCTTGACAAATTCTAATACTTGAGCGCTCTTGGGCCCGCGATCGATCAAATCTCCCAGAAAATAGACGCGATCGTCCCAGCCGAGGGCAAGTGCCTCTAGCAGGGTCATTAAGCCATCGTAATGCCCATGTACGTCACCAATAACAATGCGCCGATGCTCCATTGTACTTATTCGGTTCCCTGACTCCAAAAACCAACCCGTAGGTAACAGCATCTAATTTTAATTTTGCTGCGATTCTTCCTACCCTCTCGTTCCCCAGAGGGGTTTAACCCATTATACTGCTTTGTATAAAAATTGAGTAAAGCTCACCAGTATTTACTTAGGTAACTAGAATAGACAACTGCTGCTGTAGCTGCACCGGGCGATCGCCATCTCTGATCCCCGCCACCGATTAGTGCGAATGTCCCAAAACTCCATCCGGGGCAAATAACAGAAATTTATCGCCTGGATATGAATATTTTTGCATAAAAGTTCTCTGCCCAGCCGATTAAATATCATAACTACTAATTAGGATTGTCAAAAATGGCTAATCTCATGGCACTTCGCCGATCGCCTGTTACCGCGCCTTCAGAGGGGCTGCAACTGTCGGAAAATGAATTTTGGGGTAAAAAGTTGTTACGGGCGATCGGCTCCCAGCAGCTCAAAATCGCGGAACAGACGGCGTTTTGGGGAACTTTGGCCGCCGGGGCGATCGCGGTTTCCCAACAGACAATGCTGGCAATTCCCCTATCTTTGTGCTGCGGGTTGAGTGTAATTAACCGTCGGCGTTTTGAGGAAGTTTTGCAGCAGCGTTTGGCGACTGCGACAGCAGAAATAGCGGCGGTTAGCACAAGGGAAAATCGGCTGGATGCGATCGCGATCGGTTCGATTCAAGAACGAATTTTGACCTTAGAAAAAGCACAGTTGCAGCAGCAAATTACGCAATTGCAACAGTGGGTAACTGATTTGGACGATCGCCTGGAAGAATTGGGCGATCGCGATCTAGAATTAAAGCAAGTGCAACAGCAGTTAGCAGCCCTACAAAAATCAACATCCGCACCCACTAAAAAAGGTCGGGGGCGAGTGGCTATCTTTATTGATGGCGCTAATTTATTCTATGCAATTCAGGAATTGGGGATTAGAATAGATTATACAAAATTGCTGGCGCTGTTAGTCGGAAAGGATACCTTGTTTCGGGCTGTTTACTACACGGGAGCAGAGGCGGCGGATGAGAAACAGCGGGGCTTTTTCTTATGGTTGCGGCATCACGGGTTCCGCGTGGTTTCTAAACCAGTGTTGCAGCGGCCCGATGGATCAAAAAAAGCGAATTTGGATGTAGAAATGGCAATGGATATTGTTAGCTTAGCAGGGCAATATGACACAGTTGTTTTAGTGAGTGGGGATGGAGACTTAGCTTGCGCGCTGCATCAAGTAAGCGCTCAAAGTGCAAGAGTAGAAGTCGTGAGTTTAAGGTCAATGACGAGCGATGCGTTGATTGATGTGGCAGATTCTTATGTTAATTTAGAGGATATTCAAGACAAAGTTTGTAAAACTCAATAATTTTCCTCCCTCACTCCCTCCTTTAGGTCGTAAGATTAAATGAACCGCGAGGCACGCGGACGCGAAGGAAGAGAAAGAAGAGAAAAAAGAAGATGCAGTCCTTCCTTCGCGCTCTTCGCGTCTTCGCGGTTTAATCATTCCGATGCACACCGGATTTGATATTACACCGTTAAAATGCGTAAGTTCTGCACAATAGACACACAAAAACTACCCAAAAAAACATGAACCAACAACACCAGCAAAACAATCAAGAATATATCACCTTTTTGGATGAAGTATGGCAAGCCACCTCAGACAGCAATGGTGATGCAAAAATCATCTATCCCATCCTGGCGGCTAACCAAGACAAACTCAATCGAACCTTAGTTGCACAGTACCAAAACTGGGCTAACAATATTCTCTCCCAAGCCGCACCAGCACAAACTCGAAATATTGCAGTAGATTTTGTCAATTTCAGCAATTTAATTAAGGATTTCCCTTTAGGTAACAGGGCTAGTAACCTAGACATCGCAATTATTGGTTACGAATTAGCTTTAACCATCTTCACCCGTGCCGATTTTCCCCAAGAATGGGCAACGACTCAAAATAATCTGGCAATTGCCTACTCCAACAAAATCACCGGCAACAAAGCCGAGAATCTAGATGAGGCAATTCGTTGTTATCAACTGGCTTTAGAAGTAAGAACCCGTGCCGATTTTCCCCAAGATTGGGCAATGACTCAAAATAATCTGGCAAGTGCCTACTTATACAAAATCACCGGCAACAAAGCCGAGAATCTAGATGAGGCAATTCGTTGTTATCAACTGGCTTTAGAAGTAAGAACCCGTGCCGATTTTCCCCAAGATTGGGCAATGACTCAAAATAATCTGGCAA
>NZ_NXIB02000196.1 GCF_002412335.2 Tychonema bourrellyi FEM_GT703
GCCCCATGCCCCATGCCCAATGCCCCATGCCCCATGCCCAATTAAAACTTATCTTTCCGCTAACCTGACGATTACCAAGCCTTTACCTTCATGAGTTAGAGTGACTCCCATAGGTCTCAAACCACTGTTTTTTAGCGGGAAAAAAGAGATATGCCACTAACTTCCAAAGCGCTTTTAGCAGAAAGCCAGCAGAACACAGGGGTCAATCGGAACTTGCATTTTTATGCGAAGGGGGAAACAATTCCTCTGATGTCCCAAGGTCTTTGGCAAGTTTGTCAAGGTTTAGTACAATTGAGTACCCTTTATCCAAGTGGAGAAGAAGGACTTTTAGGTTGGGCGGGGCCTTCGATGTGCTTCGGTTTATGGTTGACAAGTTTGCAAACTTACCGGGCTACAGCAACATCCGATGTCTACTTGATCTGGTATTCTATGGTTGAAATCGAAGCTTCTCCTCAATTGGCTCAGGATTTGTTGCCTCAAATGGGTAGACGGCTGCGGCAAATGGAAGCAATTTTGGCGATCGCCGGACAGCGCCGAGTAGAAGACCGTTTGTATCAGCTACTATTATTATTGAAACAGGAATTCGGTCAGCCCGTACTTGAGGGAACTCGCTTAAATATCCGGTTGACACATCAAGATATTGCTAATGCTATTTGTACTACTCGTGTGACAGTAACGCGAATGCTGGGAAAATTGCAGCAGCAAGACTTAATCAGTCGAGACAAAGACCGTCATTTGATTCTCAAAAAAGATGCTTTTGCATCCGTATCCGATCTGTTTGGTTACAAACCTCAAGCATTTTAGAAACAGCAGTAGTGTGCATCTATATTAAATTTTTCCCTAAATTAGGTATCAACAATTAACAGTCATCAGTCAACAATTAATAGCAGTGCCCTGAGCGTAGTCGAAGGGTCAACAGTTAGCAAATTACTCAATATTTGTTAACTACCGTTGCTCGATCGTAAATTAGACATCTCCTAAAAAGCCAATCTTGAACAGGCAGGATGCCTGTTCCACAAGAATTATGGGAGATGTCTATTAGGCTTTCCAGGCTGTTTCCGGCGTCCATCCAAAGAAACCACCTCAGCCTCAGAACTCTCCCTCGCCACCCGAATCAGCAGCCCCGACAACAAAAAACTCGCCACCATCGAAGAACCGCCATAACTAAAAAACGGTAGCGGCAAACCCGTAGTCGGCAAAACCCCCGTCGCCACCCCAATATTCAGCAGCGACTGTCCCACCATCACCACCATCACCCCGATCGCCACCAACTGACTCTCAAGATTCCGGGCCTTCATCGCCACCCTCAAAGCCACAGTAGCGTAAGCCCCCAACATCAGCAGCAGCGAGAAACCTCCCACCAAACCAAACTCCTCAGCAAACACAGCAAAAATAAAATCGCTGTACTGAATCGGTAAATAAAATAACTTTTGCTGCGACATCCCCAAACCCACACCCCAAATACCACCCGAACCTACCGCCAGCAGACTTTGAACCAACTGATAGCCATCTTGCATCGGATCGGCCCAAGGATTCAGAAAAGACATAATCCGGCGGCGCTGATATTCCCGAAAACTAATACTTAAAACCGCCAACAGCATTCCCCCCATAGCCGTTGCGCCCAACTGCAAAGCAGGCAAATTAGCCGCCAAAGCTACCAACCACAAAGTCATCCCGCACAAAGCCGTGGTACTCAAATTCGGCTGTAACAAAATTCCCAACAGCATCGCCCCAAAAATTCCCAACCAAGTCAGTCGAACTTTATTTGTCAACCGAGGCCAGTTGCCGAAAATGCGAGCACTTTGGAGAACGAAAAACGGCTTAATCAACTCCGAAGGTTGAATAATCGGAACTGGGCCCAGAGATATCCAGCGAGTCGCCCCGTTGATGGTGGTTCCCACTCCGGGAGCTAAAGTCAGCCACAGCAACCCCAGCAACATGAGAATGCCCCACTGAGCTGTTTTGATCAGGTAGCGCAGGGGGGAGTAGATCATCAAGTTAAAACCTGCCAGCCCGATCGCCACTGCGATTAGCTGTCGTTTCATATAATATAGACCGTCTCCAAGTTCTGAATTGGCGATCGGGTAGGAAGCCGAGAACAAAGCTGTCAGCCCGACAAACAGCCACAGGAAAGTCAGCCACCTCAGCCAGCGGGCCTCAGCAGCCCATTCAGATACCGTGGGGTCTAAAAATGGAATAAAGCGTCGAATATCAGCAGCCATAGGATTTTAGAATGATTTCAATAAACTCTAACAAATATGATTAAAGTACCGGATTGGTTGATTTACGCATTAATCTGTTCCCTATTATATGGTTTGTGGGGATTCTTTGCTAATTTAGCGACTAAATATATTGACTACAAAACGGCTTTTGTTTATGAAGCAATTGGCGCTACTTTAACTACTTTATTTATTCTTGTCAAAACTAATAATTTGAGTTTTGAGGGAGATGTTAGGGGAATTATGTTTGCCGTATTAGTTGGTGTTTGTGGCACTGTGGCATCATTAGTATTTTTTATAGCCCTTGGCACAGGTAAAGTTGCTAACGTAGTCAGTGTTACGTCAATTTACCCCCTGATCACCATAGTGTTATCGGCTTTATTCCTGAAAGAGGCTATTACATTACCACATTTTTTTGGGGTTTTGTTCGCGATAATCGCAGTGATACTGTCGGCTTATTGAAATATTTGCGATCGGATGATTCACTATTAATATCAATTCCGATATTAGGCTGTTTGTCATAAACCGGGTTTTTGGGTAATATTTACGCTTAGTAAATTGCCCAAAAACCCGGTTTTTTGGATTTTAATGTGTCATGCCTTCACCTAAATAAGCTTGGATCAGTAACTGCTTCAAATCGGCAATCAGAGGATAGCGGGGATTGGCACCAGTACACTGATCGTCAAAAGCCCGATCGGCCATTTCTTCTACATGAGCAAAGAAAAAGTCATCGGCGACACCTTGTTCTAAGAGTACCTCTTGAATTGTGGCTGGAATTTCCACTTGACGTTTTAACTCTTCCACTGCTTCGATCAACTTCTCAACTTTTTCCTCGTCTGTCTCGCCACCTAAGTTGAGATAGTTGGCAATCTGAGCATAGCGCCAAGTGCTATTAGGATACTTGTTCTGCGAGAAAGTCGCTTGCTTAAATGGTACATCCGTCGCATTGTAACGAATCACATGGGAAATCATCAGCGCATTTGCTAAACCATGCGGAATGTGACAATTTCCGCCTAACTGGTGGGCGATGGAATGACAAACTCCGAGGAAAGCATTCGCAAAGGCCATACCTGCGATCGTAGCAGCATAATGGACTTTTTCCCGTGCTTTGGGGTCTTTAGCACCATTTTTGTAAGCACTAGGCAGATATTTGAACAACAGACGAATTGCTTCTAAAGCTAATCCGTTGGTATATTCAGAAGCTAGTACCGAAACGTAAGCTTCGATCGCATGAGTTAACGCATCTATCCCACCATAGGCTGTCAGTCGTTTGGGCATATTCATCGTCAATTCTGGATCGACGATCGCAATATTTGGAGTCAAAGCATAATCTGCAAGGGGATATTTGATACCAGATTTTTCATCTGTCACCACCGCAAAAGGAGTAACTTCCGAACCTGTCCCCGACGTGGTAGGAATTGATACCATCATTGCCTTTTCTCCCAAGGGTGGAAGTTCATAAACGCGCTTGCGAATATCCATAAATCGCATCGCCAATCCTTCAAACTCAATATCGGGATGTTCGTACATTAACCACATCACCTTTGCAGCATCCATCGGAGAACCGCCACCAAAGGCAATAATCACATCGGGATGAAAGCTATTGCAAATTGCTAAACCTTTACGCACTGTGGCTAAGGAAGGATCGGGTTCCACATCATAAAAAGTATAGTGAGCGATGCCGATTTCTTCCAAACTCTCAGTAACTTCTTTGGTTAATCCGAGTTCAAATAAAGGGCGATCGGTAACAATTAAAGCCCGTTTTTTCCCCGCCAAATCCCGCAGCGCTACTGGTAAACAGCCAAATTTGAAATAAATCTTCGGGGGAATGCGGAACCATAGCATATTCTCCCGACGGGAGGCGACAGTTTTGATATTCAACAGATGATGAGGTGTCACATTCGCCGAAACGGAATTACCGCCCCAGCTACCACAGCCCAGAGTCAAAGAAGGATCGAGACGGAAATTGTAAAGATCCCCGATCGCCCCTTGGGAAGATGGAGTATTAATCAGCACCCGCGAAGTTTCCACCTTGTTTTCAAAATAACGAATATGTTCCTGATTGCTAGGGGCTGTATACAGCGCCGAAGTATGTCCGTGCCCCCCGAATAAAATTAAGGCTTCTGCTTTTTCGACAGCATCATGAAAATCAGTGGCGCGATACATCGCCAGAATCGGTGACAGCTTCTCATAAGCAAAAGGTTCATCTTTGTCGATCGCCTCTACTTCCCCAATCAAAACTCTAGTATTCCCTGGTATTTCCAACCCCGCAACTTCCGCAATTTTGCTCACCGTTTGTCCAACGATTTTCGGATTCAAATGTCCATCGGTTAAAATCACCTGACGAACTCGATCCCGTTCTTCAGCATTCAGGAAATAAGCACCGCGCTTGATAAATTCCTGTCTGACAGATTCATAAACTGCATCTACCACAACCACCGATTGTTCCGAAGCACAAATCGTGCCATTATCAAAGGTTTTACTCAAAATTATCGAACTCACCGCCATTTGAATATGGGCTGTTTCATCAATAATTGCCGGAGTATTTCCAGCGCCCACGCCGATCGAAGGATGTCCCGAAGAATAGGCTGCTTTCACCATCCCAGGCCCGCCTGTTGCCAAAATCAGCTTGATATCGGGGTTTTGCATCAAAGCTTGGGAAAGTGGCACTGTTGGCTCATCAATCCAGCCAATGATATCTCGTGGAGCGCCCGCCGCTACTGCCGCATCCAGCACAATTTTTGCCGCTGCGATCGTGCATTCTTTAGCATGGGGATGGGGCGAAAAAATGATCCCATTTCTAGTTTTAAGCGCAATCAAAGACTTAAAAATAGTGGTTGAAGTGGGATTGGTGACAGGTACGATTCCAGCTAGTAGTCCCACGGGTTCGGCAATGCGTTCGTAGCCAAAATGTTTGTCTGATTCAATTACGCCACAGGTTTTATCATTTTTGTATTTGTTGTAAATCATTTCTGAGGCAAAATGATTTTTGATGGCTTTATCTTCGATTACGCCCATTCCTGATTCTTTTACCGCTGCTTTGGCTAAGGGAATCCGCGCAGCATTAGCAGCCAAAGCTGCTTGTTTAAAAATGCGATCGACTTGTTCTTGAGTAAAAGTAGCAAATTCTGCTTGTGCTGCTTTTACGTTTTCAATTAACAGTTTTAATTCATCAATGTTGGTGACTTTCATTGTCAATTATCCTCGGCTTTATTGTTGTCAAATTGTCGTGAAATTCTGAGATTGTAGATCCCCCTAAATCCCCCTTAAGAAGGGGGACTTTGAGAAGATTCCTGTCCCCCCGTTTCTTAAGGGGGACTTTGAGAAGATTCCTGTCCCCCCGTTTCTTAAGCGGGACTTTGAGAAGATTCCTGTCCCCCCGTTTCTTAAGGGGGACTTTGAGAAGATTCCTGTCCCCCCGTTTCTTAAGGGGGACTTTGAGAAGATTCCTGTCCCCCCGTTTCTTAAGCGGGACTTTGAGAAGATTCCTGTCCCCCCCTTCTTAAGGGGGGCTAGGGGGGATCTAGCCAACTTTAACTAAAGTGCGATCGCCCCGATCGCCTCTATCCCGCGATCGCGAAAAATATCAACTATTTGCTGAACCTGTTCAGCCGAAGCGGGTGGTGTATCTTTCAGCTCATAACCAAGCCCTAATTGTTCCCATTTATATTCCCCCATTTTATGAAAAGGTAGAACTTCCAATCTTTCCACATTTTTGAGAGTCGCGATAAAATCTGCTAACTTCTCCACGTTTTCAATATTATCGGTGAGGTGTGGAACCAACACAAATCGAATCCAAGTGGGTTTGTCAATCTCGCTGAGATATTTTGCCATTGCTAAAGTTGGCTCGATGGAAACATTGGTAACTTTGTAATAGAGTTCAGGAATGTAAGATTTGATGTCTAGTAGAACTAGATCGGTCATTTCTAGCACTGGTTTGGCAATTTCTAAACCACAATAGCCAGATGTATCAAGGGCGGTATGCAAGCCTAGTTGATGACAGCGATCGAATATCTCTCTGGTGAATTCTGGCTGCATCAAGGGTTCGCCACCGCTGACTGTCACGCCGCCTTTCCGAAGGTAGGATTTACATTTTTTGATTTCATTAATCAGATAATCAACTGTCACTTCTTTACCATCATGGGCGTTGCGACAATCAGGATTGTGACAATAGAGACAGCGCAGAGGACAGCCCTGAGTGAAGACAATAAACCGAATTCCGGGCCCATCAACAGTACCAAAGGTTTCGATTGAATGAATGCGTCCAATTCCTGACATGAATTTCACTTTTAGGTAGGCGGGGCAGGTTTATGAGATGGTTGGTTTTAGGCAATTATGGTTGGTGAACCTGCCCCTACAGAATTGACGTCTTTGCTATCTAGACACGTTCGTGGAAAGTCCGTTTAATCACATCTAATTGTTGTTCGCGAGTCAGCTTGATGAAATTAACCGCATAGCCAGATACGCGAATCGTCAATTGAGGATAGTTTTCGGGATGTTCCATTGCATCTAGTAAGGTGGTCCGATCGATCGCATTGACATTAATATGATGACCGCCATCATGGAAATAGCCATCGAGTAAACCAACTAGATTGTTAGTGCGATCGCTTTCCAATCTTCCCAACGCCGCGGGCAGAATTGAGAAGGTATTCGAGATACCATCTTGACAGTCACTGTAGGGCAATTTGGCCACAGAAGATAGCGAGGCGATCGCACCGCAAGAATCTCGTCCGTGCATGGGATTGGCACCGGGTGCAAAGGGTTCTCCCGCCTTGCGTCCATCGGGAGTGCTGCCTGTTTTTTTGCCGTAGACTACATTGGAAGTAATCGTCAGGACTGACTGAGTAGGTACTGCGCCACGATAGGTTTTGTGCTTGCGAATTTCGTTCATGAACCGTTGCACTATGTCGATCGCCATACTATCAACGCGATCGTCATTGTTGCCATACTGGGGATAATCACCTTCAATCAGATAATCCACCGCCAAGCCTTGCTCGTTCCTTTCTACTTTAACTTTGGCGTATTTAATCGCGGAGAGGGAGTCAGCCACCACCGACAAGCCCGCTATGCCACAAGCCATTGTACGGTAAACATCGCGATCGTGCAGCGCCATTTCGATCCGTTCGTAGCAATACTTGTCGTGCATATAGTGAATGACATTCAGCGTATTGATGTAGGCTTTTGCTAGCCACGCCATCATTTGCTGCAACCGTTCATTTACCTCTTGGTAATCCAAATATTCGGCAGTGATTGGTGCGAATAGAGGTGCTATTTGGTCGCCAGATTTTTCATCTTTACCGCCATTTATAGCATAGAGCAAAGTTTTTGCCAGGTTCACCCTTGCGCCAAAAAACTGCATCTGTTTACCGATTCGCATCACTGATACGCAACAGGCGATCGCATAATCATCGCCATAGGTGGGGCGCATCAAATCATCGTTTTCGTACTGAATCGAACTGGTGTCGCTGGAAATTTTAGCACAGAATTCTTTGAAGTTTTCTGGTAAATGTTCTGACCATAATACAGTCAGGTTTGGTTCTGGTGCTGGGCCGAGATTTGAGAGTGTGTGCAAGAATCGGTAACTGCTTTTTGTTACCATAGTTCTACCGTCTGCACTCATGCCGCCGATCGCTTCTGTTACCCAAGTGGGATCGCCGGAAAACAGCGCATTGTAGTCAGGAGTCCGCAAAAAGCGCACCATCCGCAGCTTCATTACAAAATGATCGATCAGTTCTTGCAACTCAACTTCCGATCTCGATCCACTGCGTAAATCCCGCTCGAAATATACGTCTAAAAACGTGGATACTCGACCCAGGGACATCGCCGCCCCATTCTGCTCTTTGACAGCGCCTAGATAGCCAAAATAGAGCCATTGCACAGCCTCTTGGGAGTTACCCGCCGGACGACCAATATCAAAGCCGTACTTCGCCCCCATTTCCTTGAGTTCAAACAAAGCCCGCACCTGTTCTGATAACTCTTCCCGCAGGCGAATTGTTTCCTCGTCCATCATGTCGAGTTCGAGGGATTCTTGCTGAGCTTTTTTGTCATCAATTAGGCGATCGACTCCATACAAAGCCACGCGCCGATAATCCCCAATAATCCGCCCGCGCCCGTAAGCATCGGGTAAACCTGTGATAATCCCAGAACGCCTCGCCATCCGCATTTCACGGGTATAGACATCGAACACGCCGTCATTATGGGTTTTGCGATATTTAGTAAAAACCTCTTCAGTTTGCGGATCGAGCTGATAGCCATAGGCTTCCAAACCAGCTTTGACCACGCGAATCCCACCGTAGGGCATGATAGCGCGTTTCAGAGGTTGATCTGTCTGCAAGCCCACAATTTGTTCGAGTTCCCGATGAATGTATCCAGCGTCATGGGCTATAATAGATGATGGTACTTTGGTATCAACATCCAATACACCCTTTTGAAGTTCTAGTTTCATCAGTTCCAAAACTTCTTGCCAAAGCTTCTGAGTCCTTGTCGTTGCTCCTACTAGAAACTCGGCATTCCCTTCATAGGGTGTGTAATTCTTTTGAATAAAATCCCTGACATTGACTTCTTTTGTCCAACTGCCACCTGTAAAGCCGTGCCATTCTGCATACATAGCTTTAACCTCCTATTTTTGGCTATTTTCCAAGATGTCGATCGTTCATCTTCTGTGTCCATTATAAACTTAATCCATAGGTTTAAAGAAGAATCAGCTCTAATCCTTACGAAACTTAACAATGTGATTGTCTGATAACAATTTAAGTCCGAGACTTAATATATTCTTTAATTAATATATCGGGTTGCAAATTTTGGGTGAGTACGTTAACCTGGTTCAGGATAGAAAAATTCCAGCTATAAAAAATAGCATGAATCGATCGCTAAGATCGGGAGAATGAAATGGAAAAAATCTCAAAAAATCAAACATCCCTATGCGATCCGGCCCATGATATTTGGAAAGAACAGCGCCATCCCCTCGATGGTATCTTTCATCCCCGCTCTGTGGCGGTAATTGGTGCCAGCGAAAGAGAAGGAAGTGTGGGGCGGACTATACTCTGGAACTTGATTCGCAGTCCCTTTGGGGGCACGGTTTTTCCCGTCAATCCCCAACGTCCCAGCGTATTGGGCATCAAGTCCTATCCTGACATTGCTAGTGTACCAGAAGTTGTCGATTTAGCGGTGATTGCTACCCCTGCGGCGACAGTTCCCCAGGTAATTCGAGAATGTGTAGCAGTGGGAGTCAAAGGTGCAATTATTGTTTCTGCTGGTTTCAAAGAAATTGGGGAGGCGGGTATCGCTTTAGAGCAACAAGTGATCGCAGAGGCGCGGCGGGGCGGAATGCGAATTATTGGGCCCAATTGTCTCGGCTTAATGAATCCGATCGCCGGACTGAATGCGACTTTTGCAAGTACGATCGCCCGTGCGGGTAATGTCGCCTTCATTAGCCAAAGCGGAGCGCTCTGTACTTCAATTTTAGACTGGAGTTTGGGCGAAAATGTGGGATTTAGTGCCTTTGTTTCGATCGGCTCAATGCTCGATGTCGGTTGGGGAGATTTGATTGAATACCTCGGTGACGATCCCCATACCCATAGCATCGTTTTGTATATGGAATCCATCGGCGATGCTCGCGCCTTTCTATCCGCCGCCCGCGAAGTCGCAATGGATAAACCGATTATTGTACTCAAAGTCGGACAAACTGAGGCGGCGGCTAAAGCTGCTGCTTCCCATACAGGAGCTTTGACTGGTAGTGATGCTGTTTTGAATGCCGCTTTCCGTCGCTGTGGTGTATTGCGCGTCCATACGATTTCTGACTTGTTTGATATGGCGGAAATTCTGGCAAAACAACCTCGCCCCAAGGGTAATCGGCTCTCGATTGTGACTAATGCTGGGGGCCCAGGGGCGATCGCCACTGATGCGCTAATTAGTGGCGGCGGTGCATTATCTGAACTAGCACCAGAAACATTACAGCAATTAAATCAATTTTTACCGCCTCAATGGAGCCATCATAATCCGATCGATATTTTAGGTGATGCTAGCAGCGATCGCTATGCCCAAACCTTAGAAGTTGTTGCGAGCGATCCAAATAGTGATGGACTTTTAGTCATCTTAACTCCCCAAGCGATGACTAATCCCACTCTAACCGCAGAAAAACTCAAGGCTTATAGCAAATTAGGGAAGCCGATTTTATCTAGTTGGATGGGCGGTGCAGAAATTGCAGCGGGAACGCAAATTCTCAATCAAGCACATATTCCCACCTTTCCCTATCCCGATACTGCTGTCAGATTGTTTAACTATATGTGGCAGTATACCTATAATTTGCGGGGCATTTATGAGACTCCTTCTTTACCTGCGGATTCCGAGATTCATGCACCAGATCGCATTTTGGCAGCACAAATTTTAACTAAGGTAAGTAAGAGCGATCGCACTCTGTTAACAGAATACGAATCAAAGCAATTACTCGCCGCCTATGGTATTCCCACAATTGACACATCCATTGCTACGAGCGATATGGAAGCTGTGGAAATTGCCGATCGCTTGGGCTATCCGGTAGTTCTCAAACTGCATTCGGAAACAATTACTCACAAAACAGATGTGGGCGGCGTGCATTTAAATCTCGCTGATGCGGCGGCTGTGAGTCGAGCGTTTGCGGAAATCGAATCAAAATTAAGTGCGATCGATCCCGCAGCATTTTTGGGCGTAACTGTGCAACCGATGGTCAAAATGGAGGGCTACGAACTAATTTTGGGTAGCAGTCTCGATCCGCAGTTTGGGGCGGTAATATTATTTGGTATGGGCGGTCAATTGGTGGAAATCTTTCAAGATAGGGCGCTAGCATTACCTCCTTTAAATACCACCTTGGCGCGGCGAATGATGGAACAAACCCGCATTTATAAAGCCTTGCAAGGCGTGCGTGGCAGACAGGCGATCGATCTGATAAAACTCGAACAGTTGCTGGTTAGTTTTAGTCAATTGATTGTCGAACAGCCACAAATTCAGGAAATTGATATCAATCCTCTGCTGGTTTCTCCCGACGGTATGGTTGCTCTAGATGCGCGGGTTTTGCTCCACACAACCGCAGATTTTGCCCAGAGGCCAGTGCCTGCAATTCGTCCCTATCCAACTCAACACGTGCAGGAATGGGAGTCACGTAAGGGCGATCGTTTAACGATTAGGCCGATTCGCCCGGAAGACGAGCCACTGATGGTCAAGTTTCATCAAAATCTTTCGGAGGAGAGCGTCTATTTGCGCTATGCTCATACTGTGAAGCTCAAGCAGCGGATTGCTCACGAACGGTTGACTCGAATTTGTTTTATTGATTACGATCGCGAAATGCTCTTAGTTGCCGATCGCCAAGACCCGCAAACCTTAGAACATGAGATTTTAGCAGTAGGAAGGCTGAGTAAATTGCACGGGACAAATGAAGCCGAATTTGCTTTGATTGTGGGGGATCGCTATCAGAATCAAGGCTTGGGTACTGAAATTTTAAGGCGACTTCTAGAAGTTGGGAAGGACGAACAACTTTCGGCGATCGTGGGTTATATTCTAACCAGCAATTACCAGATGCAGAGCCTTTGTCGGAAGTTAGGATTTGAATTCCAGCCCGATCGAGAAACAGGAATGTTGAAGGCTATTTTTGTGTAAGTTCTATCGGTAGAATTAGTTTGATTTTCCTGCGAACTCGTTTGCTCTAGCTTCTAAGTAGAAGGAAGAAGGAAGTTCGGCAACGGATTCTGTAACGGATGTAACGGATGTAACGGATGTAACGGATTTCAGTTCGATGGAAGTCGGAAGAAGGAAGAAGGAAGAAGGAAGAGTGCTTATATAGCAAGCTTTATTGCCATCT
>NZ_NXIB02000197.1 GCF_002412335.2 Tychonema bourrellyi FEM_GT703
CTCTCCCCCTCTCCTCATCTCCCCATCAACCGAGAATGAAACAGCCCTGGTTCCCGCCCTCCCCGTCTTGGAAATAGCTCTCCAGCCCACACCCTCCAAAAAGATTACACTTTTCCCGTGCTAAACACTCTACCAATCACCTCTTCAATGGGCGGATCAGTAACAGTCAAATCCACCACTTCCAACTGGGCCAACTGCAATAGTTACAGGAAATTGCAGGTTTATGAGGTATATTCAATATCCCCGTAGGGACACGGCACTGCCGTGTCCTTACTCTGCTAGCTCACACAAATCAAAAAGGCGGCACCCAGGTTCGAACTGGGGATTGGGGTTTTGCAGACCTCTACCTTACCACTTGGCTATGCCGCCGTTACGTCTGAAATTTGACATTACTTCATATTACACCAAATCTTGATCATTTTAACATATTTGTCAAAAATTACGATCGAGCCAAGCTATCCCGTTCCCCGTATGGGTTCCCGAAGGGTAGGGTAGGGCTGGGAACCCCTACTCAATTGTTTGCAGAGCTCGATCGCACTTGCAAAGGCATTCCACACAGTTCTCGAACACCTACAACAACAAAAGATTACACTTTTCCCGTGCGAAACACTCTACCGATCACCTCTTCAATGGGTGGATCAGTAACAGTCAAATCCACCACATCCAACTGGGCCAACATCTTCGCCACCCCCACCATCAATTCCTCCCGTTTCACCAAAAATCGCACCGATTGTCCCTCAATTGACTCTACCTCCCCGTAAGCAGAAGCGCGATCTTGAGACAGCGGACTTGCTAACTCTACCTGAACTTGCCGATAAGGTGCAAACCTGTCCAGCAATCCATCCAGACTACCATCATAAACTAATAGCCCTTCATGGATTAACAAAACTCGCTTACACAAAGCAGTAATATCAGCCATATAGTGACTCGTCAACAGCACCGTTGCTTGATAGCGATCGTTATATTCTCGCAGAAATTTCCTAACACTAAACTGTGCATTTATATCCAAACCTAATGTCGGTTCATCTAAAAATAATACCTCTGGTTGGTGCAGCAACGCCGCCATCAATTCCGCTTTCATCCGTTCCCCCAAAGAAAGCTTTCGCACCGCCTGATTTAACTTACCTTCTAGGGACAGCATCTCCGTTAATTCCCCAACTCGCTGTCGGTAATCTCGATCGCAAATACCATAAACAGCCGCATTGATTCTCAGAGAGTCCAGAACTGGCAAATCCCAGATCAACTGTTGCTTCTGCCCCATGACTAAAGTGATTTTTTGCAAAAAATCAGATTCGCGGCGAAACGGAATGCGATCGCACACTCTTACAGTACCAGTAGACGGATAAATTAAACCAGTCAACATTTTCAGAGTCGTAGTTTTGCCCGCGCCATTAGCACCAAGAAACCCGACAACTTCCCCCGATTCAATACTGAAAGAAACGCCATCAACAGCCTTCACATTGCGGTAATTGCGCTTAAAAAAGTGCTGTAAAGTTCCTTTCATTCCCGGTTCTTTAATCGCGATCGGATAAACTTTGCTCAAGTCTTCAACCAAGATAATTGGCATCATATTAACCTTTAACTTTTATTCTAATCTACGATATTTCCGTTAAGCTTATGCGAAAATTAAATTGTTAAATTTTTTACCATATTCCTCCCGAATCAATCCGCGCAGAGTATAGAATCAAAATATTGCAACATACTCATTATAGCGGTTCTCAAAAAAGTGAGGTATGCCCACGGAACCCTATGCCCTATGCCCTATGCCCCATGCCCCATGCCCTATGCCCAGTCGTACCTCATCTTTCTGAGAAAGGCTATATTACATCTCAACAAGTTTACAACTATGGCACTCAAAGCAGACAATTCAGGCATTGCTCGTTTGGTAGGAGACAACTCTCCAGAAAATATTACACTTACACCGGGACAACTTGCTAATTTTCCTGGGGGAGTTTGGCTACTGGGCGGTAATGATACTGTTCAAGGTTCATCCGATGCAGAACGGATTTTTGGCAACGATGACAAAGACAGTCTGTTAGGTGGTGCCGGCAATGATTCTATTTATGGCGGCAAGGGCGATGATGATATTTTAGGAGAAATTGGCAATGATTTCCTCACTGGAGATAGAGATAGTGATTTCCTCGATGGTGGTGCGGGAAATGATTTATTACGTGGGGGTCAAGGTATTGATTTGTTAGTTGGTGGTGATGGCAACGATACATTAATTGGTGACAGAGATGTTGACATTTACAAAGGTGGTGCAGAGAGCGATATTTTTGTGCTTCGAGTCGATCAAGCGGGAGAAAAAATTATTGGGTTTGAAGTTCCTGATGCAGTAATTGTTGATTTTGATAAATCCAACGATTCGATTGGCATCAGTGTCGCATTTACCAGCAGCAATATCTCTTTTGAGCAGGTAAATTATAGCCTCAATGATCCCAGACTTTTACTTCTCAATCCTGCAACTGTAGCAGATGGAACTAGCTTGTTGGCAAAGGGTGGTATCTCGCAGCAAAACCTCGATCCCGATGGCAATGGCCGTGTTGAAGCTACTAATATTAGATTTGGTGTTACCAATGCCTTGTTGGGAACTATGTTGAATGTAACACCGGCTGATTTAACTGGTCGTTTTATTAATGCTAGTTCTTTGCTTTGAATTAGCTAATTGATTAATTCTCTCTCCAGAACGGGCAAGATGCCCGTTCCACAAGAAAAATCACAGCTTGTGGAACAGGCATCTTGCCTGTTCTTTACTTACTTTAAGACATCAAATCCATCGACTTCTTCTTTTTAAAACCTTCCCTAAAAGCTGATACCGCAAACCCAATTAATTGGCTCATACTCGAAGGATGAGCGATCGCCCAAATGTTAATTGTCAGACACGTTACCGCCATTAATAGTAAAATGAATGTGGGAGGCATTACTACCCCAATGACGAACCAAGTAAAAACATGAAATATCATTGTCATAGCGCAGAGGCTGGCAGCAATTACAGAAACCTGCACTTGGATTCGAGGTCGGTTTAGTCCCGTCAAAACCACTGTTTGCAAAGTGGTGAGCAAGTTTGCAGGAACTAAAAATGCACAGATAGCTACGCAATAGGTATGCGAAAACTCAGTCACTGTATTAAAATCGAGCATCAGTCTAATTTTGTAACCTGTTGAATATACTTAAAGAGCTTAACTTGACTTTACTTTGATATCTTAGCACCATCACCATAACTTAATATTTTCCCCAGCAAGTCACTCCCCAGACACACTTTTCTCTTTTTATTGCTGCTGGCAAACCTTCACCAGATGAGTTTTTTAAGAAAAATTAATATTGTTTGAATAGTCGGAACAATTGCTGTAATAATTAGAATGGGCTCTTGACAATTATAGCATAGCCCAGCCAAAATATCGAAAGGGCTGGTGATTCCAAATGTACGCGCGTGCGAAGCTATTCCCTTTGGGAATCGCCCAAAATTCAAAAATTACAGTTTAGATTAAAATAGAACAACAGCTAAAATCCCCGTAGGGAAACGGCATTGCCGTGTCCTCCATCAACCTGGAATACGCTGTAGATTTGAGTAAATTATGAGGAAGCGACTGTGACTGAAAAAAATACCGCCCAATGGGATGCTGGCAGATTTGTCAAAACCTTGGCTTATTTTGGTGTTATTCCCTTCATTGGAAGCATTAGCTGGCTGCAACAACTATTTGGAAGCAGCCGCAATACACAAAAAGACCAACCCAAACTGGTACTGGTAGCCGGTGCTACGGGTGGCGTGGGGAAACGAGTGGTGAAGCGACTGCAACAGCGAGGAATCAGAGTGCGAGCTCTCGTGAGAGATACCAAAAGAGCTCAAGAAATCCTCGGTCAAAATGTCGAATTAGTCGAGGCAGATATCACCCTACCAGAAACACTAACACGGTTAGTAACCGACGGTGTAGAAGCAGTTATCTGCTGCACAGGTACGAAAGTTCAACCGATTGAAGGAGATACCCCAAACCGCGAAAAATATTATCAAGGCATCAAATTTTATATGCCTGAAGTAGTAGATGTTCCCGAAATAGTCGAGTACAAAGGCTTGAATAATTTAGTACAAGCTGTTCGCAGTCAGCTAATTAAAGCTGGGGAAAAAACAATCTTTGATTTCACAAAACCAACTCAAGATTTGAAGGAAACTTGGGGTGCGCTCGATGATGTTGTGATGGGTGGAACTAGCGAAAGCTCAATCCGACTGACAGACAATACAGCCTTATTCACAGGGAATGTTTCTACGGCAAATTCTGGCGGCTTTGCTTCGGTGCGTACCCGCAATTTTGACAGTGCGATTGATTTAACAGGATTTAGTGGCATCCAACTGCGCGTCAAAGGCGACGGGAAGCGCTATAAATTGATTGTTCGCAGTGAATCGAAATGGGATGGTATTGGCTATTGCTATTCTTTTGATACGGTTTATAATATCTGGATTACTATCACGATTCCCTTTGAGAAGTTAATTCCAGTTTTCCGCGCTAAGACTGTCAAAGATGGCTCAAAATTAAATACTAAAACTATTTATTCTTTTCAGTTAATGTTGAGTAAGTTTGAATATGATGGTGCCCTGAATCCGAAATTTACACCTGGTATTTTTCAACTGCAATTGGAATCTGTCAAAGCTTATGCTGATCAAGAATTGCCGAGATTTGTGATGGTGAGTTCCGCCGGAGTTACTCGCCCTGGCCGCCCCGGAATTAATTTGGAAGAAGAGCCTCCTGCTGTGAGAATGAATGAGATGTTGGGGGGGATTTTGACTTGGAAGTTGAAGGGGGAGGATTGTGTGCGATCGAGCGGGATACCTTATACTGTTGTTAGACCTTGTGCTTTGACGGAAGAGCCTGGGGGTAAAGCTTTAATGTTTGACCAAGGAGACAATATTCGGGGCAAAGTTAGTCGGGAAGATATTGCGGAGTTGTGCGTGCAAGCTTTGGATTTGCCTGATGCTTGTAATGTTACTTTTGAGGTGAATGAGGGGGAAAATGGTAAGGCTGCTGGAGATTGGCAGGGTTTGTTTTCTGGGGTTAAATAATAGTTATGGAATAAGATTAAACGAACCGCGAAGACGCTCATGACGCGAAGGAAGAGAAGAAGATGACCCGGCGGTTGAAACCGCGTCTACACAAACGAAGTCTGCCTCCGCAGACTAAGAGATAACTTGTTCCCAGGCTATGCCTGGGAACCAGTAAATTTATAATTCCCAATGCCCAATTCGCTATGCCCAATTCCCATTATGTCTTTTAGTTTTTTGCGACGATACTCCACGCCTTATTTATTTTTGTTTCCGGCTTTATTTGTGTTGAGTTTGACTGTTTTGTGGCCGGCTTTGCAGGCTTTTTATTTGAGTTTTACCAGTTATGAATATGATTTAACTCAAGCGCCGCAGTGGGTGGGGTTGAAGAATTTTGAGCGGTTGTGGACCGATCGCACATTTTGGCAAACTTTGACCAATACGCTGCTATATCTCACCTGTGTTGTGCCTGTATTGGTTGTTATACCGTTGGGAATGGCAATTTTGTGCAATCAGAAGCTGAGAGGGATGAACTGGTTTAGAGCGGCATATTACACGCCGGCAGTGATTTCGATGGTGGTGGCAGGGATTGCTTGGAAGTGGCTGTTTGCGGAAAATGGACTGCTGAATCTGTTGGGTCAAATGTTCGGTTTACCTGCGGTTTCTTGGCTAGCCGATCCGAAGTTGGCAATCTTTAGTGTGATGGCAGTTACTATCTGGAAAGGACTGGGTTATTACATGGTGATTTATTTGGCTGGGCTACAAGCTATTCCGGCAGAATTGTACGAAGCGGCTGCGATAGACGGTTCTGATGGTTTGGGGAAACACTGGGATATTACAGTGCCATTGATGAAGCCTTATTTAGTTTTGGTGGCGGTGATTTCGGCGATTTCTGCTACTAAGGTTTTTGAGGAAGTTTATATTATGACTCAGGGAGGGCCTCGCAATAGTTCTAAGACTGTTGTTTATTATCTTTATGAACGGGCTTTTAAGGATTTGGAAATAGGTTATGCTTGTACGATTGGGTTGGTGTTGTTTTTGCTGATTTTGGGTTTGTCTATTTTGCAAGTTAGCATTCAGGGGTTGGCTCACAAGGATGGATAAATCTCTGTTTGAACTCCAGCACGCTCAAACTCTGCTCATTCAAGATGTTGCGGTACACTTCCATTCCAGGAAAAAGGGACTGAATTTGCGATCGAATTACCAATTCAACAGCAAATTCGAGAAATGGCAATCTCAGGTTCCCAAACAGGAGGTGGCGGTTGAAACCATTACTAAGCTGTCGTGCATCTAGATTACCTATGGTATTAGAGAGGGAGAGGGGGAGAAGAGGAGAGGGGGAGAAAATTTGACGCTTTTCCCACAAAGATTGAAGTATGCAATTTAAATGCAAGACAGCTTACACAAGCAAAGTCTGGATGGTGCGCCGACTAATAAATAAACCTAAAAATCCGGTCTATCCTGAGCATCTTCCGCAGAATTTGGGTCTAATTCCCATCGACTTTCATCTCGGTGTTCGAGCATATTTGTTGTGTGCAAAATAGCTCCATCGGGCATTTCTATCCCCGCAGCAGCTCCGAGTTCATCAACCATATCTTGGTCAGGAGTTGGGGCACTTCCGCCCACCAATTCCTCGCCAGTGGCGCTTTCTTGTTCCGCAGCAGCAACATCGCCATCCCCGCCAACAATCTGAGAATTGGTGGAAGTGTATTCCGAACTGCTGTCGTCGAGAGTTGTGATTCCGTCTTCGCTCAATCCCGGTTCAGCGATAACGCCGGTGCCGTAGGATTCCGTAATTTCTTGAGGCAAATCACCGGAATTATCGCGTTTTTCTATTGCTTTTTTAGATGGTTTCTTTTGCAGTCCCACGATACTTGCTCCTGAGTTTTTTTAACTCAATTCAATTAAAGACTTCGGAATTTAACTATTGGCTTTAGCTGAATTATGGTTAGTAATTAACTGGAATCATAACCGCTATTTAAGCCTTTAGCTTCTATCCCAGGAAATATATTGATTTTGATCAGCTCTTTCATGAGGAATATAAAAAACATCACCCTTTTGAAAGGGCGATGTTTGTTGTAAGGATCGCTAATTCTATTCTGGGAAATCAGGGATTACCCATTTTGGGGGCTCCATGCGTTTCTTTTTCACCGCTTCCTCCGCCATTTCTAGGATTTTGTCGAGGGAAGTATTTTCAATAAAACTTGACGTTGCCGCTGCGTATTCCCGCTTGGGGCACTTGTCGCCCAAAACGCAACCATTGACGCAAGCCACAACACAATCGACAGTGTTCTCCACCATAACTTTTTTCCTTTGACGGTTCCAACAACTAATAGGTAGATACTCTTGGTTAATTTGTCAAGAGACTTGCCTCTATCTTTATTTTACTTTACAATTTACGCTCGAAGGTCGATCGCACTCAACGAAATTAATATAAAATCTAAGTAACCTACCTAATCTTCCCCTAATGAGCGATTTTCTGCGCGGCTTAAAAATTTTACCTTGGCAAGAAATTCTGCAAATTGCCACTCTCGTCAACTTGACAGTTTTGGGAATAGAACTATTCTTAGCATGGAGTACAAAAATTCCCGCCATCAGCAACGCTCTGAGGTTACTCTACAGCTCCTCGCTAGGCATATTAGTACCAGTTGCTATAGCCGTGGGAATGGGAGCTTTAGCCGTTTACTTTTTAGAATATTGGCAGCAGCAATTTTTGCTTAACCAAACTAACTTGTGGCTTCTAGTTTTTTGTTTATTCCTAGGTTTATTTTTGAAGTCTCTGCTGTTACCTCCGCTTTTTATCAGTTTATCCCAAGCTACACTCATCGGGATTGCGGTGGGAGTTTTTTGGAAAGGTCGGCCTTATTGGAGATAGTTATTGGTTGGTTGTTATTGGTTATTTGTTATTGGTTAGAGGAGACGGCAGTGCCGTGTCCCTACGCCAGATTAATTGTAGGGACACGGCACTGCCGTCTCCTAATTTCGACTCCGAGAAAATTAGGTCAATTTCAGATAAAATGTTTGGCATTGTGCAATAAATTTATTTTTAGCTAATAATGACTATCAAAACACGCCAACAGACTAACCTATTTCTGCTTTTATCTCCTGCTACCGCATGGTTGATAATTTTCTTCATTTTACCAGTCCTAATTGTACTTTTGTACAGTTTCCTAGAACGCGGTACTTATGGTGGCGTTACTTGGATATTTACTCTCAGTAACTACCAGCGTTTGTTCAGCGGACTTTTTTGGGGGGTAATTGCTCGATCGCTCTGGCTGGCTTTTTTGACCACTGTGGCTTGTCTTTTAGTTGGCTATCCCCTAGCATTCTTGATTGCTACCCGTTCTCCCCGCTGGCGAAATGCCTTACTTCTGCTCGTAATTATTCCATTTTGGACTAATTTTTTAGTCCGAACCTACGCCTGGATTATCCTGCTGCGAAGTGAAGGAGTAGTTAACACAGCTTTGCAAAGTCTGCATATTATTAGTGAACCATTAAATTTGCTATTTACACCTTTCGCTGTGGCGATCGGTTTAATTTATGGCTATTTACCATTCATGGTTTTGCCATTATATTCTAGCATAGAACGGTTTAATTTTTCATTAGTAGAAGCTGCTCAAGATTTGGGAGCAAATGATATTCGGACTTTTTGGCGCGTATTTTTACCTTTGACAACTCGCGGGATTGTTGCCGGCTCAATTCTCGTGTTTGTCCCCGCAGTTGGTGCTTTCATTACACCGGATATTTTGGGTGGATCTAAAACAATGATGGTGGGAAATTTGATTCAAAATCAGTTTTTCAAAGCCCGCGACTGGCCTTTTGGTTCGGCGCTTTCTATGCTATTGACGGTAATTGTATTGATTCCGGTTTTAATTTATTTCCGCGTGTCTGATGAATCTTAAGGAGGTAGATTAAGATTTGCAGTTGGGTGGGGGCGGGTTTATGAGATTATGGGTTTTAGGCACAGATTTTATGTAAAACCCGCCCCTACAGGCTAACCTGTTTTTGACTAATGACTAATGACTAAACTAGATTTACGTGTTCGGGCGATCGGCAAAAAGTGGCTTTGGATACAAGCTACACTAGCATTTGCCTTTCTCTATTTGCCAATTCTGATCTTAATTATTTATTCTTTCAATACCTCCAAATTTAACGCAGTTTGGCGCGGTTTTACCTTCGATTGGTATCGTAGTTTATTCAGCGATGCGGGTACACTGGGAATTGGTAGTAGTAGTGCCGGAATTTGGACTGCACTCAACAATAGTTTGGTGATTGCGGTTATTTCAACTCTGTTAGCAACAATTTTTGGTACAATGATTGCGCTAGCATTGGAACGCTTTCATTTTCCCGGACGCAAAATGGTGGAAACTTTACTGTTTTTGCCGATTATTATGCCCGAAATTGCGATCGGTATTTCACTGCTAGTCTTCTTTACTCTAGTATTTCGGATTATCGAAAATCTAACGGGAATTCGGCTAAATCTTGGTTTACCTACAGTAATTATCGGTCATGTTACTTTTAATATTTCCTTTGTGACTATTACTGTCAGGGCTAGTTTAGCAGAATTAGATCCGATATTAGAACAAGCAGCATTTGACTTGGGTGCGAATGAATGGCGGACTTTTTGGCGGATCACATTTCCTTTAATTTGGCCTGGTATTTTTAGCGGGGCGCTGCTAGCTTTTACTTTGTCTCTTGACGATTTTGTGGTGACATTCTTTACTACTGGTGTTGGTTCTATGACTCTACCACTATTTGTTTATGGCATGATCAAGTTTGCGGTAACACCAGCGATTAATGCGATATCAACTTTAATGTTGTTGGCTTCCCTATTGTTGGTTGTGTCATCGCTCAAAGTTAAAAAAAGTTAAAAATAATACTTTCTGTGTCATAATTAATATTGCGGCAACAGAGATATTGCACCATGATCAAGAACAGGCAAGATGCCTGTTTCACAAAGAATAGATTTTCTTGTGGGGTGGGCATCCTGCCCGCCCGTTAAAGGCTTATTGACAATGCTACAAGATGTGAGATACAACTAACAAAACTTATGAAACGCTTACTGACTTTATTCCTTTTGTTTTTGATTAGTGCTATGGTGCCTTTTGGCTGTAGCAGTACAGGTGCTAAACAGCAACAAGTGCTGAGTATTTATAATTATGCGTCTTATATCGCCCCAGATGCGATCGCCCAATTCGAGAAAGAGAACAATGTCAAGATTCAATACGACACTTTCGAGAACAGCGACGCACTTTATGCCAAACTAAAACAGGGCAATCCTGGCTATGACCTGATCTTTCCCGCAGATTATATGGTGAAAATCATGGTCAAGGAAGATTTAATTGAACCGCTGAATATTAACAATATTCCTAACCATAAAAATCTTGATCCCAAATATATCAATCAAGCATTTGACCCAGGTAATAAATGTTCTTTGCCCTATCAGTGGGGAACAATGGGAATTGGCTACAATCTTAAGGTAACTAAGGGTGAAATTAACAGTTGGGCATCAATGTTCGACTCAAAATATGCGGGAAAAATTGCATGGCAAGATGATGCTAGATACACTTTTGCTGGCGTTTTAATCTATTTAGGATTTGACCCAAATACAACTAATCCTGAAGAGATTAACAAAGCCCGTGATTTGCTGATTAAAAATAAAAATATCATTGCTGCTTTTGTCCCCGATACTGGTCAAACTTTGTTAGATCAAGGCGAAGTAAATCTGACAATGGAATGGAGTGGTGATATTTTCCAAGTTATGAAAGAAAATCCCAACCTGGGCTATGCTATTCCGAAAGAAGGAACGATTATCTTTTCTGATAATATGGCAATTCCCAAAGGTGCGGTTCATAAAGAGTTAGCTGAGAAATTTATTAACTTTGTTTTAGTGCCAGAAGTTGGTGCAAAAATTTCTAATTTTACCCATTTTGGTACGCCAAATAAACTAGCAATAGAAACAGGTTTGATCGATCCGCAAGATTTGAAAAACCCTCAAATATACCCGGCGGATCAGGCGTTTGCTAAGATGAAATTTTTGCAGGATGTGGGGAATGCTACTGCATTATACGATCGAGCTTGGACTGAAGTTAAAGCAAGTGCAGGGAAATAGGGAGATGGGGAGATGGGGAG
>NZ_NXIB02000198.1 GCF_002412335.2 Tychonema bourrellyi FEM_GT703
CCCAATTCCCAATTCCCAATTCCCAATAACATTATGCCTGCTGTTAGTTTAATTCGAGCTGATTTATACGATCGCCAAATCCTGCAAAAATCCTTAGAAAACTTGCTAGCACCCTTGGGCGGAATGTCAGCTTTCGTCAAAAAGGGCGATCGCGTTCTTCTCAAACCCAATCTACTCACAGGTTCTCGCCCTACAAAAGAATGCGTCACCAGACCAGAATTGGTTTACTGTGTGGCAAAAATGGTCATAGAAGCGGGCGGAAAACCATTCTTAGGTGACAGTCCAGCCTTCGGTAGTGCGATCGGTGTAGCCAAAGCTAACGGCTATTTACCACTGCTAGAAGAACTGAATTTGCCAGTAGTAGAATTTCAGGGAAAACGTTACGAAACTGTCAGTGACGAATTCAATCATCTCCGACTTTGCAAAGAAGCAATGGAAGCAGATGTCGTAATTAATTTGCCAAAATTGAAATCTCACGTCCAATTAACCGTGACAATGGGCGTCAAAAATTTATTCGGCTGTGTCCCAGGTAAAATGAAGGCTTGGTGGCACATGGAAGCTGGTAAAGATAGCGCCAGATTTGGTGAAATGCTAGTAGAAACTGCACGCACAATTAACCCAAATCTGACTATTTTGGACGGAATTATTGGACACGAAGGTAACGGGCCAAGCGGCGGCGAACCTAAGTTTTTGGGGATTTTGGGCGCGTCGAGTGATGTGTTTGCTTTGGATAGAACAGTAGTTGAAATTATTAATGTTGATCCGGCTAGTGTTCCTACTGTAGCTGCGGCGATAAAATTGGGACTTTGCTCGAATTTAGAGGCAATTGATTTTCCGCTTTTGCAGCCGGAAAGTCTGAAAGTTTTGGATTGGAAGTTGCCGGAAAAGATGATGCCGATCGATTTTGGGATGCCTCGCGTGGTAAAGTCTGCATTCAAGCACCTTTATATCCGGTTTATCAAAGAAAAATTTAGCATCAAGACTTCCCATTAGGGAAGAGAGACGGAGTAAAATTTCCTTGTTTGATTCCTTAGTATTTATATCATCGTTATTCAGAAGTTACCATCGCTATTGCTCTGCTAGCTAGCTCAGGACTTAGGCATTTTAACGATATTGCTGTCTTGCATTTAAATTGCATACTTCCCTTCGACCCTTCGACGGAGTTTATCCGTCGAAGGGCAGGGCACCGCAATCTTTGTGGGAAAAGCGTCAAATTTTCTCCCCCTCTCCTCTTCTCCCCATCGGACTCTCTAATACCATAGGTAATCTAGATGCAACACAGCTTAGTACAGGGCATCAGTTTGTATAATATTTAAGTCTCGAAACTAAGTAATAGCAGTCTGATATAACCAAATTTACCCTGAAATTGTGCTTATCTTTATAATTCACCTATAAATTATAAAGAATCGATAAAGATCAAAAAATCTTCTTGACATTTATACCTAGATTTAAAGATGATTGCGACATACCAAACTAAATATCGACGGTCGTTCTCAACTACGTCAACCATTCGCTACTACATCAACAGTCAAAACTTAAAAAATAAGGAATGTCTAGTATATGCGTACTAACAACAATTTGACAATCTTACAACCTCTACAAGCCAAGCTACTGCCAAATGACAAAGTTTTACTCACCCGCAAGTTAATAGAAGCGGTAGAAGAGTTCAAAAATTATTGGGATGGTTCCATAACTGTGATGATGGAAGAGACGCAAGTAGATAATGGCAACATCGATCAGAAAGTCTTCAATATTAATGAATTGCCTTTCACATTAGAAGTAATTTCTTTCGATCAAATCACACCGGATCTACTGAACAAACACAAAAGTTCCCTAGTTCTGGCAGTCCCCGAACACAGACAGAACCACATCAGTAAAGTATGTCAGTTAGCTGGAGTGCCGTGTATTTACGTTTCCGAATATAGCCTGAAAACTCGCAAACAGATTGTGAATGTGAGTACAAATAATCCTCTGGTTCGCTTGCGGAGAATCATCTGGACTTATCGTCAAGAAATGAGGCAACGTCAGGCGATCGCAATCGCAGATGGATTGCAGTGCAATGGCACTCCCACCTACGAAGAGTACAAAAATCTCAATCGTAATCCACTGTTTTTCTTTGACACGCGGATTAGCGCAGATATGTTAGCAACAGAAGCTGATATTGAAATGCGGACTAAAAATCGCTCTCAAGATGATCCTCTGCGGTTGGTATTCTCAGGTCGCTTAATTAAGATGAAAGGAGCCGATCATTTAATTGAAGTTGCTAAGGAACTCAAAAAAATGAAGGTGAAATTTGAAATGTTCATCAGTGGTGCTGGTGACTTAGAAGAGACGATGTACAAGCAAATAGCTAGCAATCAACTGAATGATTGGGTGAAAATGCTGGGAGTACCAGACTTTAAGACCGAGTTTTTCCCCTTTGTCAAGAAGCATATTGATTTGTTTGTTTGCTGTCACCGCCAGGGCGATCCTTCCTGTACTTACATCGAAACTATGTCTTGCGGTGTGCCCATTGTTGGGTATGCGAATGAGGCTTTCGAGGGAATTGCTGGAATGTCGGAGGCTGGATGGGTTGTGCCAATGAATCAGCCTAAACTGATGGCGAAGAAAATTGCAGAGCTCAGCCAGAACCGGGAAGCAATTAAATCGATGTCTTTCAAGTCACTGAATTTTGCTCAACAGAACACTTTTGAGAGGACTTTTAAAGCTCGCATTGAACATATGCAGCAGGTGATTGCCAAGTCAATAGGGGTTCATCAGGCCCCTGAAAGTGAATTATCGGATGAGAAAAGTCCGGTTTTTGGTTACTGCCAACCTTCATAGTCCTTTCGGCAATTAAACTTAGGGGCGTAGGGTGCGTCAGTATTATCAGGTTTTCCGTTTCAGCGTAAGGGTTCTAGCTGACGCACCCTACTAGCTACTGGTAACATCGGAATTATTAGTCGCGGAAATTAGGACACGGCAGTGCCGTTTCCCTACAATATTATTTTCGGTAGGGACACGGCAATGCCGTGTCCTCAATGTCTGAGTGAAACCGGAATTGATATCACAACAACTCTTAAAAATTCAACCGTACAGCATTTCTTCCATAGGTGGTGTGGCATCTTTAGGATCGAACTGTTTTAATTTCAAAGCTTGTAGCAAAAACAGCCAGATATAAAGTGGATTCAACAAAACATACCGCTGCCAAAGACGCCTTGGTTCCATAATCAGTCGAAACAACCATTCTAAACCTAGCTTACCTAGAAAATCAGGAGATTTAGTCACATTTCCCGAATGAAAATCGTAAGCAGCACCTACAGCAATCAGTGGCATTGATAAGTTATCCCGATATTCATATACCCAAACTTCTTGTCGCGGACACCCTAAACCGACAAAAGTAATTGCTGCACCACTGTTGCGAATTTCTTGGGCGATTTTTTGTTTTTCTTCGAACGAAATTGTTTTGAATTTGGAAGGCTGCATTCCCGCAATAATTAGTTTGGGAAAACGCTGGCAAAGATTTTTGGACAAAGCATCTAATACCAAATTTGTAGAGCCGTATAAATAGATGGACAAACCTTCTTCGGCAGCACGTTCGCAGATTTGTAACATCGCAACTGGCCCGCAAACGCGATCGGGTAATCCCGTATTATATAGCCAATTTAATGCCCACCTTACGGGTTGTCCATCTGGCAATACTAAGTCGATGTGATTGAGGCGATAGCGGTGAGTGCTATCAAGAACTCCTGTCATCACACCATGAACGGCTAAAGCCGAAACCGACATTGGTGTACGGGTGTGGGCTGCGTCAATAATTTTGCTGACTGCCGCTTCGTAATTCACGGCGTTTACTAAGATTCCCAGAACATTCTTTTTACCCAGATCAATCATTGGGAACCTCTTTAAGCCAGCGCTCGCGGTTACATTCATAAATTTCCTGGAGTATTTGTTTGACGTTATATTTCATTTTCCAGTCTGGATAGTGACTAGCAAATTTTCCATTGTCACTAATCCACCAAATGTGATCGCCCATGCGGTTGTCTTCAGCATAAGTCCAATTGAATTCGCGTTCGGCAATTGTCTCGCACATTTGGATAGCTTCTAGCATCGAACAGTTACTGTATCTGCCGCCTCCCATATTGTAAACTTGTGCACTTCTGGGAGCTTTCACAAATTCATAAAATGCTGAGATTAAATCTGCACTATGAATGTTGTCGCGGACTTGCTTGCCTTTGTAGCCAAATATTGTGTACGGAGTTCCCGTGACGGCACACTTCATCAAATAGGCGAGGAAGCCGTGCAATTGAGTTCCAGAATGATTCGGTCCAGTCAGACAGCCACCGCGAAAACAAGCGGTATTCATGTTAAAATAGCGACCGTATTCTTGAACTAAAATGTCAGCAGCTACTTTGGAAGCACCAAACAAACTGTGCAAACATTGGTCGATCGACATATCTTCCCGAATTCCGCCTTCGTAAGTATGACCTGGTTCAATTTCCCACCTATGTTCTAATTCAACTAAAGGCAATTTGTTTGGTGTATCGCCGTATACTTTGTTGGTAGAAGTGAAAATGAAAACCGCTTTGGGGCTGTACAAGCGAGTTACTTCTAAAAGATTGAGAGTACCGTTGGCATTGACGGTAAAATCTATTTTAGGAGCGCGGGCAGCCCAATCGTGGCTGGGCTGGGCTGCTGTGTGAATTACTAATTCTATATCCTCACCGTATCGTTGAAAGATGTTAGTAATTGCTTCATAGTCGCGAATGTCCACATCTAAATGGAAATACTTTCCTCCCAAGGATTTTTCGAGTAGTTGGCGATTCCAATTTGTAGAAGCATCTGCACCAAAAAAGAACTGGCGCATATTATTGTCGATTCCAACAATATCGAAGCCTTGTTTAGCAAAGAACTTACAGGCCTCTGAACCAATTAAACCCGCAGCTCCAGTAATAATTGCAACGCTCAATTTTGACTCTCCTAACAAATATAGTTTTCGGGTTTTTGCGATCGCACAAATCAGAAGTTATCCAGATTTGCGATCGACTATAGATTCGTACAATTGAGCAAAAAATGTACCTTTAACATCCCAATCATATACTTCTTTAAGGCGCTTTTTCCCTGCTTGACCTAAGCCCGATCGCAATTCTGGATCACCCGCTAAACATACTATAGCCTCTGCTAAACCTTGCACAGCGCGATCGGGGTCGATCGCAGGTACCTTAATCCCCGTCTCAGCGGTAACTTGAGTAGCTGGGCCCCCCAAATCCAAACAAATCACCGGCCGACCAATTCCCATCATTTCCGTGCAGACAAAACCGCCAGAATCGTGCAAACTGGGGTGAAGCAGAACGTGAGATTCGCCCATTTTAGAAAGAGTTTCAGCGCGAGGTAAAGCCCCCCAAAAATGTACCTGCTTCGTCAGTCCCAATTCTGTGGCCAAAGCTTCTAAACGCTCCCTTTCCGGGCCATCTCCGACTATCCAGTATTCGCTTTGTTCTAGCTTCGCCTCCGCAAATCCACGGAGACCCAAATGCACTCCTTTCCAGTGTAATAGACGACCAACACTGATGAATCTAATTATTTCTGTTGGCGGAGTTGGAGATTGTTCTAGTTGTTGAATTTCTGTCTGCGACAAACCAACTTGAGAGAAAATTTTCACGTTTGGTGCTTTCAGAAATCGCAGTCTCGCCGCTGTTTCTTCGGTAGTGGCTAGCGCGACAACACTGCGGCGCGCCGTCAGCCCCACAAAAGGATCGCGTTCTCCCAATCCTTGAGCCAATTCCCGCAGAGTTTCGTAAATTTTACCCCGGCGGCTAAAATCTGCCCAAAAAGGCTTTGGTGCTGCTTCTGCGCCCCCCACAGGCCCCCAAATGAAAGGGTGTGGTAATAGTGCTAGGAAGCTGGGAGACCAATGTTTGACATAGGTTACGTGCTGTACTATATCAAAACCGATCGCGCGATCGAGTTTCCGAGCCATAAAATAAGCCCAGATTTGCCACAAATAGTAATGAAGTTGCAGCAATCCTTGTTTTCCCTTCCAATCTTCACTCCACCCAAAAGGATCGAAGTAAACAAAGTGCAAATTGGGAACTGGATGGAGTTTTAATTCTGCTTCAATGTACGATCGACAAAAAGTCCGAGTAAATACCCAAGTCTCGTGATATTTAGCAACTTGGAGCACAGTATTCCATCCGACTCCCTCTTCAGAGCCGAGATTTGGTTCACAAGCAAAAGCAGATAATAGAACTTTCATCAGTTATTGGTAATTGGGAATTGGGAATTGGGCATTGGGAATTGGGAATTGGGAATTGGGCATTGGGCATTGGGCATTGGGCATTGGGCATTGGGCATTGGGCATTGGGCAT
>NZ_NXIB02000199.1 GCF_002412335.2 Tychonema bourrellyi FEM_GT703
CTTCTCCCCCTCTCCCTCTCTAATACCATAGGCAATCTAGATGCAACACAGCTTAGTTAGACTCTGCTGTCCCGAACTGATTAAAATAGTTTTGGTAGGTGAATCAAAAAACTCTGTTTCATGGTCAGCTTTTTTGGGCTAACACCAATATTTATAATATTTAATCACCGAGCTGATAAAAACCTTTGATAAACTCAATCACCGTATTTATCGGCGGTGTTGTCAGTCTTTGAGCTTTAATTGCTGGATTAATTGAATTCTTAGTCACTCTGGGCAAATTTATTAAATGTTTGCCAAAGTCTGGGTGATAGTGAACCATCAAACTTTCAGCACTAGAATTGGACAGTAAAGTTTGGGTCGGCGACTGGAAAAAAGTCGATACCGTTTCACGATCGAGGGGGATGGGCTGAATTTTTATCTCTCTTATTTTTCTAATTGTTTGTGTCATGGCCACGCTCAATTGCGCTACCAAGTTTGAAACTCTGACCCCAAGGTTATTGCCAGGTTGGGGTTGAATCATCTTGAGCATAGTAATGAGATTTTTCTGAGTAAATGCCGCGTCACTAAAGGGAATAATGGCAACGAAAGCTGTGGGAAATAGTTGCTCGTCCTGCTCTATTCTAAACGATATGATTGTGCGCCTGGAATTAACTTCGATACTAGGAGGATGGCTCAAACCAGGGTATTGAAGGGCAATTTGGCGGTAGGTAGCAGCAAGGATAAAGTTAGCGTTGGGGTCTAGGGGGTGATCGACAATAATTTGCACAGTAGGTGGCGTAGCATTAAAATACTTTTGAGCTTTTTCGGCACTGAAACGTTGAATATTACTGCGATCGCCATTAGGACTAAGATCGACCCAATCACAGGTAATATCATCTGCTTTCAAACCAAATCTCGATACAGCATAAATTTTTGCCCCCGTCAAAGCAGCACCCGTCAAGTCTGCACCCACCCAGTCAGCGTGAATCAAATTTGCTTGCGTCAAATCAGCGTGTACCAGAGTCGCATTCAGCAGATTGGCATTGCTCAAATTTGCTCCATACAAGTTAGCACCGCTCAACCTCGCTTCACCGAGATCCGCGCCCGTCAGGTTCGTCCCACTGAGGTCAGCCCACCGCAGATTAGCACCTCGCAAATCAGCCCCGCTGAGGTTAGCCTGAGACAGATTAGCTTGTCTGAGTTCAGCATTACAGAGGTTAACTCCTCTGAGGTCAGCCCTGCTGAGGTCGGCCCTGTGCAGATTGGCCCGTTCCAAATTAGCCGCAGTGAGACAAGCACCTCTGAGATGAGCCCCACTGAGGTCTGCTTGTTCTAAATTGGCTTCTCTGAGAGTTGCTTCTCTCAAATCTGCTTCACTGAGGTTAGCCCCGCTCAGATTTGCAATGCTGAGATTGGCACGAATCAGTTCAGCTCTAATCAGTGTAGCTTCCACGAGTTGAGCCTCGCGGAGGTCGGCTCGAATCAAGTTAGCTACGTTGAGGATAGCCCCACTGAAATTAGTTTTGTGGAGATTGGCACCGCTGAGTCTAGCAACATTGAGTTTGGCTTTTCTCATATTGGCGCCACTGAGATTCGCGCCGCTCAAGTTGGTGAGGCTCAAGATTGCCTCAGTGAAATTAGCCCCGCTCAGATCGATTCTGCTGAGATTGGCCTCGCAAAGAAGGATTGCTGTAAAGTCTCTTTCTCCGGCCGCATATTTGGCTTGGAGTTCTTCGGCGTCCATGCTGGTCAATCTCCTGGATTTTTTAGGTATCACAAAGTTGTGTTTTGCTAACCTGTACAACATAAGCAATTTTGGCAACTTGACGCAATAAGGAGACGGCAATGCCCATAGGTGTCAACTTAAGGTCAAACCCAGTCATAGACTGTTGTTTGACTATTAAATCTAGATCTCCCCTAGCCCCCCTTAAGAAGCATAGCTTTTTAAGGGGGATTTAGGGGATCAAGACTCAGGTGAAAACGACATTTATCAAGGGTTTCAGGCTTAAGTTGACACCAATAGGCTTTTGGAGTGTCCTCTAGATCATTCCGGCGCAACTTCACAAACATGAAATCTGCTATATCAAAAAAAAAGGGGCAAAAGCCAGAAGCCCGCCCCAAACAAAATTATGCTGCCACTATTAACCCAACAGCGCCTGAGCCTTAGCTACCACATTCTCAACAGTGTAGCCAAACTTTTCTAAGACAACAGGGCCCGGTGCAGAAGCGCCGAATCTGTCAATGCTGATGCTATCGCCTTCAGAACCCAAATAACGTCCCCAACCGAAGCTAACAGCCGCTTCAACTGCCAACCGCTTAGTAACAGCTTTTGGGAATACAGATTCGCGGTAAGCTGCATCTTGTAGGTCGAACAATTCCCAGCAAGGCATCGAAACTACCCGCACTTTATTGCCTGCGGCACGCAATTTTTCAGCCGCATCAACGCAAAGGTAAGTTTCGCCACCGGTGCCGATTAAAATGATGTCGGGAGTGCCACCGTCGTCAGACAAAATGTAAGCGCCTTTGGCTGTTCCTTCGATCGAACTTCCAGCCAAGTTAGGCAAGTTTTGACGAGACAGAGCCATCAAAGTTGGGCGCGTGCGGCTTTCAATTGCCACCTTGTAAGCACCGGATGTTTCGTTTCCATCCGCAGGGCGTATTACCAACAAATCGGGAATGACGCGCAAAGAGGCGATCGTTTCAACCGGTTGGTGAGTGGGGCCATCTTCGCCCAAGGCTACGGAGTCGTGAGTCATGACATAAATGACACCAGCTTCCGAGAGTGCAGACAGGCGAATTGCGCCGCGCATATAGTCAGCAAATACCAAGAAAGTAGCGCAGTAAGGAATCAAACCGCCGTGGAGGAGCATCCCATTTGCGATCGCACCCATGCCATGTTCCCGCACACCAAAGCGCAGGTTACGACCTTCATATTGACCTTTTTGGAAATCTTTTTCACCCTTCAACAAAGTCATGTTAGAAGAAGCTAAATCAGCGGAACCGCCGATCAATTCAGGTAACACAGCAGCCAAAGCATTCAAACATTTTCCAGAATGATTCCGACTCGAATCTGCCTTATCTTCGGGGCTGTAGGTAGGCAAAACTTTGTCCCAACCTTCGGGAAGTTGGCCAGCTACGGTGCGCTCATATTCTGCGGCTTCTGCGGGATATGCTGCTTTATAAGCATCAAAAGCTTGCTGCCATTCTTGTTCTGATTGAGCACCGCGATCGACTGCTTGGCGGAAGTGTGCCAAAGCATCATCAGGAATCACAAACGGCTCGTATTCCCACTTCAAGAAATCGCGAGTTGCTTGTACTTCAGCGCCACCCAAAGCAGCACCGTGAGCGCTGTAACTATTGCGCTTGTTAGGAGAACCGTAACCAATAATTGTACGGACTTTAATCATGGACGGTTTGTCCGTGACTTTCTTAGCTTCTTCGATAGCTTTGTGAACTGCTTCGATGCTAGTATCTTGGTCTAGAGCGTCATTGTCTACAGTAATCACGTGCCAGTTGTAGGCTTCAAAACGCTTGCCGACATCTTCAGTGAAGGCTAAGTTAGTGTCGCCTTCGATCGAGATGTGATTGTCATCATAGAGGGCAATTAATTTGCCGAGTCCGAGGTGTCCGGCCAAAGAACAAGCTTCCCCAGAAATGCCTTCCATGTGGCAACCATCACCCATGATGACGTAGGTGTAGTGGTCAACAATTGTGTTGTCGGGCTTGTTGAATTTTGCTGCGAGGTGAGCTTCTGCCATTGCCAAACCGACGGCGTTAGCAATTCCTTGTCCCAGGGGGCCGGTGGTAACTTCTACGCCTTCTGTGACGAAGTTTTCTGGGTGTCCGGGGGTTTTGGACTCCCACTGACGAAATTGCTTGATGTCGTCGAGGCTGACGCTATCGTAGCCTGTCAAGTACATGAGGGCGTACTGTAGCATACAGCCGTGGCCGGCTGAGAGGACGAAGCGATCGCGGTTGAACCACTTGGGGTTTTTGGGATTGAACCGCATAAACCGATCCCACAGCACGAAGGCCATAGGCGCAGCGCCCATCGGCAGTCCTGGGTGTCCTGATTTTGCTTTTTCTACCGCATCGATGGCGAGAAAGCGGATAGAGTTGATGCAGAGCTCTTCGAGTGGTTGGGTTGCAACAGCCATAATTCTGATTTTTATATGTAAGGGAGTGTGTGTGGTCGATTCTGGCAGAGGTGCGATGAGTCGAGTTTGATCGACGATCGCTTCTACTGTTCAGTTTCGGTGGAACTGCCGTGAGGCTGCACTACAGATCATCTCACCACTTGGACTCGATAGACAACTTAATTTTTTAATATTTCGCTGCCTTTGTGCTGTTGGTAACAATTGTTGACTGCTGACTGTTGACTGCTGACTGTTGGCGGTTGACCCTTCGACTCCGCTCAGGGCACCGCTGTTGGCGGTTGACCGTAAAAATCGCTGAAACTATTGCTATGATTGCGTTTTGTTTCTTCCTTCTTCCCACATCCGTTACATCCGTTACATCCGTTACAAAATCCGTTGCCGAACTTCCTTCTTCCTTCTGCTATATTTGCAATTTTAATCAGGCAATACCCAATGACTCTGAGTGAAGCCGAAGTCCGCAGTCAAAAAGTAGACGAACTGCGATCGCAAGGCATAGAACCGTATCCTAGCCAATCTTACGTGCGATCGCACACAACCAAGCAAGTTCGAGAAATATTTAGTCAGCCGGGAAAAGAACTCCAAAACGGAGAAAGCGACCCCGAAGAAATTTCCCTGCGAGTAGGCGGCCGCATCACTTCCAAACGGGACAGTGGCAGTATTTGCTTCATCGATTTAAAAGACGCCACAGACAAAATTCAGCTCAAAATCGAGAAAAAAGTCGTTACCGGCGAAGTTGGTTTAAGCTTCCAGCAAATTAAAAAATTGCTGGATGTCGGCGATTTTGTCGGCGTCGAAGGTATCGGCTGTCGCACTCAGAAGGGAGAACTTTCGATTTCAGTGCGGGAATTCACGCTGTTATCAAAAGCTACAATTCAATTTCCCGATGCTTATTATGGAGTTAGCGACCCCGAAGTTTGCCGCCGTCACCGCGAAATGGATTTGGCTAGCAACCAAGACGCTCTCAATCGTTTCATGCTACGCAGTCGCATTGTCCAAAGCATCCGTTCCTATCTCTGGAATGCCAATTTTTATGAAATAGAAACACCGACACTGCAAGCTATTTACGGTGGCGCTGCTGCTAAGCCATTTGTCACTCACCACAATGCTTTGGATGTGGATTTGTATTTGCGAGTTGCTCCAGAACTGTTCTTGAAAAGAGCAATTTGTGGCGGTTTTGAACGAGTATTTGAACTCGGAAAAGCCTTTAGGAATGAGGGCATTGATAGCACCCACAATCCTGAGTTTACCTCTGTGGAAGTTTACCAATCTTACGCCGATTACTTCGACATTTTAGCAGTTGTCGAAGATGTTATGTGTTGTGCAGCTCAGGCTGTACTTGGGGATGTCAAGGAAGTTGACAATCAAGGACAAATGATTAGTTTAGAGCGCAAGTTCGACTATAGCGAAAAATATCCCAGTTTTAGCGGCCAACACTGGGAAGTTAAAACGATGGTGGAAGCTGTCAGAGATGAGTTTGGGTTGGATTTTGATAGCTTGGATCTCGAAAGTGCGATCGCCTCTGCAACTAAACTAGAACTGCATCTTTCTAAACTAGAAAAACAGAGTTTAGGTTATGTACTATACGCTGTATTTGACAAATTAGTTGTCCCCAAACTAATTCAGCCAACTTTCATCATAGACTTTCCCGTAGAAGTCAGTCCCCTCGCCAAAGGACACCGCAGCAAACCGGGATTTGTCGAACGTTTCGAGTTATTCATCAATGGTATGGAATACTCGAATGGCTTCTCGGAATTGAACGATCCGAAGGAGCAAAGAAAGCGGTTTGAGGAACAGTTGGCGCAGAAAGATGCAGGGGATGATGAAGCACATCCAATGGATGAAGACTTCATCCAAGCCTTATCTTTGGGAATGCCAAATTG
Organism: Tychonema bourrellyi FEM_GT703; assembly: GCF_002412335.2. Classification (GTDB taxonomy): domain Bacteria; phylum Cyanobacteriota; class Cyanobacteriia; order Cyanobacteriales; family Microcoleaceae; genus Microcoleus; species Microcoleus bourrellyi. The sequence continues at coordinate 6,017 of NZ_NXIB02000199.1, forward strand.
TGCCGGAATGGGTATCGGTGTCGATCGATTGGTAATGCTTTTGACTAATACTCAAAGCATCCGCGATGCGGTGATGTTCCCAACAATGCGGCCTGTTAAAGCATCGGAATGATATGGAGGACACGGCAGTGCCGTGTCCCTACCCAGATGAATTGTAGGGATACGGCACTGCCCATTGGTGTCAACTTAAGCTCAAACCCAGTCAGAGACTGCTGTTTGACTATTAAATCTAGATCCCCCCTAGCCCCCCTTAAGAAGCAGGGTGGATTAATTGTCGAAAGAGTAAACCAGTGAGGCTGGGCTATTTGCTGA
>NZ_NXIB02000019.1 GCF_002412335.2 Tychonema bourrellyi FEM_GT703
CTCTCCCCATCCCCCATCATTTGAGTTTTTTGGTGAGAATGAAACAGCCCTGGGGGGAGAGGGAGAGGGGGAATCCGAGGGATGACTGAAGAGCTTCGGAAATTCATCGTTCTGGGGGTTCCCGCGCCCCCATTGGTGTCAACTTAAGCCTGAAACCCTTGGTATCTCTTGCTTTTACCTAAGTCTAGATCCCCCTAAATCCCCCTTAAGAAGGGGGACTTTGAGAAGACTCCTGTCCCCCCCTTCTTAAGGGGGGCTAGGGGGGATCTGGGCCTAATCGTCAAACAACAGTCTCTGACAGGGTTTGACCTTAAGTTGACACCTATGCCGCGCCCCATCTCCCCATTTTCCCATTTCCCCATCTCCCCATCGCCCTATCACCCCATCTCCCCTCTCCCCGACTTCTTTAAGAAATCGGGGTTCTGGGTATTGAGTTGTTTTGAGCTTGGCTAACTAACGGAATATTCCCTTAAAAAACCAGCCCACAAATAGCCCTATACCAAAAGCTGCTATTTGACCACTAGAGACAAAATGGTTCCAAGCTTTCTGAAAATTAGTAAAAATCTCATAGCTTTGACCCAAAATCGGTGTCATACCTAAATGAGACTTCAAAACTAACAAATGAACAGCATCATTTAAATTAAATGAGCTAATCAATCCAACCGTTGTTTCAATTATCAAATTAACTATCATGGTGATTTTCTTCTGTAGCACGTGTTACTCTCAACACAACCAGTGTCATGTCATCTCCATTCTGGTTGCCGAAGCCGATAAACTGGTGAACTCGATCGAACAAATAGTTCAAAATTTCTTCAGAATTCTGATAATTATGACAAGCCCACTGAAAAGCCTCAGTCAAACTGTCCTCATCAAAACGATCGCCTACTTGATTTGCAGCATCAGTAAAACCATCGGTGTAGTAGATAATAGTATCTCCCGGCTGCAATTGCACTTGTGCCTCTTGGTAACGCGAATCAGCATCCAAGCCAATTAACATCCCTTCGAGAGTATCCAACCGCTCAATAGAATTAGTTGCCGCTTGCCAAAGCAAAGGCGGGTGGTGAGCAGCATTACTGTAAGAAAGAATACGTGTTTTCGGGTCATACTCCGAATAAAACAGAGTCACAAAACGGTGGGAATTTTCTAAATCCGCGTGCATTACCCGGTTTAAATGTTGCAAAATCCTTGCAGGCGAATGACGGTTCAAAACCTCTGCCCGCAGCATACCCCGTGTCATCGTCATCAACAGACCTGCCGGCACACCTTTGCCCATCACATCGCCGATCACAATGCTCCAGCGACCCTTGTCAATTCTTGACTTGAGATTTTTGATCAGGGATGGGGGGTATTCCCCTTCATCTTCCTTACCTATAGGGTCATAGTCGGCGGGAATAAAATCATAATAATCTCCACCAACTCTGCTAGCTGGTTGACAGCGGGCTACCACATCCACACCTGGAATTTTCGGGCAACTACGGGGCAGCAGTCGCAGTTGAATTTCTGCACCAATTTCTAACTCTCTGTCTAAGCGCTCTTTTTCTGCTAATTTAGCATTGAGTTCATCTTTGGCGATCGCAACTGCGGTTTGATCAGCCACCAATCGGACTAATTTCTGTCTCCCAGGCGTGAACAAATATTGCGGATCACTGCTAAAAACATAAAGCCGTCCCCGTTCCAAATTATTCAGTAAAATTGGCGCACCAAACAAGTGAACATCCGGGCCCAAAAAGCGACTAACTTGAATATCAAGATTAGAAGTTTGCCCAGAGGTTCCCGACATAAAATCTGCCCCCGTTCCCACACCTGTTGTCACTTGCTTCGTAGCAATTTCCAGTGCTTTTCGCATATCTTGACACTGCCGTCCTGCTTGACAATGCAACTGCTGAAATCTGACTTGACCATTGGGCTTGAACAGCACCAAAGCTCCCCCCTCAGCGTCGGTAATCCGAGTGGCGACTAAAGGAACCAACTCCAAAAATTGATTGAGATTATTGAAAGTCCGCAGGGCAAATCCCAGGGAACTCAACATATCTTGAACATTGTGCTGGTATCGGTGCAAACGCGCCACCAGTTCTTTGAGCGCGAAGACTGGCGTCACGTCGATGGAATTCCGACCAGAAGGGCGGTCAGCAGTTTGAGGTGAGGGGCGAGGCAAAGGCACAGCAGTCATTGAATTTTGGATTTTGGATTTTGATTTTGGATTTTAGATTGTTCCCACGGATGAATCCAAGGGCTGGTAAATTTGGGATTTTAGATTTTGGATGAGATTTTAGATTCAAGGATTTTAATTAATCTTAGTCCTGAGATTGCGATCGCGTGTCTCCCACCCAAAACTTGGGACAGCTAAAGATAGCTCTCAATCAAAAAATCAAAAATCTAGAATCTAAAATCGAGCAAGGCTTCAACAAATTCGTAGCTAGAAAACGGGCGTAGGTCTTCGATGCTTTCACCGACTCCGATAAAGCGGATCGGTAGCCCTAATTGCTGTACCACTGCTAGAGCAACACCACCTTTAGCAGATCCGTCGAGTTTTGTCAATACTACTCCACTTAATTTTGCAGCCTCTGCGAAAACTTCGGCCTGTCGCAAACCATTTTGACCCAGTGTTGCATCCAAAACCAGTAGAGATTCTACGGTAGCACCAGGGGCTTTTTTGTCTATAATGCGCCGGATTTTGCTGAGTTCGTCCATCAGGTTTTTTTTGTTTTGCAGGCGGCCGGCGGTGTCTACGATCAGGAGTTCTGTACCTCTGGCTTGGGCTGCGGCGATCGCATCAAACACCACAGCAGCCGGATCGGTATTTTTCCCTGGATTGGCAATAATTTCGACACCACTGCGTGCACCCCAAACTTTAACTTGTTCGACGGCGGCGGCCCGGAAAGTATCGGCGGCACCAATTAGAGTTTTGTAGCCTGATTTTTGGGCTATGTGGGCAAGTTTGCCGATCGTCGTTGTTTTTCCTGCGCCATTAACTCCTACAATCAACCAGATATTAAAGGTGTCTTTTTCTGGGGCAAAAGTCAGACTATAAGCGGGATTGCCGATCGCACTTTCGGAACAAGGTGCATCAAGGATATCGCGCAAAATGGTTTTGAGGTAGGCTAAGGCCTCTTCTGGCGGTAGCACTTCTTCTCTGAGTCTGGCTTGGAGACGACTAATAATGATGTCGGTGGCTGCGACTCCCACATCGGCTTGTAGCAGTAAAGTCTCAATTTCCGCTACGGCGTCTTGATTGAGCGGGCCTTGACCCACGATCGCCTTAAGTCGATTAATTAAGCTACGACGGGTTCTTTCTAAACCTTTTCGCAGCTTTTGCAACCAGGTGATTTCTTCGACTGATACTTGATCCGGGCGGCGGCCTTGACTGGCGAGGATTTCTGATGACCACAGGAAGCCTTCGTCAAAGGCAAAACCGGGAATTTCTTCGATAATTGCGGCTCTAGCGGCTGCTGCTGCGATGACCTCTGGTTCTTCGATCGCGGTTTCTTTGAGGCGTTCGATGCGTTCTAGGCGATCGGCCTGAGCTCTGGCCCAAAACGGTAGCGATTCTGTTGGTTCGGCTTCTACCTCTGTCGTAGCAGTCTCTCCGTCTGATTCCATCGATGCGGAATCGGCAACTGAGATTGCAGGTTCGGCAATTTCTCTAGTTTCTGTTGAAACTTCTAATTGTTGAGTTATCGGTTCAACAATGGCGATCGATTCTGCGTCGGTTGTTTCCACAATTACTGGTTCAGAAATTTCTGATATTTCTGTAACAACTTGTGCTAAGGGTTCAGGAATTGCGATCGCATCAGGTACTTCAACAGCATCTGATTCCGCAACATCTGTTTCGGCTGCTGGAACCTCAGTTGCTGGTGTCTCGGTAATTTCTGTTTCAGGTTTTTGCTGTTTTTGAATATTTTTGTAAGCAGCTTTCGCCCAATTCAAATAATCCTCTGCTATGGCGGGGGAACTTGGATCTGCTGCATCTGTTTGAGCCTCAACCGGTGCGGATTCTGTTGGTAAATCTTCTTGGGGCTGTTCTGGAGTTTCTTGTTCAGAAGAGCCACTTTCACTGTACTGACGACGAAACCAATTAAAAACCATAAATTTAAAATGGGGAATATTGTTAGTTGACTGTTGACTGTTGACTGTTGACTGTTAACTGTTAACTGTTGTTATTTGTTATTTGTTATTTGATAGTTGATAGTTGATAGTTGTTGTTTGTTATTTGTCAGTGGTTATTTGTTGTTTGTTATTTTGCTAACAACTAACAACAAATATCAACAGTCAACGGTCAACGGTCAACAGTCAACGGTCAACGGTCAACAGTCAACAGTCAACAGTCAACAGTCAACAGTTAACTAACTAATGACTAACTGCTTGTGCATTAATGCGATCGACAACTCGGCGTAAAACTCCGTTGATGAACCGATATCCTTCGTCGCCGCTATAACGTTTTGCCAGTTGGACAGCTTCGTTGACAGCGACTTGTTCGGCTAAACCGAGAAATAGAATTTCGGCGATCGCAATTCTCATAATATCTCGATCGATCCTAGGCAAACGTTCTATTTGCCAATCCACGAGAGCTTCTTTCAGCAATTCATCAATTTCAGGGCGGTTAGCGCTGACTTTTGCCAGAATTTGCAAAGCATAGGTGCGGACATCTTGCTGGTTAGCTAGCTGGATGATTTCTGGAAACTCCATAGCTGAACCCAGACGGTTAATCGCCGTTTGGGTAAGTTCCACAGCTTCGCGCACCATCGCCCTAGCGCTTTCGATATCTGGGGCGCGGATTTCGCTGGAGAGAAGCTTGTCGCTACCACGCTGGACTTCCGAGGCTGCGGTTTCTAGGGATTCTTGAACTTCTGTTGTCAGAGTGCGGATGGCGGCGAGGACGACATCTTGCAGTTTCTTGGCTTCTAGGAGTTCTGGATTAGATGGGAGTTGGCTGATGCCGAGGAGTGCGAGTTCGCGTGCGGTTTCGCGGGCTTTTTTCATATTTTTTAAATAGGAATTGGGAGTTTAGGAATTTAGGAATTCTTGAGATTGCTAGAGGTTAGTTCACAGTACAGACTTGGACTTTAGCAGAAAAACTTGTAAAAAAAACCGCCCTCAGTCACGATTTCCGTCTGGGCCGGTTTTATGCAAGATTATTGATGTGTTGATTCACTCTTCTTCCACTGGAACAGGATGATATCTCGCATCGGGCATCAAGGGCTCAAATTTTGTCCCATTGGTGTTTTGGGCCGTTACTATAGCTGAGTTGCTGGGGTTGACGATGCCGCCGGAGATGATGACTTTAAACGCATCTTCGATCGACATTGAAAGATTAACCAAATCTGCTTCCGGGACAATAGCGTACCATCCGGTGGTGGGATTGGGAGTCGTGGGGATGAAAATGCCGATCGGACTTTCGCCGGAAAGATGAGGTGGAATATCATTACTCTCGATCGTACCAGTCACAAAAGCCAAAGTCCAGATTCCGCGCCGGGGATACTCTACCAAAACCACACGGCGAAATTTGTCATCCGACTTGAGGATAGTTCCTAGTAATTGTTTCAGGGTTTTGTAAACAGAGCCCGCTAGGGGAATTGCCTGTAATAGACGTTCACCCAAGTCCAACAACCACTTCCCGAAGATATTGCGGGCCATCAGACCAATAATCGTAATGCTCAGCAGGGGTACAGCCAACCCTACCAAGAGATTCAGCAAATTCACCAAAATCGGGTTTAGTCCGTCAAAAGGGTTAATTTGCTTGGGAATTTTGGTGAGAAAATTAATCACCCAACTGGCGACAGTGATTGTCAGCCAGATGGTTGTAGCCAAGGGTATCACTACCAAAAGACCTGCGATCAGGTCGTTTTTTAAGTCTTGTTTGATGCGTTGAAGCACGGGTGGTCAACTCTCCTCGTAACTGGCTGCAAATAGCGTGAACAAACCTGAGACTAGAGAAACTGCACGAACTTTCATGGAAGTCGCCATGTCTATTGTCTTCGATCCGACTAGACTGCGCTCTCTCCTGTCAGGAAGAGTTAGGAGTCGGTGTGCTGTACTGATACTGTAAAAAATGATTGCAAATGGGCGATCGTCTGTAATATACGTCACCTATTGTATATTTTAAGACTTTTTGGCTCGGACTTGACAAAGAAGCCGATCGGCTTGAAGGTGTGCGGCTAAGGGGGCTTCTTGACGGTAAACTAAAATCAGGAGTTGTTGAGTTTGCATTTTGCTGGTAATTTGAATTATTCGCGCAATCCCCGATCGCGCAACCAAGCATCCGCCCAAATTGTATCTGCTTCTGACAGCGCTGGTATGACTTCCCAGTTGCGATAATCTATCTTGAGATCGTAACTTGCGATGTCGTAAATTTGAGTGAATAATTCCTGCAAATCGATTATAGGTTCGGTATCGCCCGATCGCAATGGCAAAGGAAAAGCTGGCATCGGGTTCTGCACATTAAAAGCGTACAAATCAGCTTTGGGACGGCGATTTCCCCGACACACCAAAACGCGATAGTGGCTGTCAATCTCATTGCCAATAACTGGCATTTTTTGACCGCGCCGCAATAAATCTATTTCAATTAAATGAGTGCGACTAGATAAGATTTCTTCTCGCTTTTCCTCATACATTTGTCGTCCTTTACCTGTGCGCTTGTTGCTAGGCGAGAGGATTTCAATAAGGGTGATTAATTCTTGGCTTCCCCTTTCTCTAATTTCTAAATAGCCTTCCCGAACCTGGTAGAGCATGGGAATATTTACTGTCAATGGTTGTGTCGGTCGTGCTGCAACGGCTACGTTTGATGTTATTAATTCAGTTGTAGTTTTTGGCTGAATTACGTTTATATCAGGAATGCCAATTGATAAATTGTCGTCAGCCGTTTCATAGATTCTCACTTCTACAGACACTAAATACTTAGGACGTAGTTGCGGAGATAACAATCTGGCAATTTCAATAATTAGCCAGTGGTGTAGGCCAGGCCAGAGTTCTGGATGTTCTAAATACGGGTCCATACCGGGAAAGGGAGATGGCATTGATGTGACTCCTTGACTCAAGTCTATTTATAAGTTTAGCAAGATTTCAATATTTGTGGAACAGGCATCTTGCCTGTTTTTGGGCGGGCTCTCCGGCCCACCCCACAAGATATTTTAATGTTTGTGGAACAGGCATCTTGCCTGTTTTTGGCTTAAACTTCGATCGCCAATTGCATCGGAATTGGCACAGTGTTTTCATCCAACACAGACACCGCATTCACGAACACAATTGTATGCGGGACTGCGGGCATTAAGCGGCGCAGTGCGTTTAGGTAAGATTCGGCATCGCGGCGGCGGGCTCTCGCGGGCGACTGTTAACCGCTGACAGTTAGGGAGGTGGCGAATGAGATGCCAAGGTTGAAGTCGATCGCGATAAGTCGATTGTTTTGGTATCATAGGAAAATCCTTCCCACTTTTGTGGGTGGTGAATGAAAGGCGATCGCTCTTGATTTATCAGGTCGGAGGGCGATCGCTTGTTTATAGTTATATTCAACACGAATACTCGTGTGTTGTCAAGAGGGAATGGGACGAATTAGGCTGCGAGTTCGAGAATTTGCTCAAGAAAAGGGTTGGAATCTGACAGAAGTCTCCAAAAGAACAGGCATTCCATATACCACGATCATTACCTATGCTAATTCTCCAGGTATGGCTACTGTAGATTACACGGCTTTGGATAAGATGGCGCGTGCGTTCGATATTGCGATCGAAGATTTAGTTGAGATATTGGAACAGTAAATTGATTTGTCAGCGGGAAAATGGGGTTAATTCGGTTGCGGGTTCGAGAACTAGCGGAAGAGAAGGGTTGGACGTTGAAAGAAGTTTCTGAGCGATCAGGCATTCCTTACAGTACCGTTAGAAGTTATGCCCATTCTCCCAAACTGGCAACGGTGGACTACACGGCTTTGCAGAAACTTGCTGAAGTCTTCGATGTGATGGTGGAAGACTTGGTTGAGGTTTTGGAACGGTAAACGGGTGGTCAGAAACCGGGTTTTTGCGAGAATACTTCGCTACAGCCCGCAGACTCGGCAAAAACCCGGTTTCTTTGGTCGAAGCGCGCAAGTCCTGACTGATTTGTCACTTTTTGCAGTAACGATACGGATATTGGCATTTTCCGGCTGTAGACTAGAGTCAGGAGTTGTTCAGTCTGCCGGAGTTAAATCAATGCCGATCAATCGTCTGTCTCAAATTGAAAAAAAACTGAAATTGCTGCGAGATCAGCGGACGAGGTGCTGCAACCATCACTTTCCATAAAATATAGACACTTATTGCACTCTTATTAGGCCTAAAAGCAATGTTCCTAATTTAAAAAACTACGATGCCTTTTCACAATTCATTTATACTCGCTATATTGTCCACCTTTTTCCAGTGTTTAGCGAATAGCCATGCACCAAAGTATGTACTTCCCAATTTTCAGAAGTTTGCGGATAATCGCTCCGGTAATGACCGCCCCTGCTTTCATTGCGCCATACAGCACTTCTAAGAATTAAATAACTCAAATCCAAAAGATTAAGCGTTTCCGCCACAATCCGCAACTGCTCTTCAGCATCAGTCGAGTCTAACTGTATCCTCTGCTGGGGTGATAGATTCACTAAAAACTCAACTATCTTCAAACTAGCCAACATTTCTCGCCAATCATTCACTTGCTTGAGTGCCAACTCCAACCACTCCCCTTGACGAGAAATACCCGCATTTTCCCACATCAAACTCGGTAACATTTGCCGAATCGATGCGATCTTTTCCATCTCCCCCTGCCAGTCAGAGTTTACCCGCATCAAAGAATCAGAATCCGGCTCAACCAAAATTGGCTCAATTTCAATTCGAGACAGTTGAGCAGCAAACACAACACATTCCAACAAAGAATTACTAGCTAGACGATTGGCTCCGTGAACCCCCGTACTCGCCGTTTCCCCAATCGCATAGAGTCCGCGAATGGAAGTTTGACTCATTAGGTCGCAAGCAACTCCGCCCATCCAATAATGAGCAGCAGGAGCAACTGGAATCGGCTCCTGAAAAACATCAATACCCCATTGTTGACAGACATTAATAATATTAGGGAAGCGATAGCGAATGCGATCGGGGTCAATCGGTCGCAAGTCTAAATAAACGTGAGCGTGGGTGGGGTCGGCAGCAGTTTTGTGCAAGTGATGGAAAATAGCTCGACTAACAACATCTCTGGGAGCTAACTCCCCAGCAGGATGATACTCAAAGGCAAAGCGGTAACCGCGATCGTCGATTAGATGCGCTCCTTCCCCGCGAACAGCTTCGCTAATCAGAAAATGGGGTGCTCCTGGTTTAGTTAAAGCAGTGGGATGAAATTGGAAAAATTCTAAGTCACGCAAAACTGCCCCCGCACGCCACGCTAGTGCAACTCCATCTCCGGTACTGACTTTAGGATTAGTGGTTTGGGTAAATACTTGACCGCCCCCACCTGTTGCCAGGATGACTGCAGAAGATTTTAGCCACCGGATTTGACTTTGGTAGAGAAGGCTAATACCTTGAACGCGATCTTTTTGTGGAGTCAGCCACAAACTCAATGCAACTGCCTGGGAAACTACCTGAATATTCGGACGTTCCCGAACTTTGGCAGTCAGGGTTTCGATAATCGCTCGACCTGTGGTGTCTGCTGAATGAAGTACGCGAGGGCGAGAATGGGCAGCTTCAAGGGTCATCGCCAGTTTTTCTCCTTTGCGATCGAAGGCTACACCCATTTCAAGTAGGTGAGCGATCGCTGCTGGAGCATTTTCTACCAGAAATTTTACAGCTTCGGGGTCGCACAAACCCACACCAGCGTTCAGTGTATCTTCTAGGTGTAATGTTGGGGTATCTGACGGGTCGATGGCCGCAGCAATACCTCCCTGTGCCCAGTTACTTGAACCAGTATGTATTGCATCTTTGGTAATTAAACCCACTCGTAAATGAGCTGGCAAACAAAGGGCTGCATAAAGTCCTGCTGCACCAGAACCCACCACTATAATGTCAAAGTGGGGTGGGATATCTAGAGATGTTAATCTTGGCATTCCTAAGAGTATTTTTTGATATAGATTAGAGATATCATAGTCGTTCTCTCAAGATTCAGCCACCTTTTGTTGCACTTTGGATGGACATGATATTAGGTCTTCAAACTGAGGAGGCTCCCAAAGTTGCGCCTATTTCTCAACGGTTAAAGGCTAATAGTAGAAGCAATCAGCGCACCCCGCTCTGCCATTGTGTATAACCCAACGTGATGGGCTATTTTCTGCGGATGAATCGTCGTTTTTGTTAGCCCTTGCTGAACTGCCATTTCTGCGGTGAGGTTGTGGGTAGCACAACCTTTGGCATAGACGACGACATCTTTTAAAGTAGGCGACAAACCGTGATTGCGAACCGATAACATAGTGATAACGAAATCCATCACGCAGATATCGGTGCAAATTCCCACTACCACTAAGACTTCCAGTTGGCGATCGCTTATCCAGTCCAACAATATATTACGCCCGGTATCCCGGTCAATTGAACCGATAAAACCATTTATGCAATCTTTGGCAACTAAGGTAGCCAGAGGGTGATTTTCCAGCCATTCAAGTTCGCTTACGAGCTTTTCTTCTCCCGTGCCCTTCTCGCAATGGGGTAGATAAGGCGGTTCGGGTTTGCCCGGTTCGTGGGTATCTAAGAAAGCTAGTACAGGCCAACCTCTTTCGACGAAGGAGCGGGCGAGGCGATCGCTTTCTGATACCATCGTGGCAATTTGTTCGTCGGGTGCTGACGGGGCACAGAAGCCATAGCCAACAGTGCAAAAGCCATTGACCACATCTACGACGATTAACCCAGTGGGGCGTTCGCCTACAGCATAAGGTTGTGGGTCGATGGGTAAGGCAGTTTCAATGGCTGCTAAAGTTGAATTTAGTCTAGTTAAAGTTGTGGACATCAACACATTTTGCATATCTAGTTATATCATGTTCGGTTAAATGCTAAGCATAAAAAATTTGCTCCTGTAGCTCCTGTAGGTTGGGTTGAGGAACGAAACCCAACATTATGCCAACATTATACAAGTTTTTGTTGGGTGGTGCTAGCGCTTAACCTTTCCATACAGTATTATAACTAATTATCCGAACATGATATTACAACTGAGAAAGGTATCAGTTAACTATTCAATATAATCTAGTGAAATTCCGGCATTACCTAACTCTTGTCTGAGGTCTTGTATAGCTTTATTAATTGCCTGAATTACTTCTTTTTTAAAACTACTACAGCAAGAAATAGTCACCTTAAATTTTGCATCTATATCAAAGTTTTTAGCTCTTGATTTAATATATACTTGAGGATTTTTTTGAGAAACAGCATTTAAAATTGGAGCAATAACAGATTCATCTTTACTATCGACAATTGCAACTTTCTCCAAAAAGAAAATTTCGCCAAATTTTTCTTTAAGAATAGGTTGCAAAGTATTCTCAAATATTTCTTTAAGCTCTCTAGGTACACCAGGCAAGCTAATTATTGTGCTTTCTTTTACCTTTGAGATTACGGCTGGTGCTGCTCCAACAGGATTGTCGATTGGAATTGAACCCATAGGTAAAATACCCATTTTTTCTCGTGGTGGTGTCATTTTTGAATCATCAACATATCCTTTTTTAGCAAATTCTTGATACTTTTGATTAACAAAAGCGATCGCTTCTTTATTTGCCTCTAAAGGCTGATTTATTGATTGGGCTATAGCTGCAAGAGTCATATCGTCAACTGTTGGCCCCATTCCTCCTATTGTAAAAATAACCTCTGTTTTCCTTTGCAATGCCGATTGTATTTCTGTAGCAATTGCATCTAAATTATCTCGGAGGATTACAGAACGGTTAACTTGCCCACCAATACCAGTAATTTTTTTGATAATCCAGTTAGTATTAGTATCAAGTACATCTCCAATTAAAAGTTCGTTTCCTATTGCTAATATTTCTACTGTTACCATATTTTTCACTTTCTTGATGTAAGCACAAAAGTCTACTTAACTTGGCTCCAACGTTCGGCTGCCTCTGCAATGCGTTTTCCAAATCGGAAAGCTGTTAGCCGATCGCCTGGATCGAGAGCGAGTTTAGCTTCAACTCCACTCAGATCCGTACCTTGCCCCATCACTCCTAAAAACGACCCCAGACGATTCACACCATCATCCTTTTCCAGAAATTGACTTGGTAAATCTCCAACGTTAACCCAAATCATACCATGTTGGGAAGCATTGATTGCTAGGTAAAGCAGGGTACCTTGTTTATCACCACTAGCACAACTCGAATGGGTAAAACCAGCAGCAATTTTGTCTTTCCACTCTTGCCTAAACCAAACTTCACTAGCAGCATCTATAAACAGTTTAAACTGACCAGCTACACCTCCCATATAAGTTGGCGAACCAAAAACAATAGCATCAGCCTGGTTAAGCTTTTCCAGGATTTCTGCATCTTGCCAAACTCCATTCACAATCTGCTCTTTGACGATTCGCAATAACTCAACCTTCACTCCTAGCAATTGAGTAGCTCCTTCAGCTATAGCTTGAGCCATCAAGTGTGTCTTACCTGAACCTGAAAAATAGACGATCGCCAAGTTAGACATGAATTACCTCAGCCAATCTGTATGATATTCTCTGATTTTCTTAAAACCATCTCATTAGAACCGATGCAACGCAAAGTCCCTCGAACTTCCATCAAAACCTTTCCCAGATAATTCTTGCCACTCCCATCCTTACCACAGCCCCAATAGTAATCTCCGATATCTTTTTGAATAATGAGTTCGTCTCCTGTGGCTAGCAGAATTTTACGAATATCCGCATGAGTCTGAAACTTACGGAGTACAGCAAGGTGCATGACATCATATTTGATTTGTTTCCAGTCGTTGCGGTGACGATGGGCGTGACCGAGTAGAGCAGAATCTGCCGGAGTTTTTGCCAATCGGATTTTTTCGGCATGGGCAGTGCCAGAAAATTTCTGGGCTTGATAATAATGCTCTGAGGTATGCCACCAGAGTCCGTCTAGTTCAAAACCGTGCAGGGAAAAATTACAGAAACAACCGTGGGGTTTTTCGTCAGCAGTGAAAAAGTAAATAGTCATAATCGCTAGAAATTAAGGAATCAAATTGTAGGGGGAAATATAGATGGATTTTCCCTAAAACTGGTAAGTAAGCCATCGACGAAAGAGGAAACCTCAACAGTGATGTTTGGAATTCCCCCTTAGTTTGATTTAACGGTCGGAGAATGTCAATCTTCTGGTATTTTTAACTCTCCTTCGTCAGATATGGCTAGGTATACGCCCACCATAATTACCGCAAACCCCAATAAGTTGAGCGGGCTTAGGGTTTCTGAAAACAAAGCCCAAGCCACTACCGCAGTCAGAACAGGACTGAGTAGAAGAATTGTTGACATTAATCCCGACGATAACCATTTGATGGCATAGGCGACTAAACTGTGACAAACAACTGTGTTCAGGGCAAGCACTATTAAGGTTAGCCAAGCTCCTGCAGAATATGGCAACACTTCATCACCAGCTATTAGCATAACGGGTAGGCACAAAAGAGTACAAGACCCAGATGCCCACATTACAATTATTGTTGGGCTTAAATAGTTGCGGAGTTTTTCCATAGACATTATATATGCTGCCCAAAAGACGGCTGAGAGCAATGCCAGCCCGTCGCCGAATAAGCTGCTACTGTGAGACATATCGCTGACTCCAATAGCGATCGTTCCCCCGGTTGCTACTACCATTCCAATTAGGAATCTGCCACCAAACCTTTGAGCAAATAGCAGCCATCCGGCCAAGGTTGTAAATCCTGGGGAAAGACAGTGCAAGATTTCTGAGTTAGCAACGGTGGTTTGAGCGAGCGACCAAGCCCACAGCAGTTGAGTGCTAACAAAAGCTATTACCAGTACGAGCAACGGCACGAATAGTCTCTTGGTATTAGAAGAATCTTTGACAGGAGGGTTTGTCTGTCTATTTTGCAGAAACAGTCCGTTCCACAACCCCAGGATGACGGTGGCTATCCAGAAGCGATTAAATATTGTGGCATTAGGGCTGAGGAAACTTTCGCTGATTCGGATTAATACAGGCGTTAAAGCCAAGAAGACTGAGGCTGCTAATGCGGTGGCGATCGCCAGTTTCGTTTCCAATCCAGATAATTTTTGCTCTGGTAGTTCTAATTTAAATGTCATTTTGTATATACCATTTTTGCTCGGAATGAGGTGCAGTAATGGATGTGTTCACATCCCCAAATAGTTGAAATAGTTGCTTACAGTTGGTCTGTGTCTGTTCCATCATACAGGGGTTCGCTTGTCAGTCAAAATATATCTCCGTCCAAGAGCATAAAACTATGGGCTAACAATAGTCAAGACTGGAAGACCGAGTAGGGAGTAATATCAAGTCATCATCAGAACAGGCTATAATTCTAGTCGTCTTGAATTAAGCGGATCTGGCCAATCAGCGACCGAAAGGTCAAAATGACGATTCCCAAACAAACTCAGGTAATATTGCCCTGATGGTAAAAGTCAATGAACGCAAACTGGCGAACAACGCCTCAACCCTAGAGCAATGGGCCGATCGGGCCATAAGAATTGCCGGAGTGCAAGTCAGAGTCCGATTGCGAGGTAACAAGCTGCATATTCTGTGCGAGGGTCAAGAGTGTCCCGACAGACAAACAGCGGTAGATCGATTCGTCCAAGCGCTCAGCGCCACAAACATCAATGACCTGCTTGGCGCTGAAGGGTCTTCGATCGATCGAGTATTTCTTTCCGCCTTAATCAATCCATAGAAACTACGAAACGTCCTGTCTACTACCTTCAGTGTTTGCTGTGCAATGTCAGTGTTGAGAATTTGATAGTTCTCATTGTCTTTGCACAGATGGTAAGCAGACTCATAGCGCAAGTGCTTATGTTCTTGAAAGTAGTATTGTCGAACAGTATAAAGACCAACATTGTAAAGGTTCTTACTCAATCGACACAACTCTCTCAGAGCCAAGAATTCGGTCTTGCTAAGATCGCGTATTTGGTTTTTCTGAGTCAAGTACATAGTTTTTGGTTTCGCTATTCTTTCACTATATAGTGAAACCACCAAAAGAGCAACAATGCTGTTGTGAGGTTGCAAGAACTACCCACAGCGCATACTGGTGGGCTTTCGCCCACTCCTGTAAAGCCGTCGTGAACGACGGGGTTTCCACCCATTTTTCTGATGAGAGTTTTGATAAAAACATGACAAATAAACATATAGCAATGTGGTCTTGTCCGAGAAGCCGTTCAACAGCTATTACCCGTGCCTTTGAGCAACTAGATGAATGTGTCGTTTATGATGAGCCTTTTTACAGTGCCTACTTGGCTATTAAAGGTCAAGATAATTATCCACCTATTCAACCAGAAGAGCTATCAAAGTACAAAGATACCGATTATAACGCCATAATTCAAAAAATCACAGGTGAATTGCCTAATGGTGCTTCTTTTTCTTTTCAAAAACATCAATCAAAACATATTTTGCCAGAGTTCGGTCGAGATTGGATAGAGCAACTTAATAATTTATTTTTGATTAGAAATCCGAAAGAAACAATTTTTTCATACTGGAAAGCTAATCAATTTCAAGGAGAATTAAATATGGAAAAACTCGGTTTACTGCAACATTATAATTTATTTCAAGAAATCAAGAATTTAACCCAAAAAACACCTTTAATTATTGATGCAAATGATTTAGTTTTATCACCTAAAAATTACCTCAACTTAATTTGCACTAATTTTGAAGTTGATTTTTCTGAAAAAATGCTGACCTGGGAAGCAAATCCTAGTAAAACAGCACTGAGTTGGACAAAGGAAACACCATATTACCATTGGTATTCAAATGTTTTAAATTCTAGTAATTTTACATATCAAAAAACCGAAATAAATTTTCCAGAGGAACTAACTCCTCTTTTAGAACTTTGTACACCTATTTATGAAGAATTATTCAGACAACGTGCAGTAGCTAACTAAAATAATTTAATTATCGGGACTTAAACAAAAAATACGATATACAGCGGTTCCCGCTGTAATAGTGGTGGTCAATTATTTTTTGTGTTTACACAATGATTAGTTTAAATTCCCCAGCTTTATACGGCAACGAGTTTGAACAATCTGGCAGGACTTTACAAGTCAATGGGACGCTACCGGGAGTCAGAAACCGGGTTTTTCCCTTGAATACTTCGTTGTAACCCGCAGATTTGGCAAAAAACCCGGTTTCTTTGGTTTTGATGCGTAAGTCTCGATCGCAAAGCTGCCCAGAAACCGGGTTTTTTCGATAAGACTTCGTGATAGTGCAAAGACGGGCGTAAAAACCCGGTTTCTTTGGTTTTGATGCGTAAGTCTCGATCGCGAAAGTGGCCAGAAACCGGGTTTTTTCGATAAGACTTCGTGACAGCGCCAAGACTCGGTAAAAACCCGGTTTCTCTGTCGGAGTGCGTAAATCTCGATCGCGAAAGTGGCCAGAAACCGGGTTTTTTCGATAAGACTTCGTGACAGCGCCAAGACTCGGTAAAAACCCGGTTTCTCTGTCGGAGTGCATAAGTCTCGATCGCATTAAAAAGAGGTAGATTGCGATTTGTCGTTGGGTGGGGGCGGGTTTTTGAGATTGTTGATTTTTGTCATAAATTGTTGGTGAACCCGCCCCTACAGGTCGATCGAGGATGTGTGATATCTCAGATTTTGCGGTTGATTCCCCTACTTCATCTCATATCCAAACAAATTCGGATCGACTTCTCCCAAATTCAAATCAGCCAAACCATACTCAGCCCAACGTCGCTGAACCATCGCCGTCATATCAGGATCGGATTCCAAAGGTTTACCCCATTCGTGCTCAGTTTCCGGCGGCATCTTCGTAGTAGCATCAATCCCCATTCTGCCTCCCAAACCGAGTTTTTCACTGGCAAAATCTAACGTATCAAACGGCGTATTCGGCAAAATAAATACATCTCGAACCGGGTCAACTTTAGAACTAATTGCCCAGACTACTTGACGTGGGTCGCGAATGTTGATATTTTTATCGACAACAATCACAAACTTGGTGTAAGTAAACTGCGGCAATGCACTCCAAAATGCTAAAGCAGCCCGACGCGCTTGACCGGGATATGCTTTATCAATGGAGATAATTGCGGCTTTATAACTCAGGGCTTCCATCGGCAAGAAGAAATCGACAATTTCCGAGACTTGCTGCCGCAAAATAGGAGTATAAATGCGATTTAGGGCGATCGCCATCATTGCTTCTTCTTTCGGTGGCCGCCCGCTAAATGTGGTCAGATAAATCGGGTCTTTGCGGTGTGTCATGCAATTGAAACGCACCAACGGCGAATCTTCCACACCGCCGTAATAACCCATGTGGTCGCCGAAGGGCCCGTCGGGTAAAACTTCACCGGGGGTAATCGTTCCTTCTAACACGATTTCCGAGTCGGCGGGTACTTCCAAATCTACGGTTTTGCACTTGGCTAATTGCACGCTGGAACCGCCGTAAAGTCCGGCAAATAACCATTCGGATAAATCTACAGGAATTGGGGTGGCTGCGGCTAGGATGATCAGTGGGTCAACTCCCAGGGCGATCGCCACTTCCAACTTTTTACCAGCCTGCGCCGCTTTCCGCAAGTGCCGCGCGCCCCCTCGCACCGATAACCAGTGTACAGTCATCGTGTTTTTTGACTGCAACTGCAACCGATAAACGCCCACATTCGGCGTCCCGGTTTCGCAATCCTTGGTAATTACCAAACCGAGGGTGATAATTTTGCCCGCATCTCCCGGATAGGGACGAATCATCGGGATTTTGTTCAAATCCAGCCCTTCTCCCTCAAACACTACTTGCTGACAAGCTGGGAAGAAGTCGCGCCCTGGTTTGGCTTTCACTACGTCGAACAGCACTTTGCCGAATTCTATGGCTTGGGAAATCTTTTTCGGCGGTTTTGGCTGTTGTAGCATTCCCAGTTTTTTGCCGAGCTCTTCTAGTTCGATCGGCTTTTCCATGTTCAGCGCCCAGCAAACGCGCTGTTCCGTGCCCAACAGGTTAATCGCCACCGGGAATTCTGCCCCTTTGACGTTTTCAAACAGTAAGCCTGGGCCGCCTTTTTGCAGCATTTGGTTGGAAATTTCGGCAATTTCTAGGTCGGAATCGACTAAAGCGCTAATCCGGCGCAGTTGTCCCCGTTCTTCGAGTAGTTTGAGGAATCCTCGCAAGTCTCTAGCCATTTTTTTAAAATAAATGTTAAGTTTCCTTTACTATTATGGGGCGATCGAAACACATAAATAATCAAACGGATAATAACTCTAATAACTCTCGCAATAGCCAATCGTCAAAAATTTAATCTAAATTTAACCAAAATTTAAAACAAGCTTATCATTTTTCCAGCTCTGACTCGTATGTTTCGGTCTATCCTATTGAGGGGATTCCCAAACTTTGCTATTGAGGAGGAGGAGTATGTTTTTTTTCACAGGACGTTGGCGACGCGCCTTTATCGTGACGCTAGCAGCAGCAGCATTTTCGCTCTCGTTGATTAGTTCTGCTGTAGCAGCAGTCACACTCAACGGTTCGGGAGCCACTTTTCCCAAGCCCCTTTACGATCGCTACTTCTCTCAGATGAGAAGTGCAAATCAAATTACTGTAAACTACGAAGGAACTGGCAGCGGTGCTGGCATCAACGCATTAATCAAAGGTACTGTTGATTTCGCAGGTAGCGACGCACTGATGACTTCTGCACAAATAGCTGAGGTAAAACGAGGCGTTATTGCAGTTCCCACGGCTGGTGGCGCTGTTGCAGTTATTTACAACTTGCCTGGGGTGAACAATCTACGGTTGAATTCCGATGCGATGAAAGGCATCTTTGAAGGTAAAATTACTCGCTGGAATGATGCTAAGATCGCCGGAATTTCTGGACAAGCTAAAAACTTGCCAAATACTGCGATTCGAGTAGCTGTACGAGCAGACAGCAGCGGTACAACCTTTATTTTTGCTAACCACTTACAGGCGATCGGCAGCACCATCAAAGGTGTCCCTCAACCGAGTTGGCCCGGAAGCCCTGTTAGCGGTCAAGGAAACGCTGGCGTAGCAGGTTTGGTCAGACAAACAGCAGGTGCGATCGGCTACGTTCAAGATACTTACGCTCGGCAAAACAAGCTCCAAACAGCATTCATTCAAAATAAAGCTGGTCGGTTTGTAGATGCTAACTTGGCAGAAGCAGAGAAAGCTTTTGCAGGGGAAACATTCCCAGCAGACTTCCGCTTAGTAGAAGGAAATCCTAACGACGGTTATCCAATTGTTGGCTTGACTTGGCTGTTAGTCTACAAAGAGTATCCTGCTGCGAAAGCAGATGCTATTAAAAAGATGGTTAATTGGGTGATGACCACAGGCCAAGGTATCAACAAACAGCTAGAGTATACCTCGATTCCTTCAGCGACAGCTCAAAAGGTAATTCAAACAGTCAATCAAAGTGTGGTTGCCAAAGGTTAATTAGGGCAATCTTAGAGAGTGAGGAGTTAAATAACTATAACTCAAAACTCATGAAATTTCAGGGTAAGGTGCGCTTGGGTGCACCTTACAATGTCTACTATAATTACTCGTCCATCAAGCAAATATTTCACTGTTTACGCAGTAACTTAGGGTATGACCAATTTTGCCAAGCAACCAGAAAAATTCACTAACCAACAGACAGCAAACAGCACAGAAGTAGACTTGACTGATACGAAGGGTGAAGGTTTGTGGCTGGAGTCAGGATTTACCATCTTTGTATGGGCTTTTGCCATCGGGACAGCGGGCACGCTTTTCTGGATGAGCGCGATCATTTTTAAAGACGCTTGGCCGGCTATCCACCAATTTGGACTCTCATTCTTATGGAATCCCAAGTGGGATATCCACGAATCACAGTTTGGGGCTTTGCCGTTTATTTACGGTACTGTGATTAGTTCTGCGATCGCCATTATCATCGCACTTCCCCTAGGACTTTCAGTTGCTATAGTTACTAGCGAGAACTTTTTGCCAGCTTGGGTGCGATCGCCCTTGGGATTCATGGTTGAATTAATCTCAGCTATTCCCAGCGTCATCGTTGGACTTTGGGGAATCTTTGTTCTCATTCCCTTTCTGCTACCTTTACAGCAATCACTATTTAACAATTTCAGTTGGTTTCCCCTGTTCAGCAGCGAACCCTTGGGACCCGGAATGTTACCCGCTGGCATACTGTTATCAGTTATGATTTTGCCAACAGTAGCCGCCATCAGCCGCGACGTGTTGATGTCCGTTCCCGTAGATTTGCGAAGTGCTTCCATGTCCCTCGGTGCCACTCGTTGGGAAACAATATTTAAGCTGCTATTACCAGCAGCAAGTTCAGGAATTATCGGAGCAACCATCTTGGCATTGGGACGCGCTTTAGGCGAAACAATGGCAGTGACAATGGTAATTGGTAACTCCATTCAAATCAATCCATCTATCCTCGCCCCGGCATACTCAATCCCCGCTGTTTTAGCCAGCCAATTTCGGGAAGCTCAAGAACCGCTACACGTCGGATCTTTAATGTATCTAGCGCTAATTCTATTTGTCATCACCCTATTGGTGAACGCAGTCGCAGTCTTGTTGGTTCAGCTAATCGGTGTCAAGGGAGCTAAGAATTAAATATGACTCAAGCAAAACACACAGAAACTATTCTTGATGCAGAAATTTATAACCCCCTGTCACTAGGCAGAAACTTTTTTAGCCGGGGAATGAATGTTATTTCCTTTGCTTTTACAGCCTTGGCTCTGCTACCTTTGTTTGCTATTTTATACAAAATCCTGGGGGAAGGATTAACACATTTGAGCTGGGAAGTTTTAGTTTCTCTGCCAGCCCCAGTCGGAGTTGAAGACCAGCCAAACGGCTTTGCCAATGCGATTCTTGGCACTGCTTTAATGGTAGGAATTGCTACGTTATTTAGTGTCCCCATCGGTATAATGACCGGAATATTCTTGTCAGAGTTTGGTAGAGAACATAAAGCGATCGCAGATACCATCCGCTTTATCACCGTCATTCTCAGTAGCGTTCCATCAATCGTTGTCGGTGTCTTTACCTACGCTTTAATTGTCGTTACAACCAAAGTATTTTCAGGATTAGCTGGGGGTATCGCTCTGGGTATCATTATGCTTCCCGTTGTCGCCCTAACAACAGAACAAGCATTAAAGCTCGTCCCTACTTCTTACCGTCTCGCTTCGGGAGGTTTGGGAGCCGGACGCTTTCAAACTATCTTTAAGATTATCATTCCGGCCGCACTCCCGACGATTACCACAGGCATTTTGCTCGCCGCTTCTCGTGCCGCCGGCGAAACCGCACCACTAATCGTAACTGCCTTGTCCAGCCAATTTTGGCCTCCTTTAATTGAAAAATTGGGCGAAATAACTCAGTCTCCGATTGGCGCAGAAACTATCTCCAAACTCCAAGAAATTCCAGGGACACTACTGACTCCGACTCCTTCGATGTCAGTATTAATATACAGTTATGCTAGTTCTCCTTACAAGGAACAAAACGAATTAGCATGGACTGCTGCCTCTGTTCTTTTGGGGATGGTTTTGATTGCTAGCGTCGCATCCCGTGCAGTCACTCGCAAACGCTTGCAAAATCGATAAATCAATAACTCAACTGAACCAAATAGTCACATAGTCAAGTGTTAACACTATAACTAGGCAAATAATGAAACCTGAAACTAACTTGAAAGACGAAAAATATACAGATCAGTTTTCAGAAGATTCAACTCCTGAAATTGACCCGAATGCAATGCCCGCATTGCGAGTTCAGGACTTGAGTTTTTACTACGGAACTCACAAAGTCCTAGAAAATTTGTCGATGAATATTCCTCACCCGCAAGTCACAGCTATTATTGGGCCTTCAGGTTGTGGGAAATCAACTTTTCTAAAAGCTCTCAACCGCATTGGGGAATTGGAAGGAAAAGTGATAATCAAAGGAAGAGTTGAGTTTTTTGGACAGGATATTTACAGTCCAAAAGTCAATATCAATAGTCTGCGCCGCCAAATTGGCATGGTGTTTCAAAGACCTAATCCTTTTCCCCTCAGCATCTACGATAATATTGCTTATGGAGTCAGAATTTTTGGCAAAAAGAGCAAATCAGAATTAGATGAAATTGTCGAATCTGCACTGAAAAGCGCGGCGCTTTGGGATGAAGTAAAAGATAGTTTAAATAAGTCTGCCCAGGGGATTTCTGGTGGACAGCAGCAGAGACTTTGCATTGCTCGCGCTCTTGCTGTGAAGCCCAAAATTTTGCTAATGGATGAACCTTGTTCTGCTCTAGATCCGATTTCTACGATGAAGATTGAGGAGTTGTTTCAGACTTTGCGCCAACAGTTAACTGTGGTGATTGTGACGCACAATATGCAGCAGGCGGCTCGTGTTTCTGATTACACGGCATTTTTTAATACGGATGAAAGTCGCATCGGCCGTATGATTGAGTTCGGGCCGACAAGTCGGATTTTTACTTCTGCAAGTAATGCGAGTACCAGAGATTACATTCAAGGCCGTTTCGGTTAATATAGATAGCTTGCACCTCATTTCAGAACAGGCAAGATGCCTGTTCCACAACAGATAAATATTTTTGTGGAGCGGGCATCTTGCCTGCTATAGTTATGTCTTCAGAACAGGCAAGATGCCTGTTCCACAACAGACAAATATCTTTGTGGAGCGGGCATCTTGCCTGCTATAATTATGTCTTCAGAACAGGCAAGATGCCTGTTCCACAACAGATAACTATTTTTGTGGAGCGGGCATCTTGCCTGCTATAATTATGTCCTCACCATTGCTAAAGCGAGAATTGGGTATATTCGGGGCTACTTTGATGGGCCTCGGTTCAATCCTTGGGACTGGGGTATTTGTGAGTATCGGGATTGCGGCGGAAATTGCTGGGCCGGGAGTGATTTTTGCTGTGATTATTGCTGGTTTAGTGGCTGTTTGCAATGGCCTCAGCAGTGCTCAATTAGCAGCGAATCATCCTGTTAGCGGCGGTACTTATGAATACGGTAACAAGTATCTGAATCCTTGGCTGGGTTTTACGGCGGGCTGGATGTTTCTGTTAGCGAAAACGGCTTCGGCGGCTACTGCTGCTTTGGGTTTTGCAGGGTATTTTTTGAATGCAGTTGGTGTAGCCGATCGCACTTATCTCATCCTAACAGCCTTAGTCGCCCTCGCCACCCTGACTCTGGTTGTATTGACCGGCATTAGGCGATCGAGTATCGCCAATACTGTCATAGTCTCAGTTACACTGCTATCTCTGGTTGTGTTTATTTTTGCTGGTTTACCAGAAGTAAGCTGGACATTAGCCACTGTACAGAATGATAGCTCGATCGCGTCCATCCTCCACGCCACCGCCCTTATATTTGTCGCCTATGGCGGTTACGCCCGCATCGCCACCATGAGCGAAGAAGTGCGGGAACCGAGGCAAACCATTCCCAAAGCCATAATTTTCACTTTGGTGCTGACAATGCTGCTTTATATGGCGGTAGCAATAGTATTTGTTGGCGTAGGGGGTGTTGATAAATTGTCCCTGCAAACAGCCATCACTGCTGCACCTTTGGAAATCGTCGCCCGCAGTTTCCGAATTCCGGGAGTTTCTCAACTGCTAGCCGTCGGTGCAATTACCGCCATGCTGGGAGTGCTGCTGAACTTAATTTTAGGGCTGTCGCGGGTGTTGCTGGCGATGGGGCGCCGCCTGGATATGCCAAGAGTCTTGGCGCGGCTAGACTCTTCTGGGACAACGCCTTATGTGGCTGTGGTCGCTGTGGAAGTTGCGATCGCACTTTTAATCCTCGTCGGCGATGTCAAAACCACTTGGTCATTCAGCGCTTTTACAATTCTGATCTACTACACTATTACCAACCTCGCCGCCCTGCAACTTTCCCCCACCGAAAGGCTATACCCGCAATGGCTAGCTGTGGTCGGTTTAGGGAGTTGTCTGTTTCTGGCTTTCTGGGTCCAGAGGCAAATTTGGCTGATTGGGTTAACCTTAATTATGGCTGGTTTGATTTGGCGGGCGATCGTCCGACTACTGACGAAACACTAACATTATGATAGATTAAGATACCATCCACGGTGGAGAGCCATGCCCGCTCACAACCCTTTGCTGGCGACTCAAGAATCTGCCGCATTCAGCGCCATCAGTCGCTATCTCGCTCAAACTCTAGTTTCCATTCAGTCCAAGCATCCCGAATGGATAGCTGAAAAATACAGGAAAACCCAGTGGGCAAAACCTGATTTTCAGTCCATTTTGATTGTCAAATTTACCAAAAGTTTTCGACTAGCAACAGATGCAGATTCAATCCTCCTAACGGCCAAAAAATATCTCCAAATTTTGCTGATTCCCGAATTCGTTAATTCGCCTCAATTCAGCAAAATAATCGCCAAAATTCAGCAACTTGCCGAATCCCAAATACCACGAGTTAAATCAAATAACTCAGTCCCTTCAAAACCCTCAACTCCAAGCCCAAGTTCAATACCCTCCGGCGATGTTGGCATTGCCATTCTGCTGCTAGATGTCGAAAACTTGCAACTCAATATCGAAACCGAAAAGTTTCTAGAGGGAATTTGTCACTATCCAATTCAAATTAAAGTTGCCTTTGCAAATTGGCGTAGCATGGGTAAAAAAGATGCTGAATTTCACCAACGCGGCTATCAACTCATTCATGTTCCCCCCGGAAAAGATAGCGCCGATTTAAAAATGGCCACCGTTGGAGCGTCGATTTTCGTAAATTATCCCACAGCCAAGGAGATTTTGGTCTGTTCGTCCGATCGCGCCCTAACCCATCTCAGCAATACACTACAAGCTCACGGATTAACCGTATTTCAAGTCCGCAAACAACTAGATAAAATCATAGTTTTAAACAGTAAAACCGGACAAGTTGAAACCCACTCTCTCGTATCTTTACCAGAAATTGAACCCATAGAAAAAATAGTTTTCCAGCTAAAAGAATTAATTAAAATAGAACAAGAACGCACATCTGCTCAGTGGGTAAAACTTTCACGAATTTCGGCTTTATTTAAAGAAAATTACGGTTTAACTCTCAATCAAGTTGTGGCATCTAATCTACTAGGCACTAAAAGCAGGGATATTTTTATCAAATATCCGACGGAATTTGTGGTTCATCACCCCTCAGATACTTCTCAAGCTTATGTAACTCTTTTTGAAGTTAAACTGCCACCAAAATCACCAATACTGAGCAAAGAGAGTTCCCACAAAAATATTGAGGAACCGACGCGCCTGGAAAGTATTAATTCTCTCGAAGACTTAGAAACAGCTATTGTCAAAATAGTTAGTGACTTAACAGGCAACTCACCCGCAAATTCTGTATTCCTTTCAAATGTAGGTAGCGAATTTCATAGACAATACGGCAAACAAATTACCCAAATCATTAAGGAGTTCAATCTGAGTAGAAAATTTCCTAAGTTTTTGCAATCCTGCACTTCTCTTGAGATCAAAAAAGCCGAAAAAGGCTGGCAAGTTTCTATAAAATAGTTATTGGTTATTTGACATCTCCCATAATTATTGTGGAACAGGCAGGATGCCTGTTCAAAACCTGCTTTTTAGGAGATGTCTATTGGTTATTGGTTATACCAATTTTTTATGAAGCTGCATAGAATTCGATCCCCCCTAACCCCCCTTAAGAAGGGGGGGACAAGAGTCCAATCAAAGTCCCCCTTCTTAAGGGGGATTTAGGGGGATCGGAATATGTGCAACGACCCATTAAATTGGTATTAGTAGAAAGTGCGATCGCACCAAACAAAATAGTCCCGAACCCACATATAGGCCAACACGGTTCAGTTAAGCATGATTGTAGGTTTGGCCCGTGGAACGAAACCAAACCTGGACGAGGCTTTGTTGGGTTTCACTTCGTTCTACCCAACCTACATAGAATGGTAAAAAAAAACCGGCTTCTGGCCCCCATGCCTAACTCCTACCAAATTAAAATCTGGCAATACGCTAAAAATCTTTAAAATTTGTTAAGATTAACACGACCTCAGCGCCGGCATCCGATCCGCCGCTAAACCCCTTCCCCAGCCCCACAACAATGCTGCGACTCGAACACATCAGTAAAATTTATCCCACAGGCGTCGTACTCAAAGATGTCACCTGGGAAGTCAAACCAGGCGATCGCATCGGCTTAGTAGGCGTCAACGGTGCCGGCAAATCCACCCAACTCAAAATCATCGCCGGCGAAATCGAACCCACCGCAGGCGAAGTCATTCGCCCCGCCAGCCTCCACATCGCCTACCTCTCCCAAGAATTTGAAGTAGATCCCACCCGCACCGTCAAAGAAGAATTTTGGCGCGCCTTCAGCGAAGCCAACGAAGTGCACGAATCGCTGATGCAAGTCCATCGAGACTTGGAAAACTCCACCCCAGAAAATCTCGACGAACTGATCCACAAAATGGATCGCTTACAAAGACAATTTGAAGGCTTAAACGGCTACGGTTTAGAAGCCCAAATCGAGAAAATTTTACCAGAAATTGGATTTGAAGCAGAAGATAGCGATCGGCTAGTCAGCGCCTTCAGTGGCGGCTGGCAAATGCGGATGAGTTTAGGCAAAATTCTGCTCCAAAAACCCGATATCCTGCTACTAGACGAACCTACCAACCACCTCGACTTAGAAACCATCGAATGGCTGGAAGTATACCTCAGAGGGTTAACAACCCCAATGGTAATCGTATCTCATGACCGAGAATTTCTCGATCGGCTCTGCACCCAAATCGTCGAAACCGAACGCGGAGTTTCCAGCACCTACCTCGGCAACTATTCCTCATATTTACTGCAAAAAGCCGAAGCCAGAGAAGCCCAACTCAACGCCTACGAAAACCAGCAAAAAGAACTCGACAAACAGCAAGCATTCGTTGAAAAATTCCGCGCCAGCGCCACTCGCAGTACCCAAGCGAAAAGTCGCGAGAAACAACTAGATAAAATCGAACGCATCGAAGCCCCCACGGGCGGCTTAAAAACTTTACATTTCCGCTTTCCCCCCGCACCCCGCAGCGGCCGCGAAGTAGTAATCATTGAAGACTTGGTACACAGCTACGGCGACAAAATCCTATTTTTGGGTGCCGACTTATTAGTTGAAAGAGGCGATCGCATCGCCTTTCTCGGCCCCAACGGCGCAGGTAAATCCACCCTGTTAAAAATGATTATGGGTTCAGAAACCCCGACAGAAGGCACTGTTAAATTCGGAGGTCATAACGTCATCCCCGGTTACTTTGAACAAAATCAAGCCGAAGCCTTAGATTTGAATAAAAGCGTGATGGCAACGATTCACGACGAAGTTCCAGACTGGAAAAATGAAGAAGTTCGGACTATCTTGGGGCGTTTTCTGTTCACCGGCGAAACAGTATACAAAAACGTTGGCGCTTTGAGTGGCGGAGAAAAAGCGCGTCTAGCTTTGGCAAAGATGCTATTGACTCCCGTGAATTTGCTGATTTTGGACGAACCGACAAATCACCTCGACATTCCGGCGAAAGAGATGATGGAAGAAGCCATCAAGAATTATGACGGGACTGTAATGATCGTTTCGCACGATCGCTATTTCATCTCCCAAGTCGCCAACAAAATAGTGGAAATTCGGGATGGAGAGTTTCGCCCTTATCTCGGAGATTACCACTACTATCTAGATAAAATTGCTGAAGAAAAAGAACTCGCAAAAATAGCAAAACTTGAAGCTGAAAAGGCTGCTAAAAAAGCCGAAAAAGAAGCCAAGAAAAAAGCAACTGCTAAGCAGAAATAAATTCACAACCGCCGCAGATAAACCTCACATCCCAGTTTATCTGCCTTCATCGGCGGTGAAAAAAAATCTAATTCAAGATGCGATTAATCATTTGATTTGCTTGGGACTGGTAACTTCCACCAAACAAATTAAAATGATTCAAAATGTGATATAGATTATAAAGAATTTTGCGTTGTTCATAGCCTGAATTCAAAGGGAAAACGTGATTATATCCCCGGTAAAAGGCAGCCGAAAAGCCCCCAAATAACTCGGTCATCGCCAGATCTACTTCTCGATCGCCAAAATACATCGCTGGGTCAAAAATCACGGGTTCTCCCGCAGATGTCACCCCCGCATTCCCGCCCCACAAATCCCCGTGAACCAGCGATGGTTGCGGTTCGTAACCTGCTAACAACTCAGGAATTACCTCTAATAAACGTTCCCCTTGGGGAAAATGACCGCCCCGACTCTTAGCCAATTTTAACTGATAACCAATCCGATGTTCTCCCCAAAATTCTGCCCAATTTGCAGTCCAGTTATTAATTTGTACAGTTGAGCCGATCGTATTATTAACATCCCAACCAAAACATCCCCTCAACAAGCCAGAATTAGCCTCTTCTCCCCCCCTAAACAAGCCTGAATCAGCCTTTTCTCCCCCCCTAAACAAGCCTGAATCAACCTCTTCTCCCCCCCTAAACAAGCCTGAATCAACCTCTTCTCCCCCCCTTGACAAGGGGGGGCTGGGGGGGGTGTATTTGTGCATTGCCGCCAGTTTACGCCCCATTTCCTCCCAAGCTGAATCATCCCCGCGCCCTCCCAAATCCAGCCATTCCAGCACAATATAAGCTGAATTCCCCTCGGTTCCCCAACAAATCGGTTGCGGTACTCGAATCGTCTGCGTTTCGCGCATTTGCTGCAAACCCAGGGCTTCAGCTTCAAACATCGCGACTTGGGAAGCTTGATTGATTTTGGCAAAGTATGTACGGGAAATGCTGCTGATAGCATAGCCTTGATTGATGCAGCCACCGCTAACAGAACGGCGATTGTCGATCGCAAATTTGTCTCCCGTTACTTCGGAGATCTGCGCGCTAATTTTATCCCACATGGCATTAAATTGTTTTTTACTATTGAAAATAGCCGAAAGATAGATTTACAAATTATACCTCGGATAGAGATAACATAAAGTCAGGGAATTAGCATTTTAAAATTGCTTGTTCATTTTATCACTTTAACCATTATAATTGATTTGTCACAAGGAGCGTGTATTTTGAAAAATCAAAATTTCCAGAACATATCATCAGCAATCGCTGGTATTTTATTGGTAGTCGCGCTGCTCCTCGGCTTCAACTCTTTTGTCGTCATCAATCCAGGTGAAGCAGGGGTGGTCAGCGTTTTAGGGAAAGCCACAGATGGAGCATTGTTAGAGGGATTTCATTTCATACCTCCGCTGATATCCAAGGTAGATGTGTACGATGTAACCGTGCAAAAATTTGAAGTTCCCGCCCAGAGTGCTACCAAAGACCTTCAGGATTTAAATGCTAGTTTTGCGATCAATTTTCGCCTCGATCCGGCCAGAGTAGTTGATATCAGAAGGACTCAAGGAACCTTGGATAATATAGTTGCCAAAATTATTGCTCCTCAGACGCAAGAAGCCTTTAAAACAGCCGCTGCATTGAGAACTGCTGAACAATCTATTACTCAAAGAAGTGAACTGAAACGAGACTTTGATACTGCACTGAAGGAAAGGCTATCAAAGTATGATGTAATCGTGCTTGATACCAGCGTTGTCAACATTCGATTTTCCCCAGATTTTGCGAAAGCAGTTGAGGAAAAACAGGTAGCAGAACAGCGGGCGCAAAGAGCCGTTTATGTCGCTCAGGAAGCCGAACAAGAAGCTCAAACTGATATTAACCGCGCTCAAGGTAGGGCGGAAGCTCAAAGGCTTTTGGCTGAAACTTTAAAGGCTCAGGGCGGTGATTTAGTGCTGCAAAAGGAGGCTATCGAAGCTTGGAGAAGTGGTGGTGCTCAGATGCCAAAGGTGTTGGTTATGGGCAGTGGTTCTAGTCGGGTTCCTTTCATTTTTAATATGAGTGACTTTCAGGAAGATGGCGATCGCAAAAAAGTTACCAGCAATTGAGAGTTACGATAGTATGCTAAACTTCTTTTAGCCCAAATCTAGCGATCGGGTAATCTGTCACTACAAAAGCGAAGTCCGCAATTGACACACAGACACCACACTCACTTTAGAAAGCAAGGAAAAATTATGACCCGCGCGATTATGGAAACGGACAAAGGCACAATCAATTTAGAATTGTTTGATGCAGATGCGCCTAACACAGTCAAAAATTTTGTTGACTTGGCAGAAAAGGGTTTTTATGACGGATTGGCATTTCACCGAGTCATCAATAACTTTATGGTTCAAGGTGGCTGTCCACAAGGAACCGGAACAGGCGGCCCTGGTTACAAAATCAACTGCGAAATCAACTCCAACAAACATTTAGCAGGGACTTTATCGATGGCCCACGCAGGCAAAGATACTGGTGGTAGCCAATTCTTTATTTGCCATTCTCCCCAGTCTCATTTAGATGGAGTTCACACGACTTTTGGCAAAACTGAGGATATGTCTGTAGTCAATGCTATCCGCAAAGGTGACAAGATTCTTTCGTTGAAAATCGAGCATTAATCCTCAGTAATGAGTTGCGTTTGTAGTAAGGGCGAAGAGTCCTTATTACAAATTTTTACTAGATGCGTTATTGTCAGATATTTACTAGAAATACTCAATACAATTCATACTTGAGCAAAGTACACGGAATCGACCCATTGTAAACTGGAATTCGCTTTGAAGTTCTAAGTCCAACCTGTTTCCCCAACTCCTTATTTCCAGTCAAAATAAACGCATTCCAACCTTTAAAACGCTGCTTGAAAATATCTCCTAACATTTTATAAAGTTCTCCCAATTCCGTCGCATCCCCCAGCCTTTCTCCGTAGGGTGGATTGCAAATCAGAACGCCGCTATCTGATGGTGGTTCCAACTCGGATAATTCGGTTCGAGCAAACTGGATTTTACCTGCAAGACCTGCTTGTTGTGCATTGGTGCGGGCTTGGGTTAACATATCAGAATCGCGATCGCATCCTACAACCACTTGCTTAAGTTCCGGTAACTCACTATTTTCCGCTTCAGCCCACAATTTATCCCATAAAGGTTCGTCAAAATCCCGCCAAGTCATAAATCCGAACTTTTCTCGAAACAATCCCGGTGCAATATTTAAGGCTTTTAAACTCGCTTCCAAAGGCAAAGTTCCCGAACCGCACATCGGGTCTAAAAAAGGCAAATCAGGCGTCCATTCTGCCATGTCTAACAAAGCAGCGGCTAGGGTTTCTTTGAGGGGGGCCATCCCCATCGCCGGTCGATATCCCCGTCGGTGCAAACTGCCGCCAGAACTGTCTAAACTTAAGATACCTCGATCGCGATGAATGTGAATATTAATCAGCAAATCGGGATTCTCGACATCCACACTCGAACGCTTGTTGAATTGATGGCGCTGTTGGTCGGCGATCGCATTTTTGACTTGCAAAGCTGTATAATGAGTATGGTTTAACTTTTCATTGCCGCCTGTACAGTTGACTGCTAAAGTATTGTCAGGATTTAGGTATTCGTCCCAAGGGATTCTCTGGACTGCGCCGTAGAGCATATCTGAGTTGTAGCACGGAAATTCGGCGATCGGCATGAGCACTCGAAAAATTGTTCTCGACCACAGATTGACGCGGTACAATAAAGTGCGATCGCCAGAAAAGTACACCCCAGTAAAATCTGGCCGCACATCCTGGGCTCCCAATCGTTCTAATTCTTGGGCGGCAATAGTTTCTAATCCGCGCGCAACTGTAGCAAAGTATTGATTCATTAGGGAATGGGGAATTGGGCATCGCTGCACTGGGCATTGGGCATTGTTATTTGTTACTACTGGCAACAGATAACAGATAGTATATCTAGTTGAGGCATTTTTCGATTAAATTAATATTTAATTTATAAAAATGCAAGGAGTGGAGGCGGGTTTACAAGATAATTAGTTTCAGATCGAGATATTTGGTAAAACCCGCCCCTTGTGTGATGCGTCGCTGCCAGATTTTCGATTTAATTTGCAGATTGTTGATGGCGACGCACCCTACGGTATCTACAGTTTGTGGGAAATGTGCGAGTTACAAACTGTCAGTAATATTCGCGGTTCGTTAAATCCTATTCCATCCCCTGCAAAACCCCAGTCAAAATCTCCACAATGCGATCGATATGTTCCTTCTCAATAATCAACGGCGGCGACAAAGCAATAATATCCCCAGTAGTGCGAATCAACAACCCATTTTCGTAGCACTTTGTAAAACAATCAAAAGCTCGTTTACCCGGCTTCCCAGCAATAGATTCCAACTCAATTCCCGCCACAAGTCCCAAATTGCGAACATCAATAACATGGCGAACTCCTTTGAAAGAATGCACCGCATCTTCCCAGTAACCAGCCATCTTATCAGCCCGTTCAAATAACTTTTCTTCCTCATAAATATCCAGCGTCGCCAAAGCAGCAGCACAAGCCACCGGATGCCCCGAATAAGTATAACCGTGAAAAAGCTCGATCGCATTTTCAGGAGCATTCATAAAAGCATCATAAATACCTTCCTTGACAAACACCGCCCCCATCGGCACAGTACCGTTAGTTATCCCTTTGGCCGCCGTCACAATATCGGGAACAACGCCAAAATATTCAGTAGCAAAACTCGCACCCAAACGCCCGAAGCCTGTAATTACCTCATCAAAAATTAGCAGAATTCCGTACTTGTCGCAAATCGCCCTAAGCCTTTCCAAATAACCTTTCGGCGGAATCAAAACCCCCGTAGAACCAGCCAACGGTTCCACAATTACCGCCGCAATATTCGACGCATCATGCAAAGCCACAATCCCTTCCAATTCATCAGCTAAATGCGCTCCCCATTCCGGCTGTTTGCGACTAAAAGCATTATGATCTAAATTGTGAGTGTGAGGTAAATGATCGACTCCTGTCAGCAAACTGCCGAAAAACTTGCGATTTGGGCCAATCCCACCGACCGAAATTCCCCCAAAACCAACACCGTGATAACCGCGTACCCTACCAATCAATCTTTGGCGGGTTCCTTCACCTCTAACTCGATGATAGGCGATCGCAATTTTTAACGCAGTCTCCACCGATTCCGACCCAGAATTAGTAAAGAAAACGCGATCGAAATTGCCTGGAATCAGCTTTACCAAACGTTCCGCTAATTCAAAAGCAGCCGGATGTCCCATCTGAAAAGCGGGTGCATAATCTAGATTCAAAACCTGTTGTTTAACTGCTTCAGCAATTGTCTCGCGGGCGTGCCCAGCATTCACGCACCACAGCCCCGCAGTACCATCGAGAATTGAGCGATTATCATCGCTGGTGAAGTGCATATCTTTTGCCGAAACCAATATGCGCGGATTCGCCTTAAACTGTCGGTTAGCTGTGAATGGCATCCAATAAGCGTCCATATTTGTCATCGTTTTTTTATCCTTTTATATTGATGCTTCTGCATTCAAACTATAACTTGCTCCCGATTGCCGATCGCCCGACGCTTATTATAATTTTACAAATATCTATTTAACGAACCGCGAAGACACAAAGAGCGCGAAGGAAGAAAAGAAAGAGATTTTTCTTATTTTCAAGTAGAGTTTTTATCTAAAAATATCTACCTATCTTCCTCTTTCTCTTCCTTCGTGTCCTTCGCGCCTTCGCGGTTCGTTAAATAGATATTCTTTGCTAATTAACGATCGCACAGACAGACTCATGCTGCAACAAACCAGTCAGCATTTGCGCCGGCTGTTCCCCGTAGGGCCACGCGAAAGCATGGCGGAAAGCGGCATTTTGACAGGCTTGCAATTGCCGAAAATCAATGATGTCCAGAGTTAATAAATTCTCGTATTCAAAAGGCAGCCGCACGTTGTGCAATCCCGCATTGTCAGTACAAATCGCAATATCGACACCAGCTTCAAAACAGCGATCGAACACAACCTTCAATTCCCGCATATCCTGCAACGTCCCCGTTTTGAGATAGGTAGTCGGGCAAACTTCCAAGCATTGACCCCTACGCGCCACCTCTGGCAACAGTTCGGGATATTTTAATGGAATTTGAATCCCGTGGCCGATTCGCATCAGATAGGGCAGTAGTTCGGGATAACAGCCTGATGTAGTTTCGTAGAGGTGTCCGGTTGTTTTAATGCCGATCGACCTTGCATACTGATACAATCCCACAAATTCGTCCAGGCGATCGCCAATAGCAGCATCACCTCCAGCCAGATCGATCGCACAAACATATTCTCCCATTTGTGCCGCCAAATCCACGATCGCCCGATTCACTTCATAGGGCAAACGCGAGTGCATACACAAAATTTGGCTGGTAACAATCGGACAATCGCTAATTTGACTGGCTTTACCCACAACTCGGACAATTTCTGCCATCAAATCAATGCGTTCTGACTGCGATAAATGCTCTGGAGTTCGCAGATAAGGCGTGTATCGCAACTCTAAATAAGCTAGATTTTCAAACACGTAAGCGCCCCGCATCAATCGATAGATGAAATAAGGCAAAGTTTCAACAGTTTGAACGCTCTCTACCAGCGTGTGCAGTTCCAAATACTCATCAAGAGTATTGCGCCGACGAGTGTAAAACTCCTCAAACTTCGAGTATTCTTGAAATCGATCGACCATATCAGCATTGTGGCGATCGAAATACCGCCACAGCACACTAGGAACGACAGAACCACCCAGATGGCGGTGCAACTCAGCGTGTAAAGTCATGGCAACACAACCTCAATTTTTTCAAGATTAACAAAAATTAATTAGTCATTAGTCATTAGTCATTAGTCATTGGTCATTAGTCATTAGTTATTGGTGATTTGTGAGTTCCAATTACCATTACCC
>NZ_NXIB02000001.1 GCF_002412335.2 Tychonema bourrellyi FEM_GT703
CCCCTTGCTAAGGGGAGGGAGTAAGAAATTCACAAATGATTTAGGATTGCTATAGATCGATCGCATCCTAAGTACAATCAAAAAATCAGGTCAACTAATTAGTCAAGCCAATGACACTAAAAATTCAGCCATCTAAAAATTCTAATCCCCGCAAAGAATCTGTCAAAATACCGTGGTTCGAGCGGTTAATAGCCTTAGTAGCCCTAGGAAATTTAAGCCTAGTATTATTTGACATAAGTTATGTTCCCTGGCGAGATTTCTACGAACGGGAATTACCACTTATCACCCAAGCCTACGATCCATTCAAAGGAATTAAACCCCACCGAGACACCCAAAAATATCTAGAAAGCTTAGACGAATTAAAAAAACAATTAGTGCAAACTGGTTTAGCCTCTCCCAAAATAACCGCTCAATTGCAAGAACTAGATAATCTGAGCACGAAAATGATCGATGAAGACCCCTTTAGAGCAGCATCAAAAAGCGGCACCCTCGAAAAAATCAAAGACCGACTTCGGGAGCGCATTCCGAATCCCCAATACTCCGCCAAACAATCATTCAAAACATTCTGGAGCCAAGACTACTTAAGCAGACAAGGTTGGCAACAAGAAATCAACTGGTTTGATAGCAAAATTAAGCCATTAATCGCCACAAACTATTATCGTGAAATAGGAGATAATGGCGAACTAAAAGACGATTTCTGGATGATTGACCTGCCATTTATTCTCATATTTGCGATCGAATTTCTGGCCCGTACCTACACTATCAGCCATCGCCACCGCAGTGTCAGTTGGCGAGCAGCCATGCTCTGGCGGTGGTACGACATCTTCATGCTGCTCCCATTCTGGCGACTATTGCGAGTATTAAGCGTCACAATTCGCATCCACCAAGCCAAAATGCCCGACCTCCAACCCATACGCATCCAAATCAGCCGAGGTTTCGTTGCCAACTTCGCCCAAGAATTAACCGAAGTAGTAGTAATTCAGCTCATCAACCAGATGCAACAATCAATTAGCAGTGGGGAACTAGCAAAGCAGCTTTTTCAATCTGAGAAACAGCGATATTTAGATATTAATAATATCAATGAAATAGAGGCAATCGCCACCCATTTAGTCCAAATCACAGTCCATAAAGTCCTTCCTCAGCTTCAGCCAGACCTAGAAGCTCTGCTCCGTTACAATATAGAAATGTTTCTCAAACAATCCCCCCTTTATCAAGGATGGAAGCAAGTACCCGGACTAGGAAACCTGCCCGCACAGCTAGCGGAGCAATTAGTTGCAGAACTGTCTAAATTAGCCACACTCGGCCCCCAAGATGCCTACGAAGCCTTCAAAATAGCCAGCGAAGACCCCATAGGAACCAAACTCTCAAGCCAGCTAGTCCAGCATTTTGGACAAGCTTTGGGAGCCGAATTGCAACAGCAGCAAACCTGGAAAGAAATACAATTGCTGCTGTGCGACTTCCTAGAAGAGTTCAAAATTAACTACATCCAAAGGTTGAGCGAAGAAGACTTCGAGAAAATTTTAGAGCAAGCTAAAGAACTGCAACGGATAGCCCCACGTTAGATCGTTTAATTTAGTTTAAGAGGAGACGGCTCTTGGAGCGTCTCTACCCAAAATAATATTGTAGGGACACTCAAGACCATAAATTATTAGAGGGCACCTCAAATTTTCATCAAATTTTTATTTCCACCTGACATTCTAGCTGGAGAAGGTTCACAACTTGCGGGGTGAGGAATGGATTGCCCTTGGGAGGAGTGGATGTTTTCATCACACCCGATCGCTAAATGTCAGGAGGAAATTTTTATGCTATCGAAATCATTGCAGTTAAATTCGTTATCGATCGCACGCTACGGATCTAGTTTTTTGTTGGGATTACTGTTGTGTACGGCTTCGGCCCCGGTGCTAGCGCACGTTGGGCATAACAGTGAGTTTGCAGGTGGCGATGCGACTAAGATTATGCAACCGATCGAAGTTGATGCCAGTAAAGCAACCGCATTGGGCATTAAGACAGAGGCGATCGCCCCCACTCCCGATGGAGGGATTCTGAAAGTTCCCAGCACCAGCTTAATTGATGCCAATGGGCAAAAGCTCGTCTACATCCAGGAAGGAACAACCTACAAACCAATCTCAGTTCAGATTGGTAGCGATTCTGGAGATGTGGTGGAAATTAAAGAAGGGAATCTAGTTTCGGGAAATCAGATTGTGACGCAGGGCGCAACACTCTTGTACTCCGAGGCATTGCGAGGTAAACCGGTGCCAGAAGCGCAGGCATCACCCGGTAAATCTGAGCCAGAAGCGCAGGCATCGCCTGGTAAATCGGAGTCAGAAGCGCAGCCTGCTCAAGGATCGTCACCTTTGATCCCGATCGCAGCCACAGGAGTTGTACTGGTCGGTGTATTAGCGATCTTTGGGTTAAAAAGGCAAGGATAATTCGACATTTAAATAAGATTTTCGGTTGCTGTCGATCCCGACTGAGTAAATCTCTTTACTCCGTCTCCTAAAAGCTTGCCTAACGCTATCCAAATTTCATTTTTATGTTAAACGTCATCCCCAAATGGTCTATTGCTCAACGATGGTTAGTGGTGTTCGGGGCGATCGCCCTAACCATCTTGAGCATTCATACTGTAAGTCGAATGCCCCTCGACGTGTTGCCCAACTTTGCGCCCCCTCAAGTAGAAGTACAAACCGAAGCCCCCGGTCTTGCGCCGGAAGCAGTGGAATCCTTGGTGACATTACCGCTAGAAAGTGCGGTCAACGGCACACCAGGAGTTGAAGTCGTTCGTACATCGTCAGCCGTAGGAATTTCTGTATTGCGGGTAGTGTTTAAGTGGGGCACTGACCCCTATCAAGCTCGTCAACTCGTGGCAGAGCGATTGCAGGACGCGCAAGACCGACTCCCAGAAGGCATAGGTACACCGCAGATATCGCCCTTAGCTCCCCCCATTGGGACGGTGATTCAGTATGCGTTCACGTCAGACACTACATCGATTATGGACGTGCGGCGTTTGGTGGATGGCAAAATCAACAACCGATTGCTGGCAGTTCCCGGCGTATCGCAAGTGCTCGTCTACGGCGGAGATGTGCAGCAGTTTCAAGTCATTGCTAATCCCGAAAAACTCAAGGCGTTAAAGGTTTCGCTTCAGGAAGTCGTCAAGGCGGCAAACGAGGCAAATGCCAAAACCGCCGGTGGATTGTTGATTGATCCCGATCGCGAATTAGTGATTCGAGGCGAGGGACAAATCAAGACGATCACCGATTTGCAGAAAGCAGTGGTCAAGGTGCAGGAAGGGAAAACCATTTTACTGCGGGATGTGGCAGAGGTGAAGATTGGAGCTGCACTGGCGCGAGGCGATGCCAGTTGGAACACAAAACGCGCTGTGGTGGTGATGGTGAACAAACAACCGTTGGTGGATAGTCCCACCGTCACCCAAGCCATCCTCAAGGCGATGGAGGAAATTCAACCGGGTTTACCCCAGGATGTGAAGGCGAATGTCACTTTCCGGCAAGATGCTTACATTGACGCATCGGTTGGTAATGTGCGATCGGCGTTGATCGAAGGCAGTTTGATTGTCGCAGCCATCCTGATTCCGTTTCTGATGAACTGGCGCACACTCTCCGTCTGTTTGTTCGATTTCTTTCTGACGCTACTGTTTTCACTGTTGGTGTGTTCCTGGATCGGACTGGAACTCAACACAATGACCCTCGGTGGATTGGTAGTGGCGATCGGGACAGCAGTTGATGATGCGATCGTCTACTGCGAAAACACCTACCGTCGCTTGCGGGAAAATCGCCTCTCGCCTAATCCCAAACCAGCAATGGATGTGATTTTTGAGGGTTCTGGGGAAGTGCGCGAGTCGCTGATTGGAGCCACCTTAATTGGGATTATTGTCTTTTCACCAATTTTCACGCTTTCAGGTGTAGAAGGGCGGATTTTCACCCCAATGGGCATCGCCTACTTGGTGGTGGTTGTCATCTCCAGCCTGGAATCGCTGGTTGTTTCGCCTGCTTTGTGTGCGATTCTGCTTCCCCACAAACAGATGCAGACGACAGAACCCTTCCTAGCACTGTTGTCCAAACGACTTTACCATCCGTTGCTCCAAATGGCGATGCGTCGCTCTACCTTAATATTAGGATTGGCTACAGCGTCAATGGTGGCGGCGATGCTGATTGTGCCAACATTAGGACGGGATTTTCTGCCAACGTTCCAGGAACGATCGCTGATGAATGCGATCGCCCTGTATCCGGGTTCCTCATTGGAAGCAACCAATCGCGTCGGGTTAGCGATTCAAACTGCGCTGAAGGATGACCCCCGGTTTGAATCAGTACAACTGCGATCGGGGCGTGCTCCGGGGGACCCAGATGCGGCATCGGTGAACTTGGCACACTTGGACGTGGAACTGAGTGAAGCAGCGATGAAAAACCGTCCTGCGACGATTCAAGCTTTGCGGGAGGTATTGGGTCAGTTTCCGGGAGTTGCCGGCAATGTCGGTGGATTTATCAGTCACAGGATGGATGAAGTGTTGTCGGGGGTGAGAAGTGCGATCGCCATTAAAGTATTTGGTAACGACTTACAAGAACTCCGTCGCATTGGAGAACAAGTCGAAACGACAATGAAAGACGTGAAGGGATTGGTAGACCTTCAACTTGAACCCCAAATTCCCATCCGTCAGGTACAAATTCAATTTAACCGAGATGCTGCTGCTCGCTACGGATTGACGATCGCCCAATTGTCAGATTTCACCGAAACAGCCCTAAATGGTCGCGTGGTTGGTCAAGTAGCCGATGGTCAACAATTGGTCGATGTGTTGGTTTGGGTCAACGAATCTGCCCGCCGCAATCTCAACACGATTCGCAACCTGCAAGTTAATACCCCAACTGGTAAAATCATCCCGCTTTCGGAAGTAGCAAAGGTTGACTTTGGCAATGGCCCGAATACGATTAACCGCGAAAACGTCTCTCGTTTAATTGTGATTTCAGCTAACATACAGGGACGCGATGTTAGTTCGGTTGTCGATGACATTCGCGCCAAGGTTAAGCGATCGGTGCAACTGCCCCAAGGCTACTATATTCAGTACGGCGGACAGTATGAGTCGGAACAACGGGCTGCTCAAAACTTCCTGATCTTCGGAATATTAGCGGTGGTGGCGATCGCAGTATTGATGTACTTCACGGTAAAATCCGTTCCTGCGATGCTGATGGTGATGGTCAATTTACCATTAGCACTGGTTGGGGGTGTAATCTCAGTGCTGTTAACGGGCGGCGTTCTCTCTGTTCCGTCAATGGTCGGCTTTGTCACGCTGTTTGGTGTGGCGACGCGCAATGGATTGTTACTCGTAGACAACTACAACACCAAACTTGCAGAAGGAATGCCACTTTCGGAAGTAATTGTGGAAGGTTCAATGGAACGGTTGCTGGCGATTTTGATGACTGCACTTACCTCGGCATTGGGGATGATTCCCTTAGTCTTAAGCGGTGGGGCCGGTAAGGAATTGTTGCAGCCATTGGCGATCGTTGTCCTCGGCGGACTCTTTACTTCAACCGCTCTCACTCTACTGGTTCTACCTGCATTGTATGCTCGATTTGGCAAGTTTCTGATGCCTAAACGGATGATGGAAACAACCGAGTTGAAAAACTATGGTATTGAGCAGACATCAACCAAAGAAGTAAGCTAATAACAGTTAACTGTTAACTGTTTAAACAATACCGATGCAACCGGAAACAATATGATATCAAATCCGGTAACATCGTCCTGTATTGTATCCCTCTATTCTCTCTCTGTGTCCTCTGCGCCCTCTGTGGTTAAATCATTCCGAATTATTTAGTAAAAAAGTATCGGACGAGATAGCAATAAAATGAGAATTCTGCTGGCGGAAGACGAACCCGATTTAGGTGCGATCGTACAACGCACCTTGAGCCGCGAAAAGTACCTGGTGGATTGGGTACAGGATGGTACAACTGCTTGGAACTATCTGGAAGACCAATGGACAGAGTACACGATCGCGATTTTTGACTGGTTGCTACCAGGAACTTCTGGGCTAGAACTGTGTCAACGCTTGCGCCGACAGAATAATCCCTTACCCGTTTTGATGTTGACAGCAAAAGATCGCACGGAGGATATGGTGGCTGGGCTGGATGCTGGGGCTGATGACTATCTGATGAAACCGTTTGTGAAAGCGGAGTTGTTAGCCCGGTTGCGGGCACTCCAGCGACGGGGACGGAGTTTGTCTCCAGAAAAGTCGCCCCATTTGAATCCTGCCCAACTTGAGGTAGGGCGATTGCGACTTAATTATACTAAATCAACCATCTCCACTACGGATGATGGGGAACGAGAAACGGTGATTCCTCTTACGGCTAATGAGTTTCGGTTACTGGAATATTTCATGCAGCACCCGAATCAAATCCTCACGCGCGATCGGCTCCTGACTCGTTTGTGGGATGTGGATGCCGACCCGATGAGCAATGTAGTTGCTGCCAGAATTCGTCTGTTGCGCCGCAAGCTGGCAGATTATGGCTGTGAAGGCATAATTGAAACGGTTCATGGATTCGGTTATCGCTTGAACAAGTAGAAGGAAGAAGGAAGAAGGAAGAGTGCTTATATAGCAAGCTTTATTGTCATCTGTATCTTACGTTTAATCAGGTGGATTTATTTATCAATTCCGATGAAACCGGAATTATAAAATTAAGTCAACAGTCAACAGTCAACAGTTAACAGTCAACAGTCAACAGTCAACAGTCAACAGTTAACAGTTAACAGTCAACAATCAACAATCACCTAACGGTGCAACCGCAATTGATCTAATATGCACTCCAACAAGCTATTTAACCGCACGCGCTGGCAACTCGCAGGTTGGTATGCGATCGTCACGGGTTTGTTGTTAGGTATCTGCGGTGTTGCAGTATATCAGGTTGTGTTTCACACCCAGCGATACATCCTCCAGCAAAAACTACAGGACTTAGCCGGAACTCTGCATGACACTATCGAACCTGAATTACAACAACCGGGACAGGTTTCATCTAGCTTTAAAACTATTTTGCCCGGTTTATGTTTATCGAATGAAAACTGTTATAGTTCAGACAATGAAGGGGCGCGACATACTGCTAGGGTGTTTCAGCAGGAGGGCTATTATCTCCGCTTCTTAGACCAATCTGGGCGTATTTTAGGGATGATTGGAGACCAGCCGGATGTATTAGAAAACCTTACAACAAAAGAGTTCTGGCAAGTTCTGTATCTTTCTAACGGCGATCGCTTCTATCAAATTTCTCTACTGCTGCGAACAAACAGTGGCTTGCCTTGGGGTTATCTGCAAATTGGGCGATCGCTCAAAGAATGGGATGCTTATCTTAACACCTTGCGACTGCTCCTCTTTTTGGGCTTACCTTTTGCGATGCTGTTAGTGGGAGGAGCGAGTTGGTGGTTAGCGGGAGTAGCGATGCGACCAATTTATCAGTCCTATCGCCAGATGCAACAATTCACCTCCGA
The DNA here is from genome assembly GCF_002412335.2 of Tychonema bourrellyi FEM_GT703. Taxonomy (GTDB): domain Bacteria; phylum Cyanobacteriota; class Cyanobacteriia; order Cyanobacteriales; family Microcoleaceae; genus Microcoleus; species Microcoleus bourrellyi. The sequence goes on from NZ_NXIB02000001.1 coordinate 7,480, forward strand.
TGCTGCTCATGAATTGCGAACGCCTCTAGCTGTCATCCAGACTACCGTTGAGGATACTCGTCTTGCTGAAGACTTACCAGAGGTTAATCAAAACCTGGATATTATCGAACGACAAAACATCCGTCTCTCCAGGTTAGTCAAAGATTTACTGTTCATTTGTCGAATTGAGCAACAACAGATTTCGACTCAATTGCAGCCTTGCTCTCTGAACGATCTGATCGGCGATTTGGTAGAGGAACTTGCAGGTTTGGCAATGATAGCTGAGGTACATTTGAAGTTAGAAATTCGTGCCTCACAAGCCACTATGATTCTTGGGGATGAAGTCCAACTTTACCGTATGGTAACTAACTTAATTACAAACGCCATTCACTACACTCCCCCAGGAGGACTCATCATTGCCATCCTCGATCGCACCGACAAGGAAGCGGTGATTCAAGTTCAAGATACGGGTGTTGGTATCGCCTCAACGGAACAAACGCGAATTTTCGATCGTTTCTACCGAGTGCAGAGCGATCGCTCTAGAGCCACAGGAGGGGCTGGATTAGGGCTATCGATTGCGAGTGCGATCGCCCACGCTCATCAAGGTAGCATCCAACTTCAGAGTGAGTTAGGCAAAGGCAGTACATTTACAATTCGTCTACCACTCAAATAATACTAATTCTAAAAAATTATGCAACAGTAGCTGTAGGGTGCGTCGCTACCCTTAAATTATCAAAAAAAGCGACTATCTCAAAGCGACGCACCGGTGCGGACTCATAACTGTTGCAAGATTTTGGAGAATTGGTATAAGAACAATTTAGATGCGGGAAAACTTACTAACTATCAGAAGTTCGGGATCGAGTGGTTAAATCGATCGTTGGAGTATAGAAACGAAGTCTCTACAGAATCTTAGCCGCTTTAGCCCGATCGAGTGTCAACGGGCGGGCGATCGAGCTAAACTGAGATTTGAGATTAACTGCGATCGAACTCAAAGCTTGCACCTCTGTTGCCAACAGGCACTCCGGCCTGTTCCACAAAAAGTAAATTTGCTTGGGTCGTGGGCCGGTGAGCTCACCCCTGAACAACTTTTTGACAATGGTACAAAATGTGAGATCAGAGGAAATTCTCAAACTTCTTGGAAAAAATTATTTTACCTAGAAGTGGGTCAAGCCCACTTTTTTTGTTGCATTAGTCGCAGGAAAAGAACTCAGGGCATCAGACTTGCAAGTTTAGGACCGATCCATGCCCGTGTCCGAGTTCAGGAGTTTTAACTTAATTATTCAACATGACTCATCCTCTAATCCCACAAATCATTGACTTAGCTACCCCGGTTGCCGAAACACTGGGATTGGAAGTAGTGGGAGCAGTGTTTCACACCCACTATAATCCACCCGTCTTACGGATAGACATCCGCAACCGCCAGGAAGATACTGGTTTAGCCGACTGCGAGCGGATGAGTACAGCCCTCGAAGCAGAGTTAGACGTAGCCGACATCATACCCGATGCCTATGTGCTAGAGATTTCTAGTCCCGGTATATCCCGATTGCTCAGCAGCGATCGAGAATTCATTACCTTTAAAGGTTTCCCCGTGACAGTCAAAGCTGCTGAACCGGATTCGCGAATCAAAGAGTGGAAAGGACTACTGGTGTCCCGTGATGAAACAACTGTTTATCTCAATCAAAAAGGGCGACAGATTAAAATTCCACGTCTTCAGATTGCCAAAGTTGAACTAGACGAAGGAAAAGAGATGTAAAGGGAAATTTTGAGTTTTGAGTTCTAGTAATCCCTCATCACTCATAATTTACCCTCGGCAATTGCCGATGACCGATGACCTGTTTGGCCCATGACCGATGCCCTGTTTGGCCAATTACCCAATCAAAAAAAGGAGTGTTTTATATGTCAATGGTTCCTCTGCCCGGACTCAAAGAAATGGTCGAAGGTATTAGCAAAGAAAGAAATTTGCCCCAGCACGCCGTTCAAGCAGCCTTGCGAGAAGCACTGCTCAAAGGATATGAACGCTACCGCCGTACCCAAAAGTTAGACCACTTCAGTGAAGAATATTTTGACAACTTTGATGTAGAACTAGACGCAGAACAAGAAGGTTTTCGCGTTTTAGCAAACAAAACCATTGTCGAAGAGGTCGTCTATCCCGATCACGAAATCGCACTTTCTGAAGTGCAGGAAGTAGCCACCGAAGCTCAACCGGGTAGTATTGTTCTGGTAGATGTCACACCAAATCAAAAAGAATTTGGTCGCATGGCGGCTATCCAAACCAAACAAGTGCTGGCTCAAAAACTGCGCGACCAACAGCGCAAAATGATTCAAGAAGAGTTTAAAGATTTAGAAGAAACTGTTCTACAAGCAAGAGTGCTCAGGTTTGAGAGGCAGTCGGTAATTTTAGCAGTCACCAGCAGTTTTGGTCAGCCAGAAGTAGATGCCGAACTCCCCAAACGCGAACAGTTGCCGAACGACAATTACCGCGCCAATGCTACGTTTAAGGTGTATCTCAAAAAAGTAGGCGAAGGTTCTACTAGAGGCCCACAGTTACTCGTCTCCAGAGCGGACGCAGGTTTGGTGGTTTACCTGTTTGCCAATGAAGTGCCAGAAATTGAAGACGGAGTGGTGAGAATTGTTGCAGTAGCTAGAGAAGCAAATCCGCCTTCTCGCCACGTCGGTCCACGGACTAAAATAGCTGTTGATACGCTCGATCGCGACGTAGACCCTGTAGGAGCCTGCATCGGAGCGCGGGGATCTCGGATTCAGGTGGTTGTTAACGAATTGCGGGGTGAAAAAATCGACGTGATCCGCTGGTCTCCAGATCCAGCAACTTATATTGCCAACGCTCTAAGTCCAGCTAGGGTAGATGAAGTCCGTTTAGTTGCCCCAGAAGGCAGACGGGCACACATTTTGGTCGCTGAAGACCAACTGAGTCTGGCTATTGGCAAAGAAGGTCAAAATGTCCGCCTCGCAGCCCGCCTGACTGGTTGGAAAATTGATATCAAAGATATTGCTAAGTACGATCGCGATGCAGAAGATTCTAAGTTAGCAGCAGAAGAGACTAGACTTGATGAACTAGCAGCACAGGAAGAAGCAGAATTTGACGGCGACATGAAAGGTTTAGAATCTGAGCAAGAAGAGGTGGCCACAATGGACGAAAACGAAGTCAACGTCTGATCGTAAATGATGAAACCGAACTACCGATGCTGTGCAAGTTGTCGAAAAATAGCTCCAAAAGAAGCTTTTTGGAGAGTAGTCAGGCTCTATCCTTCTCATCAGGTACAATTAGATCTTGGCATGGGTCGTTCAGCTTACCTTTGTCCGCAAGCAGAATGCCTCAAAGCAGCTCAGAAAAAAAATCGACTTGGGCGATCGCTCAAAGCGCCTGTGGCTGATCAACTGTACCAAACTCTTTGGCAGCGTTTAGCAACATCTGACTGCGCCGACCTTTAGGTCAAAGCCGATAAAATCTCGGCGTACTCCATACAAACCCTCTTGGTAGCTCTACCTGTAATTATCGGTAGTGCCACCACAGAAACCCCAGTCCGATCTGCCCACCAGTCTGGAAAGATTTGTGTCAGATTAGATAAGGGTGGGGTACTAGCAGAGGTATCCTCAAGGTAGAAAAGCAAACTAAGAAGCTTGAGAGAATGGCTTTTGCCAAAACTTAGACTTCTGAATTCTGAAAAAAACTTGAGAATTCTCCAACCGCAGACTTCAGCTACGTTGCATCTTAATAGATCAAACTGCTGAAAGAGTACCAAAACCCCGATTCCTGACACTGAAATCTCAACAGCGAATGATGTCGTCATTAGAACAAAAAATCAAAATGTAAAAACTGGTTGGCATAACAGAGGGCAGAGTGGATGAACAACGGCAAAGTAAGAATTTACGAGTTATCACGGGAACTAAATTTGGATAATAAAGACATCTTGGCAGTGTGCGAACGGCTCAATATTTCAGTCAAGAGCCACAGCAGCACAATCACAGAATCAGAAGCAGAACGCATTCGCAAAACGGCTGAAAAATACGTCGCCAGCCACTCTTCCCCCGGCAAGCCAGCTCCCCCCGAAAGAGCAGCAGCGCCATCTAGAGAATCTGGCCCTCATCCTAACGATCAACAAAAAAAGCAGCAAATTTTAGAAATACGCAGTCCAAAAGTACGACCCGCTGGTGCAAACTCCCAGCAGTCGGGGAACGAGGAGAGAAAAAACCCGCAGGCAACCGTTGCCACTCCTCCCAAATCACCCGCCGCTCAACAGATCCAGTCTCCGCCTAAACCAAATATCAATCGACCGGTGCTGTCGAAGCCGACTGTTCCATCAGCAACGGCTTCGTCAGAAACTTTGTTGGAAAAAGTTTCTGACACGGTAGATGCGATCGCATCTTTAGAAACAAACACCCAGGCGGCAGTATCGATCGCACCCCAAGTGCCATCGGAAAGAGCTCAACGAAAAGAGCGAACCCGGCCTCCGAGTCCATCAGCAAAACTCACCTCGCCACCAGTCAGACCCGCCGGAGAGTCTGCTGTACGGGCGAATGGCGATTCGCCTGTACGGGCGAATGGCGATTCGCCTGTACTGGGGAACAAACCCGTACTGAAACTTGCCAAAACTGAGCAAGAGCAATCAGAACGGCACGATCTGGAAGCGCCTGCTAAACCCAGCCGTCCTAGCAGACCGGCACTGGGAGCTCCCGAATCTCGCGACGGGCAAAGACCCCGACCAGGTGGTGGTCCAGTCAAGGCTCAACTTGCCGATCGACCCCAACCGGGTGGTGGCCCACGTCGGAGCCTGGCCCCGGTGACATCGGCGGCTGGGCTGCGTAGTCGCGGTGGTGACAGCGGAATCGCAGGGGATGACACTGACGATAATGAAGAAGACAATACGCCCTTGGAGACTCCTCTCCTCGAAAGGCCCTCTCTCCCTCGTCCTGCCAAAAAGACTTCGGTCATTTGGGAAGAAGATGACGAGGAAAACTCGGATGCTGCAAAAGCTGCAAAAGCTGCAAAACTCAAGCAGCGTAGTCGTCTCAAACCTATAGACGACGATGACGACGACTTAGAAAACGGCTTGGATATGCCAGCACCAGTGATGGTCAGCCTGTCCCTAGCCCGCCCTGCTAAGTCGAAGTCCCCAGCAGCACCTAAATCAACCCCAACTCCGGGCGCACCGGGAAGCAGCGGCAAAAATAAGAGACCGGGCCCTTCTCACGATAAAAGCTCGTCTGGTTCGACGGGCGGACGCGGTGGTCGTGGTGGTAGCAAAACAGCGGAAGCAAAGGTCGAACGTCCAGAAAAGCTTTATCTGAGCAGACCAATGACCGTTCAGGAACTAGCAGTTACTCTGGCTGTTCCCGAAACGGAAATTATTAAGCGGCTGTTCTCTAAAGGGATTGCGGTCAACATTACCGAAACCCTGGATATTGCAGCGGTGAGAATGGTAGCTGAAGAAATGGGCATAGAGGTGGAAACTCCTGAAAAGGTAGCCCCAGCTCTCAAAGTAATCGATATGCTGGACGCAACAGATTTGGAATACCTCCAACGCCGTCCGCCAGTAGTAACGATTATGGGTCACGTGGATCACGGTAAAACTACCTTGCTCGACTCGATCCGCAAAACTAAGGTGGCTCAGGGGGAAGCTGGGGGTATTACTCAGCATATCGGTGCTTACCATGTGGATGTGGTACACGAAGGCAGGAGCCAGCAGGTAGTATTTTTGGATACTCCAGGTCACGAAGCCTTTACAGCGATGCGGGCTCGTGGAACGCGGGTGACGGACATTGCTATCTTGGTGGTGGCGGCCGATGACGGTGTGCGACCCCAGACAATTGAGGCTATCAGTCACGCAAAGGCGGCGAAGGTGCCAATTGTTGTGGCGATCAATAAAATTGATAAGGAGGGTGCTCAGCCGGAACGGGTGAAGCAAGAGCTGACAGAGTACGGCTTGGTTGCAGATGACTGGGGCGGCGATATCACGATGGTTCCTGTTAGCGCGATCCGAGGCGAAAACCTGGATACGCTGTTGGAAATGATCTTGACGGTTGCGGAAATGGAAGACCTCAACGCTAACCCGAACCGCGCGGCTAAGGGTACGGTGATTGAAGCTCACCTGGACAAGGCGAGGGGGCCTGTGGCAACTTTGCTGGTGCAGAACGGTACTCTGCGGGTGGGCGATATTGTGGTCGCGGGTTCGGCCTTGGGTAAGGTACGGGCTATGATCGACGATCGGGGCGATCGCGTAGAACAAGCAACTCCATCTTTTGCGGTGGAGGTGCTGGGGCTGCGAGAAGTTCCTCGTGCTGGAGACGAGTTCGATGTCTTTGCGAACGAGAAAGAAGCTGGGGCGATCGCATCTGGCAGAGCTACATTCCAACGAGATTCCCGTCTGTTGCAAGGCGGTCGGATCAGCCTCAGCGGATTCTCTCAACAAGCTAAGGAAGGCGTTCTCAAGGAACTAAACTTGATCTTGAAGGCAGATGTCCAAGGCTCTCTGGAAGCAATTGTCGGCGCTCTGACTCAACTTCCTCAAAAGGAAGTTCAACTCCGACTGCTGCTATCTGCTCCTGGGGAAGTGACGGAAACCGACATTGACCTCGCCGCAGCCAGCAATGCTGTGATTATCGGGTTCAATACTACTCTCGCCACGGGCGCTCGCCAAGCGGCCGACCAAGCAGGGGTAGACGTGCGGGAATACAGCATCATCTACAACCTCTTGGATGACATTCAAGGGGCGATGGAAGGTCTGCTGGAACCCGAACTGGTGGAAGAACCTCTGGGAAGTGTGGAAGTGCGTGCTGTTTTCGCGATCGGTCGTGGGGCGGTGGCTGGATGTATGGTGCTCTCTGGCAAAGTGATCCGTAACTGCAAGGTACGGGTACGCCGCAACAACAATGTCGTTTATGAAGGTGTCCTCGACTCCCTCAAACGGATGAAGGAAGATGCCAAGGAAGTCAATACTGGCTTTGAATGCGGTATTTCCTTGAGCGGATTTAGCGACTGGGCGGATGGCGATATTATTGAAGCCTACCGAATGGTGACTAAACGGCGCACTCTCTCGGCATAATTTTGGATTCTGAATTGTGGATTTGGGACTCAAGGCAGGTTAATTACCTGTCTTGAGTTTTTAGCATTCTTCCTTCTTCCCTCTTCCCGGTTCCTGAGCGAAGTCGAAGGGCTTTCTTCCTTCTTCCTTCTTCCTTGACTTATGCGTTCTTTTTGGTCTGAACCTTTTTTGTGGATTCACCTGGCTGGGGTGGCTGCATTGCCGATTTTCCTGGGACTGTGTTTGCTGGGATTGGCGGTGGGTGCTCCGCTGCTACCTGTGTGGCTGGAAGTATTTTTAGTTGGGGCCGCAGGTATTGGACCTGTGCTGTGGATGCAGTGGTTTCGCCCTTTTTACATTTTTAGTATTTTAGTGGTGGCGGTGAAACCCCAGAATTTAAGCAATGCACAACAGCGGATTCTCCTTGGGTTTAAATCTCGCTTAAATCAAGGATTAGCTCTGTTTGTGGCTATTGTGCTGGCAGTGATTTTGTGGCAATTATATCGATTTGCTCCTCTGGCTGCTGGGGTGACTCCGTTTCCTCCTCAATGGCGATTGGCTGGGTTGCTGTTGGCTGCTTTTGCTTTTTTGGCTAGCAATTTGTTTTTGCAGGTTCCGGCTAGTGTGATGGCTGTGTTGCTGAAACCGGAATCGGATTTTGCAGCGATGCAGCCTGATGTTTTGGAGAAAATTGGGCAGGATTTTACGATCGCAGGTTGGCAAGTCGATCGCATTTTACCGGCTTTTGTCGCAGAGGAAGACGGAGTTTGAGCCTGCCGATTTGGGATTTTGGATGAAAAGAATAAATAGTTAATAAACAATTAAATTGCCATCTAAATCAGAGAAATTGTATTTAAAGATACTGCGGCTTTGAGGCTAGTGTGCTAAAAAAAACAATACTTCTTAAGACAGATTTATTAACATTATTAAGATTTAATATCAAATTTTCAATTCGAGGTTATTTGTATTTTTTATTTGCTATTTGGAGAGGAGAATATATAATGGGAATTGTCAAGGTAAGCTTTAAGTCCTCACTAGGGATTAAAACAGAGGTATAACAATATGGCGAATTTACGAACGATCGCACCAGAACCTCAAGCCACAGAGCTGATCGAGCTTAAGGAAGATTCTCAAATCTGGGCCAGTCTCAAAAAAGCGATCGGCTCAAGTTCTGGATTTCAACGCTGGCAGCTAGAACTCAACTTTGAGAGTCAGCAGGCAAATGTCAGCATCGACCAGCAGGTTCGCTCCTATTTGCGGGAAACTTTAGAAACTTTGGCTTACTGAGTGCAGCAGAACCAAATCTTCTAACGATTTGTGAAATTCACAGTCAAATTCTGCCCAGTTCCGTCCAATATGCGATCGTCACTGTCGATCGCAACTTCGGAACTCAAATTCCAGGGGAGAGTATTTCTGCTGACGAGTCTTGAGTAATTCCCACACACGCGAAAAAATTGATAAAAAAAGGCGGAAACCGCCGACGTAAAACGAATGCGGGGGCATTCTACTCATGCGTATCTTGCCCAAACTCTGTATAATAGGACAAGCAAAATAACTGTAACAGTGCTTGACTGGCGGTGAAGAAAACCGTCAAAATCAACTTATACAAATATTTTGCACCCTAAGTCCGATTAGACACTTTAGAGCAAAAGTTAAGCAAAATGCGTTTAGTGATAGTTCAGTATGCGGGCGATTACCGAGAAGCCTATCAGCGCCTAGCTAATGGTGGCAGTGAAAACTACTACGCTCAAAAATATTCGGTTGATGCCGTTACCGAGATGCGGAAACGAGTTGAGTCAGTAGCGGTGATTGTCTGCATGACACCAGAACCTTACAATCAGGTTCTAGAAAACGGGGTACGGGCGATAGGTGCAGGATTTAATCAACAATTGAACGTTAAAGAATTAATCGAGTTAATCGCGCATGAAAATCCCACTCATCTCGTCATCCGCACACCTGTTCGAGAAGTTTTTAATTGGGCTATCAAAAATAAAGTTAGAACGATCGCGGTATTTGCCGAATCAGTTTTTACAACCACTTGGAAAGATAAGTTACGCAGCTATTTACTTGCTAGATTATTGAATAACAAGCAAATAGAATGGGTTGGTACTTACGGTCTTACTTCTTCTCTACTCTTCCAAAATATCGGAGTCAAACCTAATAAAACAATTCCTTGGGATTTCCTCATAGATAGCGATCCTGGCTCTTTGCCACCAAAAGAATTACCACCTAACGTCAAGAGTGTGAAATTATTTTATGCTGGTTTGTTAATACAAAGTAAGGGGGTTGGTGATATTTTAGAAGCGGTAGCAAAGTTGAAAGACCAGAATATATCAGTGCATTTAAAAATGGCTGGTAAAGGCGAAGAAGAGTTTTTTGCCGAGCGAGTGGAACAGTTGCAAATTAAAGATTCTGTAGAGTTTCTCGGAATAGTGCCAACTCAGACTGTAGAACCTTTAATGAGAGAAGCTGATCTTGTCCTAGTTACTAGCAAGCACGAATATCCAGAGGGTTTTCCCCTGACAATCCACCACGCTTTGCGGACGAGAACACCGATCGTAGCTTCCGATCACCCCATGTTTACAACCCACTTGAAACACGGTATTAATTCCATGATTTTTGAGGCTGGGAACTCTCTGGCTTTAGCAGAATGTATTGAAAAACTGGTTACCGATTCACAGCTTTACCACAATATTTCTGTAGCTTCTCATTCAACGTGGCATCAGTTGCGTCTGCCTGTCAAATGGGCACAACTGATCGATCGCTGGCTGGATGATTCTCCTGAAAGCAAGCAGTGGTTATTTGAACAACGACTAGCTTCTGGAGCCTACAACTCAAAACAAAGTTAATAATTAGTTGATACTCCCCCTTTTATAAAAAAGGGGGATTCTTGGTTTATTGACAGAACTTATTTAATTTTCATAGTCCTGGACGCAAAAAACCCGGTTTCTGAGAAAAATCCTGCATTTCTCCCTTAAGATATTGACGCAGGGTTTAGGCTTAGCTCAACTACTGGGGGTTTTTGACTCTGGGCGCGTCTAGGACTGTTTCAATTGGTCTTCATTTTTTGCAGAATCTGCTCTTGGCGCTTAGCCGCAACTTGGCGATTGAAATTGCCAGCAACGCGATCGCATCTCAGATCCAAGGGCGTTGTAGAGAAAAAATATCCTAGCTGCTTTTCTTAAAAAACAGCTAGGATATTTTAATGACAATTTATTTCAGGACTTTAGCCTACTGTTGCCAAAACTCGATTCTTTGTTTTGCCGTTCGCCAAACACTTTTTGACACCAGCAATTACATCTTCCACATCTGCATCTGTTAATTTTGCCGAAATCGGCAAGCTAACTGTATGTCGTCCAATCCGCATCGCATTCGGATAGTCTTCCGGCTGCCATCCAAATCTTTCTTGATAGACAGGATGTTCGGGGAGGCTCTGATAATGAACACCGATACCGATGTTTTCAGCAGTCATCGCGCCTAGAAAAGCATCACGGCTAATACCGGTTTTCGCTTCGTCAACTAAAATCGTGTACAAGTGATACCCGTGAATAGTTTCTGGTTCTGGATCTGCTGGTACTGTAATCGGCAAATCGGCAAATGCTTCATTATAGCGTTGCCAAATCTGTTCCCGGCGCTTCCAATAAGGGGCAACTCGTTCCATTTGATGAATACCGATCGCAGCTTGCAGATCCATCATGTTATATTTAAAACCAACTTCCACCACTTGGTAGTGCTTGTATCCTGAATCACCGAACCGCTTCCAAGCATCTTTGCTCATCCCGTGGAGCGCCAAAATCTTGAGCCTGTCAGCGTCTTCTTGCTTGCGACTTAGAATTATGCCACCTTCGCCAGTGGTGATGTTTTTAGTAACATAAAAACTGAAGCATCCGAAATCACCAAAGGTACCTGCTTTCCGTCCCTTGTACTCTGTTTCGATCGCGTGAGCGCAGTCTTCGATTAACTTCAGGTTGTGGCGATCGGCAATCTCGCAAAGCGCATCCATATCGCAAGGACGACCAGCAAAGTGAACTGGCAAAATTGCCTTAGTTTTTGAAGTTATTTTAGCTTCGACTTTCGCCGGGTCAATATTCATGGTCAGCGGGTCTATATCCGCCAGTATGGGTGTAGCCCCGGAGTGAATAATCGCGTTAACTGTCGCACAAAAAGTCATAGGAGTGGTAATGACTTCATCGCCCGGTTTTAAGGAAGCAGCGAGGATAGTTAAATGCAGTCCCGCTGTACAGGAATTGACGGCAATTGCGTAGTCGGAACCCTTGTAAGCTTTGAATTCATTTTCAAAGCGCATGACCTTTGGCCCAGTACCCAACCAGCCTGTTTTCATGGTCGATACCACTTCCTGAATTTCAGCATCTTCGATCGCAGGAGAACCAAATACCAGGAAGCGGTCTTTAGGGCGAATAGGATTATTCATGTTGCTAGTTCTTATCCAGTAAATAAAGTCGATGGAATGACAATGTACCGCTTTAGGGGGTACGATTTTACTCTGATATTAGATGCTTTTCTGTATTTTAAGATATATTTTCGATAATGTCTATACTATAATTTTTCATTAAATGAAAGTTACAGAAAAGTTTTTAGTTTGCTATCTAAAATTATTTATAAGTAAAAATACGGAATCTTGAGAAGCATTCCGTTTAAGAGTTCAGCAATCAAACGTAGTTAACAATCTTCTAAAGTCTAGGTAGCCTAATTTTATTCAAAACATCTTGGAGTTGTTCAGAAACACCGCCCAATTGTTCTGACAAGGCTACAAGTTTGCCATAAGCTTCCACCAAACGATCGCCCTCAACGTAAACCTCGGTGGTTGGATAATTCTTGATGGTTTCCAGTAGCGTAATTTGATTATCACTGGTTGCCGACAGCACCAAAGCCGCGCGCAAGGCCTCTTTATTTGCATTTCCAGAAGGAGTCCGAATTACCTGACCGACTTCATCGAGAATTAGATCTCCAACTTTACTATTCAGGGTCCGATCCAAAAGCCTTTGGCTGACTTTCACGGGTTTTGTCAGACTGCGACGAACTAATTCTGGGTCTTTTTTGGCTTGTCCCAACAGCATTTCTAACGCAGGGGACATTTTGCCAGTTTCGGCGAAAATTTCTAATTCGCTGACTGGTAGAGTCATCCGAATCACGCTGTATTTGAGCACCACCTTTTCAGAAGCCACCGCAGCAGTGCTGTAAAACAAAATTCCGGCGCCTGTGGCTAAAAATAATCTCCATCGCCGTTTGAAAAATGACCATCTCATAGTACAGTCCCCAAATATTTTTGCTCACTTCGACTATAGCGACATTTATCTACTGTTGTCCGGGCAAATCTGTTGGGGAAATTTTAAATAAGTCGATCGCGCCCGCACTCGCTCAAAGGGTCAAACACAGGAAAGCCGATGGAACTGTGGATTTTTTGCCCCATCTTTTCCTTCCCGACTCCCATTTTTCCATATTCCGGCCAAAAAAACCAGCGCCCGGTCTTCTATAGGTGAAGGCGGGCGCTGGGTCTAAAGTTATTTTTTATGTTTAGGGTCTTTTTAAAAGCTGACCCCATTTGAATTGACTAAAAGCGGCTTATGATTAGGGTCTTTAAATTGGCTGACCCCAATTGAACTTATTTAAATATTGACAGGGATCGATTGCAAACCACGGTTTCGTAATAATTTCTTTATCTTTTTAACTTTTCCTTGCCTTAAATGTACTTTTGTTTAGATTTATAAATTTTTGTTACTTCTGTTTTGGGGATTGGTCTTGGGCGCGCTGCTCCCAGCGAAACAGAAACACCATCAGAGCCACGACTCCGACTTGGAGGGCAAAATTGGGCAAAGTAGAGCTAACTTGGTTCCCGGAGGCAATTTTAGCGAGGAAAACTAAGCCACCGATGAAGCCAGATGCTCCACAAGCTACATAGACCACTTGTCGCAGAGGTCGATAGGGAGCGGCTATCTCTGCTGTGAGGCGCTTGTATTGTTCGGGACTGAGGTTGCGAGGGTTTTTTGGTCGGTAAGGGCGATCGTCGGAATTGGGAGTTGGCATGGATTTAGAGAATGGGTGAATATTATGCTACAACAAATATCTCATAGCTGCCGAAATAAATCATCGCTGCAAAACCAGCACAACAGTCTGCAAACAGCCGACCAAAACACCCAAGAGCCCACCTAAATTGACGATTCCTTGCAACTCGCTTTTGACAATTCCCTGAATTCCTAACTCCAAGTCTTCAGGAGAAGTACCTTTAACTCGATCGACAATCACCTGATCGATATTTAAAATAGGGATCGCCTGAGCTACAATATTTTCTAAATCCCGCTCCAGATATCGCTCTAAAACCAAAGCTAGTTCTTGGCTGACCATTTCTAGGGAAGCACTCATCACTGCTGAAGTCTGCAATCGATTCAGAATTAACTTAGAAATATTTTCCCAATCAATAGACTTGCTCAAGCCCTGAAGTACCTCCATACCCCGTTCTTGAACATAACTGCGAACGCTATCCCGCATAGTTTTTCGTAACTGTCGGACGGTGGAAACTGGTAGATTTTGCATTGACAAATTTTGCAGCCATTCCTGAATCCGCCCGCGAACTCCCAAAGAAACGGTTAATTCTGCTAATCGCTGATTTGTCGCTTGTCTGTCATCGAGACAAAAAGTCCGTAGGCGAGTTAAAGTGTTCCGTAAACCAAACAAGTTTGCGACTACCCAATAGGTACCGCTAGTTTTTTCTCGAAATCCTTCATCAATGATTGAAATATTGCGATCGGTCAAAAAGTCAATCAAAGCCTGTCGCAACACTTCCGGCGGTATGACTATCTGCAATAGCCAATCGGCTAATTGACCCGCCTGAGCTTCTGTTAGCTGAATTTCCAGCAAAATTTGATCAAAAATTTGATTTAGTTGGGCTTCTAAAAAATCTTCCCGGCGCGCCAAAACTTTGAGAATTCGCGGTACTGATTCGCCCAACAAATCTCGCAAAATGTTAGCGAGAATTTTAGCAGTTTTTTGCTCTGCGTCTGCTTTAACTTGATCTAATGCTAACTGTAATAACCAGAGAATCACTGACTGCATTCGCTCGGTTTGTAGGAGGCGGCGCGCTAATTTTTGCAACTCTTCTGGTGTTAGCAGCGAGCCCATAATTGTGTCAGAAATTCGCTTGGCTAATCGCTCTTGGTTACGGGGAATCAAGCCGGGAGTGAATGGTAATTTCCGCCCTTTGACATAAATAGCTCGGTAGGGGCGGAACAGCATTTTGATAGCTATATCATTGGTGAAATAGCCAATAATTCCTCCCACTACAGGTGGGGCAAAAAACAGCCAAATATCAGATGGGTTCATCAATCCAAAATCGGATGGGAATTGGGCATGGGGCATGGGGCATCGGGCATGGGGCATGGGGCATCGGGAATTGGGAATTGGGCATTGGTTATTAGTTAGTTATTTATTGGTTTTTTGTGGCAAATAACCAATAACCAATAACAACTAACCAATAACAACTAACCAATAACAACTAACCAATAACAACTAACCAATAACCAATGACTAATGACTAATGACCAATACTCCCATCATAGCTCCAGCGATTGGATAGTGTGTGGCGGTGGTAAATCCGGCTTGGAGGGCGATCGCAACTTGTTCTGGTCCGATCGGGAATTTTGCTAAACTAGGATTGATATAGGCATATTCTTGGGTCATACCAAATTGCTGAGCGATCGGCACTACGAGACTTTCGAGATAAAACTGCTGAAAACTCAGCATCAGGGAATTGTTGGGGCGGTGGAGGTCGAGAATCGCTGCTTTTGCACCTGGTTTGAGTACGCGATGCAATTCCTGAAGACTGCGGGGAATGTCAGTGACGTTGCGGAGGCCGTAGCCCATTGTGGCGCAGTCGAAATAATTGTCTGGAAAAGGCAAGTCTAGGGCGTCAGCTTCTACCCAGGAAATGGGACTAGAAGGGGTGAGAAAAGGTCGATCGCGACGGCCAGCAACAGCCAATTGTTCTTGCGAAAAATCCACTCCAAATACAGAACCGCTAGGGCCTGCTTGCTGTGATAAAAGTAGAGCTAGATCCCCGCTACCGCAGCACAAGTCTAAACAAGTATTACCTGGACTAGCATTGCTCCATTTCACCGCCATTTGCTTCCAAACTCGGTGCTGCCCCAAGCTCAACCAATCGTTCATTTGATTGTAAACTGGTGCAATTCGATTAAATATGGTTTTAATTTTTTCTGAGTTATTGGTCATTTGTTATTGGGATTGGGCATGGGGCATAGGGAATTGGGCATGGGGCATAGGGAATTGGGCATTAGGCATTAGGCATTGTTGATTTGTGAGTAGTTAGTAGGTGTTATTAGTTATTAGTTATTTGTGAGTAGTTGGTAGTTGGTAGTTGGTAGTTGGTATAGCAATCCTTGCAGGAGTCGTAAAGTTTTTTACCCCACCCCAACCCTCCCCTTATTAAGGGGAGGGAGTAAGAAATTCACAAATGATTTAGGATTGCTATATATGTTATTGGTTAGTTTTTAATTCTTACTAATGCCCTATGCCCAATTCCCTATGCCCAATGACTAATGACTAATGACTACTGACTACTGACTACTGACTACTGACCCTGAAAACTCGTCATTACCAAAGCCACTTGTTGAGCTGAGAGGTGAATTGTGGTGATTTCGTCCGGGCGAAGGGTACAAGGCTGCTTCCACTGGAGGGAAATCAGGGCGAGCGATCGACCTCCGTGAACCACCGGGATACTCAGATGGGATTTAATGCCCGATTTCTGATAGTGTGGGAGGCTACTGAGGCTGGCATCAGTTGCAATGTTCAGAGCAGCCTGAATATTGCGAGAAACGATCGCCTGTTGAACTAGAGGGTCATCTGCTAGCCAATTTTGCAGCTCTCCACCGCTAGTGTGACAACCTTGAACTGGGGTTAAAACATTGCCTTCCACCAGTTGCAAAATGCAAGTGTCCGCCAAAAAATTATCACTAATAGCGGTAGCGATTGGCTCTAAAGTTGCTGCCAAATTCGGATAATCCAAAGCCGTTTGCATGATAGTGGCTAACAATTGTATTTGATTTTGGGCCTGACGCAATTCCTCAGTCCGCTGCTTCAGAACTTCGTAAGTATCAGCAGCCTTTTGGACTACCATTTTCAATTCGTTCGGGTCCCAAGGCTTGGTGATATACTTGTAAACCTGTCCAGAGTTAATCGCATCTACCAAGTCTTCAATATCTGTAAAACCAGTCAAGATGATCCTGACCGTATTCGGAAACTGAAACACGGTTTTGCTGAGAAACTCAGTTCCCTTCATTTCTGGCATCCGTTGATCGGAAATGATGACGGCAACCTCGCCCTCGCTTTCCAATACTTCTAAAGCACGAATTCCGCTTTCTGCTTTGAGTACGTTAAAATCTCGTCGAAAAGTGCGGTAGAGTAAATCCAGATTGTCTGGTTCATCGTCTACTACCAGCATTTTGGGCTTTTTCGGTCGGTTTAAGGTCATGAGCTGGCGTTTAATTTGGTCTAGCTCTGGAATGGCATTATCCATAACAATACGATAGACTCCCGTCTGTAAATTTAGGCGATTAACTATTCTGTAGAAATAGTCTCATATCTCACTTACGATAAAGTCTAACCTCTGCGGCAACACTAAACTTTGCTGGTACTCAATCAAACTTAAACTTAGCGCTGGTTTTGATCTAAATTATGACTGATACACCACAAGATTCCTCCGGGCCTGCATCTCTTTCCTCTACTGATGCTGTGGAACTCGAAAACTTAGTCCGATCGCTCCGTCGCAAAGAAGGTGGCTGGGTACACTGGGGACAGGCCTGCACAGCACTGCAAAAAGCCGGCTATAGCACTCAAAGGATTTTTGAAGAAACTGGTTTTGAGCCAATTCAGCAAAATCAAGTTAGCGTTGCAGCCCAAGTCTACACCAGTATGGTAACTGCTGGGACTTCTGAAGAGGTTCGATCGCACTTCTTGGCCAAAGGTAGTGATATTTTATACGAATTTCGAGTTCTTTCGCAACCACAAAGAGCAGCGGCGGCGGCTTTAATTCTAGCTCACAATTTGGACGTTGATGATGCCCGCGATGTCGCTAAAGCGATGAAGGAGTTTTCGCGGATTGGGAGTCTTCCCCAAGGTTTCACAGACACTGCTGGCGATGCTATGGCTTACCAGTGTTGGCAATCGGCCAGACAAAACAGTGACTTGCAAGAGCGATCGCGCTTAATTGCTCGCGGTTTAAAATTAGCTAGCAGCCCAAGTGCTAGGCAACAAATCGAACATTTACTTGTCGATTTTACCGTAGTTACGAGACGTTCTGCGCCTCGCTTGCCCGTTTATCGGCTCGACTCTGAGGAACAATTACCCCGGATTGTCCCCGTTGTGGGTGAATTGCCACTTTCTACGGCAGATTTGCAGGCGGTGCCTTTGCTGGAGGAAATTGAGCCTTTCCGCATGGTAAAGTTTTCGGGATCGGGAGCTTGGGTGGCGATTCCTGGATGGCAGGTAATTTTGAATGCTGAAGATCCGGTGGCGGTTCTGGAAATGAGCGATCGACTGCCGGTACCACTGCAAGGTAAAGTTGAAGAAGTTTTGATTATTGCCGATCGAGCGCAAAGAGAATGGGATGGTGATAGTTATTTCCTGGCAGATAACGGTGGCAATTTAGAATTGTATTGGTTTGAAGAATCGCCGGATATTCCTATTTTGGGACGAGTGGTGCTAGTGATGCGTCCGAAAAAGATTCTGGATGAAGATTACACCAAAGATGGATGGCAAATAGATGATTAGTTAATAGTTAATAGTTAATAGTTATTTGTTATTTGTAACTGGGCTGTTGCACTATTGTCAAGAACGGGCAAGATGCCCATTCCACAAGATATAAATTTTCTTGTGGAACAGGCATCTTGCCTGTTCTTGAAATTAATGACAAATAACCAATGACCAATGAGATCAAATCCGTCAAGAACGGGCAAGATGCCCATTCCACAAAAGATAAATTTTATTGTGGAACAGGCATCTTGCCTGTTCTTAAGGATCTTTTTTCTTGTGGAACAGGCATCTTGCCTGTTCTTAAACTTAATCACAAATGACTACTGAGGCGGTTTCAGTTCCTCTATTCTTGTCACAGACTGCGATTTCTTGAACCTCTTAAAACCATAAACCCCAGCCCCAATTACCAAAAAATAAGGAGTATAAGCCAACAACCAAATACCTAAATCAAATAAACCGAAAGTTAATTCTCCTACAGAATGAGTGGCTTTACCCCAAGTTTCCTGCACCCGCAAACCAAGAGAAGGTTCTGGACTTTGTTGAGACGATACTGCGGCTTCTAAAGTTAGACTAATAGTTGAATAAGCCACTTGATTTCGCAAACTTTTTAACTGAGCATCAATTTGTTCGATCGACTCACGAATATTACTCAATTCTTTAGCAGCTTTCAGTACATCACCTACAGAACCAGATTTATCCATAATTTTTAACACCATTTCCTCCGATTTACGAAGGTTTCGGAGTCTAGCTTCACTGTCCACCAATTGCGTAGTCACATCCTCCGCAGTTAAACCCCGATTTTCAACAGTTCCCAGTTTTGCTAAAGTATCTAAAGTAGTTTCTAAGCGTTCTTGAGGCACACGGATCTCCATAGTTGCCGTTTGTCGAATACTCGAATCTGGCGGCTTTTGGTTTTGGAAACCCAAGATATCACCTTGCTGTTTTTCGACAATATTAGTAACAGATTTAGTGCTGACATCAATAGATTTGACAACTACACTGAGTTCGGCTTTTTTAATCAGTTGGGGACGAGTTGCGGTCGTTTCTGCTTTAGCTTGTTTTGGTGCAGCAGCCATTTTTGAGTCGGCCGCTTCTCCTCTGATTGCTTCCGACGCGGGTGCGGGAGAGGCTTGTGGAGCACCCGCCGCCATCTGGTTTCTCTGGCTGGTGGGTGGAGCTCCGCAACTTGGCAAAGCAATGGTAGAGGATAAAGTTAAGAATGCGACGATCGCAAAGCGAGTTGCGCTGTTGTTCGCTGAAATTGGGTTAAACTGAGATCTTGCACCATTCTCAATTAGCCTTTTATGAACAGGCAAGATGCCTGTTCCACAAGAAAATAGAGTCTTTGTGGAACAGGCATCTTGCCTGTTGCGCCTTTTATGAACAGGCAAGATGCCTGTTCCACAAGAAAATAGAGTCTTTGTGGANGAGAATTGGTTTTGATGTGGGTTTTCATGGCTGCTTGTTCTATAAAAACGTTTGGTATTAAATGTTATGGTGGTTTTAGTTTAAACTCAAATATATAGTCCGAGTCTAGCCGATACAGAAATTGAAACGGAGACCAATATTTTCTAGTCTAAAATCTCAAATCTCAAATCTCAAATCGAATGACAGACGAATTTGATCCTAATTTTAGCACCCACAGCACTTCTAGCCAGTCAGAGTTAGGTGCGGTTTTGCGGGAACAAGCTTGTCAGAAGATTCGCGACAGCTTGCGTGAGGCCCAGAAAGACATGGCCAATTGGCAAGGCGGGCCCCTTGCGGTTTCGGCGGTTCCAGGGGCCGGGAAGTCTACGGGAATGGCTGCTGCGGCGGCAATTGCGATCGCCCGCAATCGACTTCACAGCCGCCGCCAGTTAGTTGTGGTGACTTTTACGCGATCGGCTGCTGCTAATATTAAAATTAAAATCCGTGAAAGATTGAAAGAATTATCTTTACCCCAAGGCGGTTTTGTTGTCAACACTTTACACGGTTTGGCATTGAATATTGCTAGGCGACATCCAAGTTTATCCGGTTTAAATTTAGAAAATTCGACTTTAGTGAATACCACTCAAAGTCACCGATTAATTCGCGCTTGCGTAGAACTTTGGATAGCTGAAAATCCCCGTAGATATCAAACTTTGTTGGAAGGACAACAATTTGATGGAGAGGAAACAGAGAGAATGCGGCGGCAGTCTGTTTTGCGGACAGAGATTTTACCACAGTTAGCTAATACTGTAATTCACGAAGCGAAATCTTCAGGTTTATTTCCAGAAGACTTGTTAGAAATGGGTGCTATGTCTTTTGGGGACAGTTATGAAATATTAGCTGTAGCTGGCGGTTTATATCAGAAATATCAGGCTTTGTTGCGAAGTCGCGAATTCATCGACTACGACGAAATGATTTTAGCAGCTTTGCGGGTGTTGGCAGATCCGAGGGCAAGGGCGATCGAGCAAAAACAAGTATTTGCCGTTTTTGAAGACGAAGCCCAAGATTCTACACCATTACAGACCGAGCTTTTGGCAACATTAGCTGAAGATCCAGACCATCCTGAATTACTACCAAATTTTATCAGAGTTGGCGACCCAAATCAAGCGATCAATTCTACTTTTACACCCGCAGATCCGATTTATTTCAACAACTTTTGTGACGAATGCAAAGAGCAAAGTAAGTTAGCAGAAATGGATGTAGCAGGCCGCAGCAGCCAGATAATTATTGATGCAGCTAACTTTATTTTGGAATGGGTGAATCGGTCTGAATTAGCGGGGACAGAACCACCTTTTCGTCATCAAATTATTGAACCAGTTCCCAGAGATGACCAGCAAATAAATGCGAATCCAGCCCCGATTGGTCGCGGATTGGAATTGTATACTCCCCGCGATATTTACCATACAATTGAACTGATTGGCAAACGAGTAGTTCAGTTAGTTGAAGAATTTCTACCTGCTGGTTTTGAATGGGGGAAATCCGAAAAATATCTCGAATTCGACGGTGAAGTTAGCGATGAGGAAAATCAAGCAAAATTGCCGTTAGAGTATCTGAAATCGATGGCAGTTTTGGTGAGGGAAAACAAACAAGGAAAATTGATCAAACAGGTGCTGGAAAATCCGCAGAAATATGGATTAACCGTTGATTTAAGTAAATATGGGATTAAGATTGAAGATGTCGGAGAACGCGATCGGCATTCTCAAGTTCCGTGGGAAATCTTAACACTACTGCAATTTCTCGATCGCCCCCACTCACCAGACTACCTGAAAGCAGCACTGAAGATTTTGAGCGATCGGCAACTCATCCCCAAACAAGACTACAATGCCTTTACCACAAGCCCAGAGCAATTTCTGTACCCAGGCCCCCTCGACCCAAAGCAATCAGACCCCGTTAAGAAATGTCGCTACTTTTGCTGTAGTTTATTACAAGCCCGCTTAGAACTTCCACCATATCAAATCATCTCATTTCTCGCCCTAGCCCTGCAATACGACCAAACAGAATTAGCCACAGCAGACAAATTAGCAGAACGAGTAGCCATCCAAACTATCGGCAACAATTCAATGAGCAATATTTTGGGTGTACTCAGCGAAATAGTCACTTCCGAAAGATTTGAACCAGTAGAAGCAGAAGAGAAAATAGAAGAACGCTATACCAGCAAAGGTCAACTAACAATTATTACCATGCACAAAGCCAAAGGATTAGATTGGGATTGCGTATTTTTGCCATTTTTACACGACCAAATCATCCCCGGAAGCTTGCGAGTTTTGCCCCAAGCTAAATTTTTAGGAGACTTTACCTTAGCAGAAGTCGCGAGAGCACAAATTCGAGCTAGTTTGCACAAAAAAGATGCTTTTTCAAATCTGGGTGAAGCCTGGGAACAAGCAGGATATTTGAAAACAGCAGAAGAGTTTAGATTGCTATATGTAGCGATGACACGCGCCAAAAGCTTGCTGTGGATGTCCGCCGAGAAAAAAGGGCCTTTCACATGGAATAAACCCGATAATTTGCAGGAACTTAAACCTTGTCCAGTCATGCCAGTTTTGAAACAAAAATTTCCTGATCATGTGATATCCTAAAATAGATATCTCCAACAATTATTGTGGAACAGGCATCTTGCCTGTTCAAAATAGGCTTTTCTGGAGATGACTAATAATAAAAAACTTCTCTTTTCTTCCTTCGCGTTCTTCGCGCCTTCGCGGTTCATTAAAAAAAAATCTCATTCACAAATGACAAACTCAGAAATTCGCACCAAAAATATCACAATTCCCAACGGAGATTTGCAAATCGCTGCTTACCTAGCCCAACCCGCAGCAGCAGGGAAATTTCCCGCAGTTATCGTCATTCAAGAAATCTTTGGTGTCAACTCGCACATCCGCGAAGTTACCGACAGAATAGCAAAAGAGGGATATGTGGCGATCGCCCCAGCCATCTACCAACGCCAAGCCCCCGGCTTTGAAACCGGCTATACCCCCGAAGACATCAAAATCGGCAGGGAATACAAGGAACAAACTACCGCATCCGAACTCATTAGCGACATCCAAGCTGCGATCGACTATCTCAAAACCTTACCATTTGTCAAACAATCAGGCTTTGGCTGCATCGGTTTCTGCTTTGGCGGGCACGTCGCCTACCTCGCCGCCACCTTGCCCGAAATCAAGGCTACAGCGTCCTTCTACGGCGCTGCGATCGCCACCCAAACTCCCGGTGGTGGTCCCCCCACGATCGATCGCACAGCAGAGATTAAAGGCACTATCTATGGCTTTTACGGGACTCAAGATGCTAGCATTCCCTCAGAACAAGTTGACCAAATTGCCACAGAATTGGAAAAACACAGTATTCCTCACCTAATTTTCCGCTACAATGCCGATCACGGCTTCTTCTGCGACCACCGTGGCAGTTATAACGCTACCGCAGCAGCCGAGTCGTGGGAGGAAGTCAAGCACCTATTTCAACAGGAACTTCAACCTGTTTAGAGATGGGGAGAATGGGAGATGGGGAGATGGGGAGAATGGGAGATGGGGAGAGTGGGAAAATTGTTCTACTGACAACTGACAATTAACAACTGACAACTGACAATTAATAACTGACAACTGACAACTAAACTGACATGAATTCCAAATCTACAGGTTCTCAAAGCGCAAAAGCATCCTTTTCAATGGACGATTTTGCTAAAGCCCTCGAACAGCACAATTACGAGTTTCAGAAGGGACAAGTAGTGCGTGGAAAAGTGATCGAGCACGACTCAAATGGTGCGTATGTTGATATCGGCGGTAAGTCTTCGGCTTTTTTGCCGATCGAAGAGGCTGCTTTGAGAACGAGCGCGAATTTGTCGGAATTGGTTCCTTTGGAAGAGGAACGAGAATTTTTAATTATCCGCGAACAAGATGCCAATGGGCAAGTTACTCTTTCTCTGCGCCAGCTAGAACTTCAGCAAGCTTGGGAAGAGTTAACCCAAATGCAGGAAAGTGGCAAAGTTCTTCAGGTGCGGGTTTCGGGGGCAAATAAGGGTGGCGTGACGGTAGATGTCCAGGGAATGCGTGGCTTTATTCCGCGATCGCACTTAATCGATCGCGACAACATAGAAGGGCTCATCGGTCAAGCTTTGACTGTGAGTTTCTTGGAGGTCGATCGCGATCGCGAAAAATTGGTACTTTCTCAGCGACTAGCAACTCAATCTTCCGCCTTCAGTCAGTTACAAATCGGTCAATTAGTCGAAGGTAAAGTCAGTAGTATTAAACCTTTTGGCGTATTTATAGACATGGAAGGAATCAGCGGTTTACTACACATCAAGCAAGTTAGCCAAAAATATATTGAAAACCTTTCCCAGGTATTTTCTAGCGGTCAAATCTTGAAAGCAATGGTGATTGACCTTGATGAAAGTCGGGGCAGAATTTCGCTGTCTACCCGGATTTTGGAAAATTATCCAGGGGAAATGGTGGACAAAATGGCAGACGTGATGGATACCGCAGAAGAGCGATCGGAACGTGCGAGAAAAACTCTTTCTTAAGTCTTGACAATTTTACTCGTTTATATCAATTCCGGTTGCACCGGAATTGATATAGAGGAGACGGCAGTGCCCATAGGTGTCAACTTAAGGTACAACCAATAGTCCGGCAGGGGTTGACACCTATGAACCAGAACCTACACCACATGAGTCGAAATTGTTTCAGTCTCCACCTTCGCTTCCACCGGCCAAGGATTTTCCATTTCTAATGTTTTTTTCTGCTGATAAACTGCCAAGTCAAACCAGAAAGTTGTACCCACATTCACCTCACTAACTAAATTAATTTTAGTGTGGTGCTTATCAATAATATTTCTGACAATAGAAAGACCCAATCCCGTTCCTTCTAAAGTGTGAACTCGATTTTCTACCCGGAAAAAACGCTCGAAAATTGCCTGTTGGTCTTCAGAATCTATGCCAATCCCCGTATCAGAAATTTCGATCCGCACCGCAGGCGACTGTCTAGAGGCAGGTAAGTGGTTGTATTTCCCGGAGGCCGAGTCTTTGTGCTGCGTCGTCTTCTCCTCTAGCACGTAAGCTCGAATCGATATCTGACCCCCAGACTCGGTAAATTTCAAGGCATTTCCGACCAAATTTGCCAATACTTGCAACAACAAATCATAATGACCTAAAACCGATGGCAAGTCCGGGTCAACCTCTTGATTCAGTTCAATCCCTTTATCTTTAGCATTCAACTGATAAGTCCGTAGAGTTTGTTCCACAGCTTGATGGAGGTCAACAGCATCCATTTGATAAATTCGACAGGATTCCAGCCGCGACAAATCTAACACATCGTTAACTAACCGAGTTAGTCGATCGGTTTCTCGGTTAGCAATTTCCAGAAACTCCCGGCGCTCACTTTCTTGAAGGTCTTCTCCATATTCATAGAGAGTTTCAATAAAAGATTTGATATTAAACAAAGGCGTTCTCAATTCGTGAGAAATATTGCTGATAAAATTGCTTTTAGCTTCATTTAGTTCCACTTCCCGTGTAATATCCTGCACCGTCATCGCAATACCTTTGAGACTCTCGCGATATTGCCCTGATGAACCTTGATGTTTCGAGGTTTGCTCGTAGAAAGTGCATTCCACAACCTCCGGGCGATCGGAGTTGTCACAGTTATTTTCTTCGTCACGGACGCAGCTTTTGCATAGCGATTCCGCTCCTGGAGCTTTATGAAGAATTACAGTAGTTAAAACAATCCGAATTGTGCGGTTGACTGGTTCCCTCATGGAGATCCGAAATTCGCCCCCTTCGCGATCGCCCGCCGCTATTTCCTGCAATGGTCTGGTCAAATCCTGCTGCACTTCCGCAGGCAAAATGTGCAGGAGATTAACTCCGATCGCATTTTTGCCTTCCCATCCAAAAATCCGCCTCCCCGTCGGATTGACTAAAATCACCTGCAAATTCGCATCTAATAACAGCGCCCCATCAGCAATCGTTGAAACCAAAGTTTCTAACTTAGCTTTTTCCGCTGTCAACTCTTCTATATTTTGTTCTTCATAACTTTCTAGTTTCTGGGCCATCTCATTAAAACTGCCAATCAACTCGCCCAATTCTCCACCCAAAGGCAAGTCAACTCGCTGCTTGAAATTCCCACTCGCAATGTTTTTAACACCAAAAACTAATTGTTTAATCGGTTTAGTAATTGTCAGGGCATTAAACACAGCTCCCAAAATTACCATTACCCAAATAGTCACAAATACTGCTAAAGTGACATCTCTAGTCAAATTTGAATAGACAACAGCAGCGGGATTTGGGTTAATGCCGATCGCCAAAACCCCCAAATATTTATCTTCATGAATCAGAGGCACAAATACATCAGTAACTTCTCCATCTGGTGTCAAATGTTGTCGCACCAAAGGTACAGAAGTCAAATTTCTCGCCTCAATGTCCGCGATGAAACTATCGGGAAGTTTAATCTGACGGCGCAGAGTCAAAGAAGTTTGCACCTCCGACTTCGAGAAGGGTATCCCCAAGAAAATATCCCCCGCCTCATCTGCATAGAGCATATAACGGACGCTAGAGGTGCTGCTGTAAAATTGATGGGAAAAACGGGCCACCTCTGAGCGATCGTTTTTGGCAATCAACGGAGCCACATTTGCCGATAACAACAGACCGAGGTCGCGACCGTAGCGAGTATCATTAAGTCTGGCATCTTGCTGGATGGTATTGACGGCCCAGAATGTCAGGCCGCTCATAATTAAGGAAACTACGAGGGTAGCAGCGGCCATCAGGCGAGTCTGGAGAGTAAACTCCGACCACCAACGAGCAATAATTTCTCCGATTTTGTTTAGTATGGCCAACATTTCACCAGTTTAAATTTAAAAGCAGAATTAAATAAATTGGCTTTTCCCTCAGATTTTGGACGGTGACTTTTGCACTGTCGCGCCACAGAGATGCCAGATTTATTGTGACACTTCTACTTTAAGATTGCTTGGTTTCCCCCAAGTGGCCGATGTCGAAATCTCTAATTTTTGTCTACCAAAGCTCGACGGCCAATGTCGCGGCGACAGTATACCCCTTCAAATTCAATACAATCTACTGCCTCATAAGCTTTAGCAATAGCTTGTTGCAAAGTTTCTCCCACAGCAGTGACGCCCAAAACCCGGCCACCGTCGCTCACTAACTGCTGCTGCTTCAACTGAGTGCCAGCATGAAAAACTTCTACTCCCTTGGCTTCGGCTTCCTCAATGCCTGTAATAGTTTTGCCTTTTTGGTAACTTCCAGGATAGCCCCCAGAGGCTAAAACTACGCAAACTGACGCGCCTTCCTTCCAGCGAATATTTGAGGAAAATTCTCCGAGACGCTGCTGACAACAGGCTAGCAGTAGGTCTTCTAGCGGAGTTTCCAGCAGAGACAACACGGCTTGGGTTTCGGGATCTCCGAAGCGACAGTTGAATTCTAAGACTTGGGGTTCTCCTTCGGCAGTAATCATTAAACCTGCATATAGTACGCCCCGGTAGTCGATTTGGCGTTTTTGCAGTGCCACTAGGGTTGGTTCCAGAATTTCGGTTTGAATTCTTTCCATCAGCTCTGGAGTGATAATAGGTGCTGGTGCATAGGCTCCCATACCGCCCGTGTTCGCTCCCTTGTCGCCTTCGCCGATCGCTTTGTGGTCTTGGGCTGGCAGCAGAGGTTCTACTGTAATCCCGTCAGTGAGCGCGAGAATCGAGACTTCTTGCCCTGTGACATATTCTTCGACTACGACTCGGATGTTGTCGGTGCCGAAAGCGCCACGAAAAATGGTGTTGATGGCGCTTAATGCCATTTTGACGGTGGTGGCAACGGTGACTCCTTTGCCTGATGCGAGTCCGTCTGCTTTGATGACTATGGGAGTTCCCTGTTCAACAACGTATGCTTTGGCTGCTTCTGGGTTGGTAAATACGGCAGCTTTGGGCGTTGGGATGCCTGCTTCGAGCATCAATTCCTTTGCCCAGGATTTGCTCGACTCAATTTGGGCCCCGGCTTGGGTGGGGCCGAAAGCCATGAGTTTTTTCTGTTGGAAGTAGTCAACGATGCCTAGTGATAGGGGCAATTCGGGCCCGACGATGACTAGGGAAATGTTGTTGACCATCACAAAGCGTTCCATGCCTTGGAAGTCGTCGATGTTGAGTGGCAAATTTTGGCAGCCTTCAGTGGTAGCTGTGCCACCGTTCCCCGGTACGCAGAAGACTTGTTTAATCCGCGTTGATTCTAGCAGTTTTTTTGCGATCGCGTGTTCGCGACCTCCGTTCCCCACAACCAAAACTTTCACAGTATCCTCACCTATAATTTTTTTTCCTGAATCTCTGATTTTCAGTGTTTGTCCCTGTCTATCTGCTTTTTGCAGTGTTGTCAATTATGCCATGCTTGGCGCTTGTGAATTGCTAGATGTGGCACTTTTCTCGAAAGTCCGGGATTGTCTGCTGTTTGGTAATAGGTCAACCAGTGCCATGATTAAAGACTTTCCTAGATCTAGGATGCTGCGGTTATTTTTTGATTCGATACTTTTATTTGAGAGGTAAATTGCGATTTATTGTTGGGTGGGAGCGGGTTTATTCAGATTGTTGGTACTTGTTATATCTTGTTGGTGAACCCGCCCCTACAGGATATTCATTGTGGTGCTTTTTGCTATAGAATAGGAATGTTAACACAATGAAAATTACTGAAATGAAATTCACTCAAGCCACTGCTATTACATCTACCAAAATTCAGCGGGTTGGTGTTGTCGGTGGCGGCCAACTAGCTTGGATGATGGGGGCTGCTGCTAGTAGGCTGGGTATGGAATTGGTGGTGCAAACTCCTAATCTTACTGACCCGGCAACAGCGATCGCTGCTGATACTATTTTGGCGGCTATTGATGATGTTAATGCTACTGCTGAATTAGCCACTCGCTGTGATGTGATTACGTTTGAAAATGAGTTTGTTGATTTGGATGGTTTGCGGACACTAGAAGAGCAAGGTGTTTTATTTCAGCCGAGTTTGTCGTCGCTTGATCCTTTGTTGGACAAGTATATCCAACGTTGTTATTTACAAGATTTGGGTTTGCCAACTCCCAGGTTTTGGGAATGGGATGGTAGTCAGGATTTGCCCTTGGATTTTCCCTTGGTGATCAAGGTTCGCCGCCACGGTTATGATGGTCAAGGTACTTTTGTGGTGAAAGATGCGGCGAGTTTTGAGTCGATTTGTGTTAAGCTTCAAGGTGTGGCTTTGTTGGTGGAAGAATTTGTGCCGTTCGATCGCGAGTTGGCTGCGATCGCAGCTCGATCGGCAAATGGTGAAATTGCAATTTACCCGATCGTCGAAACTCAACAGCAAAATCAGGTTTGTAGGCTGGTGATTGCGCCTGCTGACATTAGTTTAGAGGTGAAGGCCGAAGCTGAGGCGATCGCCCGCACTCTCCTCAATAGTTTACAAGCTGTGGGCGTATTCGGCATTGAACTATTTTTAACCAGCGACAATCAACTATTAGTCAATGAAATTGCACCGCGCACCCACAATTCGGGACACTTTACCATAGATGCTTGCAAAACTTCACAATTTGAACAACATTTGCGCGCAGTTTGTCAACTGCCTTTAGGCAATTGCGATTTAAACTCTGCTGGTGCTGTGATGGTAAATTTACTCGGCTATGAATCGGCTGAGTCTGATTATTTAGAGAAACGAAAACAACTGGCACAAATACCAGGTAGTTTTGTGCATTGGTATGGTAAGAAAGAATCGCGTCCCGGCCGCAAACTGGGTCACGTTACTGTTTTGCTCGATCGGGAAGCGGTGGATCAGGGGCGATCGCAAGTTCTGGCGATCGCTCAAACCATTGAATCTATCTGGGGTGCAAATTAAATTGCTCGAAGCTTGCCAAAATCGAGTTAGTTGGTATATATTAAATACAGGTTCTGCTGCGACGTTGGTGACTGCCAATAATGTTTTTTTGATCTATAACTCTTAACTCTCGGGAATCAAGATGTTTGGACAGCAGTAAACTGGGCTTGTACCCAGAAACTTTAAGTCCGAGCCAACGGTGCCCACCTGGTAAAATACCAGGTCAAAAGCTGAGGTAAGACGGCGTTGCGGGGAGCCATTAAAAAATTGATTGAGATAGGCACTAATATGGCTAGCCTATTTTTTTTAATTGGAAATCGGGAATCGGGAATCGGGCATAGGGCATAGGGCATAGGGCATAGGGTAAGTCCTATGATTATTATTTTAGATCGCAAATAACAAATAAATACTGACTACAGATCGCTGTTCGTGATTGATAGTTATCTCAAGGGTGCTTGTTTGGGGAGTTTGTGTAGGGGTTGACATATTTTTTCACTGAGAGCAAGGTTGGCTGATTTGATATTATAGCAATTTTTCAGGTGGGCGATCGCGCGTGATTTGAGCAGCGCGATCGCATCTGTCGGCTTTGTGTTAATGGGAAACTCAATTTTTCACTTAAAGCAAGTCTAAGAACTTAACTGTAAAAATTCTCGTTGTAAATTCGTATACCATTGAGCCAGTTCTTCATCGGGCAGTGCAAACAGCTTAGGCGCGTATTTTAACGCCACCAACAGACCTCTTACCTGTGGTAATGACCAACGGCGACTCAGTAGATCCTTGCAAATCTCAGCGATAATTCGCCGTGCCATTAAGCGGTAATATACCAAGCGATCGCGATGCAGATCGCTTGAGTATTTTCTCAGGAAAAGTGCCTGATTTAAAGCTGACAGTGCCGAAGCCTTAAACCGGGATAACCGACCGCTTGCACTTTGGAAATGATGGAGTTTAGCATTCACCGCAGTTAATAGCATACCCTGACGAGAAACCCTGTAGCTAGCATCTAAATCTTCTCCGGCAGCGTAGTAACGAAGTAAAGGTTCAAACTTTTCCTGCAAAATTGTTTCCCGCCGATACGTCATTCGATATCCCTGAAACAATGGAGATGTTATCACATTCAAATGACTGAGGTTGGAGGGGATTTCGTATTGTGGGTAATCACCATCATAAGGAATAAATAATTTTGTTGTACTCATTAAAAAGAAGTTTTCCCATAGCAAATCCTTGACCCTCCTCAGATTTTCGTAGCGTGCTAATTTCTCCGTATCCCCTGTTGTTTTTTGGGAGTCAACGATTTCTCGATCGGATGAAGGAGGAATGTCAACACCATTTGCCTGTATTCCTTTAACGAGACTTGTGGGATCGGCTTCATAAATTCGCATAATTTCCTCAGCACAAGTTGGATACATCAGCGAGTCATCGTCGATTAGAAAAACAATATCGACTGTTGCTATTTGTAAACCCTGATTTCTCTGTAGCGTAATAGATGGAATCTCGGCACGATCGTAAACCCAACGAATATCAGAACTGTTTTTGGCAATTTCTGACATGACTGTATCGCGTGTTGTCTCCCAGTCATCACTCGCATCAATTACAATAATTTCTGTTGGTTTCCGGGTTTGTTTTATTGCTAGTTCCAAGCAAACAGGAAGAATTTTTTCGCGTTTGTAGGTAACGATAACTAATCCCCAAGACAGTGATTTGTTAGGCATCATACTTGACTTCTCTACTTAACTTTCAATCATTATAGCCTTAATTTTTACTCTTGTATCCATATTATTCGCTTATTTTATGATGGCGGTTTTCTAAGGTAAGCTGTTGTAATAAATCCATCTGAGTTACTTACTTCGAGATACACCACTACCACAAATTTCCTACTATCGGGAATTAGGGAATAAAGAAGTTTTTTCCAGTTTTCATTTATTCTCGTGCTTTTTCCAAAAAAGTTATTTTTTCAAAAGAGCGATCGAGGTTGATAAAATTTGCTCCTTCAAAATTCTTCAGGGCATTAGAAGCTTGTCCCCAAAAGTAAATTTCAACTGCCCACCCTTTTTTGACACAACGCTCTAGTGCCGGAATTTGGTCTTGATCTCCTGTGACAATCGCTATAGTACCAGGAGTTGGGTTATCCTCTAATGTATCTCGAATAGCGTTAGTTAATTCTGCATCGACTCGTTTTTCTTTTCCTGTGAATGTACTACGATCAAAAGTTCTTGGTTCGATTCCAAAGGTTTTTAACTGATTCCAAAATGAATCATTTTTGGGAGGTTTAGAGCCAACAAGCACTGTTTCTGCAAGTTTTCTCCCTTTCCTAATTTCCTCCAGTAAACCGCCATAGCTAATCCGAACACGAATTACAAGTTCGTCATCGTAGAAATATTGATTACGAGCTACTCTTTGAGCTTCAATGAATATATTAGAGTTATCTATGAACAAATGTAATCCATTCATTTGCGATCACCAAAGTTTTACAAAATTATTATACCACAACTACTTGAAAAAAATCGTAAGGATTCAGGTCACTGAACTCCTTGCTGGGCAAAGACTTTACATATGGAGCTTGATACTAAATCAATCTCTATTCTCAATAAACCACCAAAAACTGTCATTTTTTGTCGTTTATTGACAATCAACCACAAAAGACAAAAACCCTTATTTTGCCCTAAAACCCTTGCTAGACAAGCGTTGGAGCTGCAAGTTTTTAGACCTGAATCCTTACAAAAAATCAAACTGAAGGGCATCCACAAGAGATGCCCTCACCGCAATCCAAACTACGCCCCCACAGCTTCCTTGGCCGCGTACAGCACTTCGGCATTAATTAATGCTATGCCCCGATCGCGCGCAAACTTCTCAGTATTTCGCTTCACCTTACCCCGCACAAAACCAGGGATTTTATTCAACTCAGCCTGTCCATCCTTCGTCCAATTCATATCAGAATCAGCCGAAATTCCCTTAGTAATCACTTCCTTGGTATCGTGGCCGCCAAAGATTTCTAACAGGTGGTCTTCCATTCCCAAAGTAAAGGAATTGTAGACCAAATCTACACACTGATTCGTACCTTCATAACCCAAAAATGGCTTGTAGCCGATCGGGAAATTTTGAACGTGAATCGGCGCAGCAATTACTCCGCACGGAATATCAAGCCTTTTACCCACGTGACGTTCCATTTGTGTGCCGAAAATTGCGGAAGGTTCTGCTTTGGCGATCGCATCCCCGATCGCCCCATGATCCTCCGTCACCAGCACTTCATCACAATACTCACTAACCTGTTCCCGGAACCAATCAGCATCGTGTTTGCAGTAGGTTCCTGCCCACACAACGTGAATTCCCATCTCGCGAGCTAAAATCTTCGTCATCGCCGCAGCGTGGGTATTATCGCCAAATACGACGGCTTTTTTGCCAGTTAAGTTTTGGCAGTCGATCGATCGCGAAAACCAAGCAGCCTGAGACACAAACCGCGTTTGTTGGTCAATGAAATCTTCGTAATCAACATCCGCACCTTGAGCATTCAAAACTTGCTGAATCTTGCGAATACAACGGGCAGTTTCTACCACACCCATCGGCGTAATATCCACCATCGGCGTGCCGAATTCTTTTTGCAAATACTCCCCAGCCATCATCCCTAATTCCCGATAAGGCACTAGGTTAAACCAAGCGCGCGGCAGTCTTTTTAAGTTATGAACCGAAGCACCTTCGGGAATAACTTCATTGACTTCTATGCCCAAATCTGCCATCAAACGCTTCAACTCAGTACAGTCGTGCTGGTTGTGGAAACCCAGCGTTGACATCCCGATGATGTTGACAGATGGTTTTTCGCTTTTGGCTTCTACTAAATCGCCTTTTTTGCGGGCTTTGTTGATGTAAAATTGGACGATTTGATCTAAAGTGCGATCGGCAGCTTGCAGTTCATTTACCCGATAATGGTTAACATCCGCCAACAAAACATCGCCTTTCGCCTCCAATTGAGCTCGCTCCACGAAGTTTTCCAAGTCTTCTTGTAAAATGCTGGAGGTGCAAGTCGGAGTCAACACGATTAAATCTGGGTGTTCTTCTCTGTCTTTGCGGGTGATGTTGTCCACCACTCGTTCTTGCGATCCCCGCGCGAGTACGTGTCTGTCAACGACGCTGGTAGTTACCGGGGTGAAATCCCGTTCCCTTTCCAGCATGGAGCGCATGACGTTAAAATAGTCATCTCCGATGGGTGCGTGCATGATCGCGTGGACGTTTTTGAAGGAAGTCGCAACGCGCAGAGTGCCGATGTGGGCTGGACCTGCGTACATCCAATAAGCCAATTTCATAGGTATTTTTCCTGATGTTGGTTGAGATTTGCCCGATCGGGCTATTACCGTTAAATTTTAAGGTTGTTTATGATTCTCTCACCGAATGAATCCTTTAGAAATACTGAGTTTCTGAATATTTGTTGATTTGCGCGATCGGTCAAACCCTTTTGCAGCTAAGGATATGACCCCTAAATAACATGACTTTCCTATAGTTTTAATGCAATAATTCTTAATCTTTTGTCAACTTTCGTTAAGACTTAGGCAAATTCAATTCCTACAGCCCCTATATTCCTACCTTACTTCTGACTGGTAAATATTAATCAACGACCTGAACTTTTTAAGCAACATATGAAACACTATTAATCAATCAATTAAATAACGGAGTAAATCTAAAATCTAAAATCTAAAATAGACTGACTCCACAGGTATATTTTTTTAACTCTAGTAGACTGAGCGTAAAATGGCAAATCTTGTGATTAACAATACAAATTCATAAAAAATCAGCTTTTTCTGGGCAAATCCCTAATCATCACGAACATTTAGGCAAACCAAATTCAGATCCAGGCAGGCGAATATGGTATGAATTATATCGGACTCACTGCTGTGGATGCCAAAAACCCAAGGGCGCGAGGGTAGCATAACCGCTTGCTGTCAAAGCCAGCTTTGCCACGCATCCCAAAAAACAGCTCTTGAGTGATAATGGAAGGTAATATTGACTAGCATACCTAATTCTAGAGAACCGAACTATGATAGCAATTCCCGGCGTTGCAGTTCTCGCTCTCATTTATGAAAGCAGCACATCCCTGGTTTACCGTGGCCGGGATGAGCAGAACAATCAACCTGTTATTATAAAACTTATCAAAGAAGACTATCCAACTCCAGAAGAACTTAATAGATATCGACGCGAATATCAAATTACTGCCAGCCTGAAGCTAGACGGAGTTGTCACCGTCCACAAATTGCTGTATGTGAGAAATAGTTTGGCAATGATATTAGAAGATTTTGGTGGCGAATCTTTGAGAATCTTCATAGCTTCCCAAAAACTCACAATTTTAGGATTTCTAACTATTGCCATCAAAGTAGCTGAAACCTTGGGAGAAATTCATTCCAAAAATGTAGTTCACCAAGATATTAACCCAGGAAATATCGTTTTCAATCCAGCTACAGGGCAAATTAAACTCATTGATTTTAGCATTTCCAGTGTATCGGAATCCGAAAATATTCCCAGCAAAGATCCTAATTTTTTAGAAGGTACTTTAGCCTATATGTCGCCCGAACAAACGGGCAGAACCAACCGGGTAATAGATTACCGCACCGACTTTTATTCCCTTGGTGTCACATTCTATGAAGTCCTTGCAGGACAACTCCCTTTTAACACTGCCGATCCAATGGAGTTAGTTCATTGTCATATTGCTAAACAGCCAGTACCTCTTCATGAAACTATCTCAGAAGTCCCTCAAGCTATTTCAGATATTGTCATGAAATTGTTAGCAAAAACGGCTGATGAACGCTATCAAAGTGCCTGGGGACTGAAAGCCGATTTGGAATCCTGTTTATTTCAGTTGCAGACAGCCGGGTTAATCTCCGAATTTACCCTCGGTAGTCAGGATATTTCTGATAAATTTAAAATACCTCAAAAACTTTACGGCAGACAACGAGAAGTAGAAACTCTTTTAGCCGCATTTGAACGAGTCGCCGTCACAAATAATCGATTCTCTCGAAGGAACGAACAATTTCAAACTTCCTCTCTCAATAGAGAGGCAACATCTAGGACAGAAACATCTCAATTATTGTTAACAAGAAGAGAACACAAATCCCGTAGCGAGATGATGCTAATTGCTGGGTATTCCGGCATTGGTAAATCCGCAATGGTTAAAATTTTAGAAAAACCGATTACTCGCCGACAGGGATATTTTATCTGGGGCAAGTTTGACCAGTACAAACGGACAATTCCTTACTCTGCTATTGTTATCGCTTTTTCGGAATTGGTGCGGCAACTCTTGACTGAAAGTGAAGTGCAGTTAGCAGTGTGGCGCGAAAAACTCCGCAGCGCTTTTGGTCAAAACGGGCAAATTATTATTGATGTAATTCCCGAAGTAGAACTAATTGTTGGATCTCAGTCTCCTGTAGTTGAATTAGGGCCAACGGAGTCTCTAAATCGCTTCAATCTGGTTTTTCAAAATTTTATTCGCGTATTTTGTCAGCCAGAACACCCTCTCGTAATTTTTCTCGACGATTTGCAGTGGGCTGATTCTGCGACTCTCAAATTGATCGAATTGATGATGACAGATGAAGCTACACAATACCTGTTTTTAATTGGCGCTTATCGCGATAACGAAGTCAGTCCCACTCATCCTTTAATGATGACTGTGGAAACGCTGCGAAATCAAGAAGCAATTGTCAATCAGATTACTTTGTCGCCACTGGAAGTGGATAATATTACTCATTTGATTG
Organism: Tychonema bourrellyi FEM_GT703; assembly: GCF_002412335.2. GTDB lineage: Bacteria > Cyanobacteriota > Cyanobacteriia > Cyanobacteriales > Microcoleaceae > Microcoleus > Microcoleus bourrellyi. The sequence goes on from NZ_NXIB02000001.1 coordinate 43,284, forward strand.
CGGAGACTTTGCATAGCGATCGAGAATCTGTCAAACCCTTGGCTGAACTCGTTGTCAGCAAAACGGATGGTAATCCTTTTTTTGTTAATCAATTTCTCCACACATTATATCAGGAAGACCTGCTAACTTTTCACCCGCCACTTTCGGGAAGTAAAGGCGGTTGGCATTGGGATATGACTCAAATTGAGCAGTGCGCTATTACTGACAATGTAGTAGATTTGATGGTACAAAAAATCAGAAAACTGCCAACTTCAACGCAGCAGATTTTGCGTTTGGCGGCTTGTTTGGGCAATGAATTTGACTTAAATACTCTTTCTTTAATTAATGAACAAGAAGCGTCGGAAACTTTTGCACAGTTGTTACCAGCGATTAATTGTGGATTGATTTTGCCAAGTTCGGAGTTGGAAAGAAAGTCATTAGACTATGTGATGTTTCCGCTGTTAATTCTCAATTATAAATTTTTGCACGATCGGGTACAACAAGCAGCTTATGCTCTGATTGACGACTCGCAAAAAAAAGCTGTTCACCTGAAAATCGGGAGACAAATACTAGAAAATACTCCGGCCCAGTACCGGGCCGACAGAATCTTTGAGTTAGTCGATCATTTGAATGTGGCTCGAACATTAATCGGAGAAGATCGAGAATTAATTGAACTGGCAACGCTGAATTTAGACGCGGCAAGGCGGGCAAAAGATGCCACGGCTTATGTTTCCGCTTTGCAGTATTTGACCGCAGGTATGGACGGTTTGACGGAGGATATTTGGGATTCCCACTATGACTTAGCCTTTGCTTTGCATATGGAACGGGCAAATGTTGAGTATTTAAACGGCTATTTTGAAAAATCCGAAGTATTTATCAATATAACTTTACAAAAAGCCCGATCGCCTTTAGAGAAAGTAGAAATTTACAACCTGCTCATCGTACAGTATACCCTGCGCGCCAAGTACGAGGATGCAGTCAAAGCGGGCATCAAAGCCTTGAACTTGCTGGGCATCGATTTGCCCCTAGATGGGCTGCAAACCGTGATTTATGAGGAATTTGAGGCCGCAAAGAGCATTTTGGGCGATCGCGAAATCGCTTCATTGATTAACGCCCCCGAAATGACAGTCCCCGACAAAAAAGTCGCAGTTAAATTAATCACAAACTTGCTAACATCCGCCTACCTCAACAACCCAGATTTGTGGAAAGTCAGCGTCTTAAAAGGACTTAATCTTTCTCTCAAATATGGTTTAGTTCCCGAAGCCTCTTTGTGCTACGCAGGTTATGGTATGTTCTTGAATGCCGTTTCGGGAGATTACAAAACCGCCTATCAATTTGCCATGCTGTCGCTAAACTTGAGCGAAAAATCAGGGAATTTGGGTTTAAAATGTCGAGCTTGTTCGTCCCTAGTCAGTATTTTTCATTACTGGTTCAATCATATCAAAGAAGCCTACGCAATTAGCAACGAAGGATATCAGGCTGCTTTAGAATCTGGGGATTTAGAATATGCAGGTTATCTTCTGTCCAACCGCATCGCAAATTATTGCTTTCAAGGTAGAGACATCGCCCAAGTGCTCGCAGATACAAAGGGATATTTGCAATTCAGCCAAAAAACCAAGAATCAACTGGTAACTGATACATTATTAGGGGTTGAGTTAATTCTCCGTAACCTCAGCAAACTAACTAATGACAAGCTGGTTTTTGAGAACGAAGAAATTACCGAAGTTGAGTATGTATATAATTGTCAATCGCATCAAAACTTGTATTCGCTTTGCCTTTATCAAATTCGCAAATGCCAGGTATTATATTTATATGGAAACTACGATGAAGCATTGCAATTAGCTTTAGAAGTGGAAAAACAGCTCTCATTTATTACAGGAGCTATTCCAGCGACAGAATGGAATTTTTACTTTTCTTTAGTCCTAATTGCAGTTTATCCAAATGTTTCCAAACCAGAGCAAACGCTGTATTTAGAGAAGTTAGAAATAAATCAAACACAGATGAAAATTTGGGCTGAAAACTGTCCAGAAAATTTTCTACACAAGTACGTTTTAGTACAAGCCGAAATAGCTAGAATTTATAGGAAAGACTCAGAAGCTGTAGAGTTGTACGACTTTGCAATAACTTTAGCTCAAGACAATGAGTTTGTCCAAAATGAAGCCTTGGGTAATGAATTAGCAGCCAAATATTGGTTAAATAAAGGCAAATATCAATATGCCAAAATCCACTTGCGCGATGCTCATTCCTGCTACCAACGCTGGGGTGCAGCCCGAAAAGTAGATGATTTAGAACAAAAATATCCGCTGTTGCGCGAAATGACACCCCTCAACGGCAATTTTTCCCTCAACCAAACTACAACAACTATTCATACTTCCACTGGTAGCGATGCGAGGGCACTGGATTTAGCAACCGTAATGAAAGCATCTCTGGCGATTTCGAGCGAAATTGTTCTTGATAAGTTGCTGGCTTCTTTGATGAGGATATCCCTGGAAAACGCGGGTGCTCAATTAGGTTTTCTGATTTTAGTTAAAGATGGCAAACTTTTAATTTTAGCGAAAGCATCAGTATTTGATGAAGATGTAGCGATGTTGCCATTTACACCTCTTGAAGAATGTCAGGATTTACCTGTGACGGTGATTAATTATGTGGAAAGGACTCGCTTGGATTTGGTGTTGAACAATGCGGCGGCTGAGGGACTATTTACCGCAGATCCTTATATCGCCAAACATCAACTCCAATCTATTTTGTGTACTCCGATTGTGAATCGAGGCAAACTGATTGGCATTCTTTATTTGGAAAATAATTTAACTATCGGGGCATTTACTCCTCACAGATTGGAAGTTTTAAGGTTGCTTTCTTCGCAAGTTGCTATTTCTTTGGAAAATGCTTTGCTTTACAATTCGGTGGAACAGAAAGTACAAGAGCGGACGCAGGAGTTAAATGAAAAGAATGAGAGTTTAGAACAAACTTTGCGCGAACTGAAATCAACTCAAGCTCAATTGATTCAAACTGAAAAAATGTCGAGTTTGGGACAAATGGTGGCTGGTGTAGCTCACGAGATTAATAACCCTGTAAGTTTCATTTACGGTAATCTTACGCCAGCGAGTGAATATGTCCAAGATTTGCTGAAATTGATTGAGCTTTACCAGCAACACTATCCCGAACCGAGTGATGAAATTCTCGATGAGATAGAAACTATTGAACTAGATTTTTTAATCGAAGATTTGCAAAAGTTGCTGGATTCAATGAAAGTGGGAGCTGAAAGAATCCGCGATATTGTGTTGAGTTTGCGGAATTTTTCGCGCCTTGACGAAGCACAAATGAAGTCGGTTGATATCCATCAAGGTATTGACAGTACAGTTATGCTGTTGCAGCCACGTCTGAGAAAAGAGGGCGGCCGTTTGGGAATTGAGGTGATTAAAAATTACGCGAAGTTGCCGCTAATTACTTGTTATGCGTCGCAGTTGAATCAGGTGTTTATGAATATCTTGACAAATGCGATCGATGCGTTGTTGTCGGTAAGGGATTGCCCGGAAGATTATCAACACAAGCCTGCTATTACTATTACTACGGAGGTGACTGAACGAAATTCTGTGATTATTAGAATGGCGGATACTGGGCCTGGGATGAGTGCTGAGGTGCTGCACAAGATTTTTGACCCGTTTTTTACTACTAAGCCGGTGGGTTCTGGTACTGGTTTGGGGTTGTCTATTTCGCACTCGATTGTTGTTAGTTCTCACGGTGGTAAATTTAGTTGTGTTTCTGCACCGGGTGAGGGGAGTGAGTTTATTATTGAAATTCCGATCGCACCGCGGCAGGTTTTGTAAGAAATAGGGCGAATATTGGGCGAATATTGGGCGGTTGAAAGAGACTGTTGGCGAATGTCTGAGGGGTCTCACTCCTCACTTCTGAATCCAGNTTGGGTAGAGCGTCAGCGAAACCCAACACATTATTTTAAAAGAGTTGGGTTTCGCAAAGCCTTAACCCAACCTACAAAATCTACATTTCACCTGTGAGGGGTATTACCCTTTATTGATTCGCTAACAGTCTCATAGAATTCGCGTCTACACAAACAAAGTCCGCCTTCGCGGACTAAGAAAGAAATGAAAGAAAGGGCGAAGGTCATTCGCGTCTACACATACCAAGTCCGCGCAACGCGAGATTAAGAAAATTGTATTTGGCGGTATAAATCGGCGATCGCAATTTCCACACCAACCGATTCAAGTTTCAAAGAATCACCCAAACTATATTCCGAAAGTACCCATTGCCCTTTTTCATTGCGTCGAAATACCTCTACTCCCGGCTGTTCAACTTGCACCAAGACATACTCTTTTAGTGTGGAAAATTGGCGGTATTTAGCAAATTTTGTGCCGCGATCGATTGCTTCTGTGGAAGGTGATAAAACTTCGATAATCAAGGAAGGAAATTGCACTAATTGTGGATCGTTATCGCGATCGTCGCAAGTTACCACAACATCAGGATAAAAATACTTTTGCCCTCGTTGTACTTGGGCTTTTACATCCGCCATGTACATCTCGCAAGGGCGATCGACAAGGGCATCATCCAGGAGTTTCGAGAAGTTGAAGGTAATTCGATTGTGATTGCGGGTGCCGCCACTCATAGCGACGACTTCGCCATCCCAATACTCGTAGCGTTCTTCTTGGGTGGGTTCCCAAGCTAGGTATTCTTCTGCGCTCATCAATGGGCGATCGGGTAAAGCAACCATAAGTGCGATCGGGGAATGAAGTATGTTTCTAGAATAGCTTGAATATTGCGATCGGTCTTTAATTAAACCGAGATATTACACGATTCTCAAGTAGCTGTAGGGGCGGGTTCACCAACAGTCTTAAAGGCTGGAAACAGGTTAAATAAACCCGCCCCCACCACAAAAAAAGCCCTTATTGATATTGCTCCAACATCTCAGATTAAACCAAGTTTTGCTAAGATGTAATAAATAAGCTAAAAAGCAAGCAGGTAGCCATGACAGCCACCCTAATTCCAACCCCACAAGCCGGAGTTTTGCTGAAAAACATTAGCTGGCAAACTTACGAATCTCTGGTAAACGAGCTAGCAGAACAGCGGGGAATTCGTTTAACTTACGATCGCGGAACATTAGAAATTATGACTCCATCAGATCCACATGAGGGGAACAAACAAATCTTAGGACGCTTTGTAGAAACTGTCACCGAAGAATTGAATGTAGAAATTCGCAGCCTGGGTTCGAGAACTTGCAAACGCGAGGATTTAGAACGTGGATTAGAACCGGATCAGTGCTACTACATTGAGAATGAGGGAATTGTCCGCAGCCTCAAGCAAATTGACTTGAATCAAGATCCGCCACCTGATTTAGTAATCGAGATTGACATCACCAGCAGTTCGATTAACCGCATGGAATTGTATGCGAGTTTGGGTGTGCCAGAGCTTTGGCGTTATGACGGTTCGCGTTTAATATTCTATCAGTTAGAAGGTCAGGAATATGTAGAGCGGGAGGTTTCTCCTCACTTTCCTTTTTTGTCACCCTCTGAGATTATGGGATTTGTGGAAAGGCAAAAAGATGTGGGGGAAACGTCGATGATTCGAGGGTTTCGGCAGTGGGTGAGGAGTCAAATTCATTCAGGGGAATGAAAGGGCGATCGTGATCGCCTCTGAGTTTGGTTAGCTGGTAATGATGATATCCTTCCCCGTTAGACGCTCGTCATTTGTGAAATTGAGCAAGCTGTCTATCATTAATAACTTTTCTCAAATAGTCAAAGTCTGGATCAGTTGTGAAACAACTCATCTGTTGAATAATGGCTTGACCATAAGCACTAAAGTAGTCCTGTCTTTCCACTAAGCCACTAACAGACTCTATAAGTGGTTCTAAAAATGTTTTGACACTATTCTTTTGGTCTAATAGGTGATAAAAGTAAACAAGAACTGTGGCAACACAGGCTGCATGAAAAGCTCTGTCTAATGGTCTAGGAATTCGCTTTATTGCAGACATGACTAGGGCTTCTTGCTCATCTAAGTTTTCTTTATTTTTATAGAGGCCATAAACGGCCTCACCTAAAAATAAATTTACGTGCATGAACTCGTGCAAAATTGATTCTACATAAGTTTCAACAGCCCAATGTTCACCAGGAGTAATCCAGATAACTCCGAGAACGTGAGATGAAGTTCCCGACCCACCTCCCTTATTTTCTTTGAGTGGAGATTTTATGAAAACAATGTCACTAATCAAGATACGAAGCATTTCAAACAATCTTGAGTCTATTTTTTGAATTAATAGCAATGATTGTTTAAAGTTGTCTTTTATGGGAGCTTCTTCGTCCGGTGTAAACTCCTCAATAAACCCGAATCCACTATTCATAAATGCTTCTTGAGTTCTGGAAATTCTCCTTGTGCCAAAAGATATCAACGGCAGATCTGCTAATGTAAGATTACTTTTTTGAATCTGAGATAACTGAATAGTAAAGAGTTCTTTTAAGTTCTTCTGGCATGGTTTAATTCCAGAATTAGCATGGACAAATTTTAAAACATTGGTAACTGTGTGAGGTAAGTTTAGAAAAAACATTTCGCTCTCCTAGTGTTTAGATATTATGGTGATTTTGAATGATTCTCAAGTCAACAAGGAAGTAGGATATTTCACTCCCTTGTTAACCTTTTTATTCAAGAACTAGAATTAGGTAGTAGGAGCCCATTCTTGCTCTGCCATGTAGTTGGCAATTGATTCTTGTGCAGCTTGAGAATCACGATCAACTTCTGTTGCCATGCTCTCAAGTAAATCGTCAATGTCTAACTCTTCTTTTACGGAATTGGCTTCGTGTTGAGACATAACTCACCTCTCTAAATTAATGTGTTGGTTTTGCTGTTGGTGTTGGATTGAGTTATCCCACACTATCTACTATCTAGTGCGAGAGAAGATTAGCTATCATCAGAATCGTCATCATCTGATGACGAACTTGATGAAGCAGATAAACTACCGCTTGCTGCTGCCGCCGCTGCTTGCGATACAGCCGCTGTTGTTGAAGAAGTCCACTCTGTATCGCCGACTTCTCCATTTCGCTGTTCTATGTGTTCTGTGCGTTCGCGATCGTATCCTTTATATTCTTCAGGCATTACAGTTACTCCTTTTGTATTGAACTGAGTGTCGGGAAGTTTTTACTTAACTTTGCTTCCCACATTTCTAATATCTCAGATACCAATTCGCTTGGCGGCTCAGTTTGGCTCATTCTTTTAGCTCACTAAATAGCTCACTAAATAGCTCACTGCTTCCGTTACTGAACCAAAGTGAGCTAAAATCGGATCGGAGCACTGTTGGGGTAATGGTGAAGTATGGTTGATTCTCTGAAGGCATCAGAAGATGGGCTAAAAATCGTTGACGAAGCTAGACGCAGGAAACGCTGGCAGAAAAATTCTTTAACATGGGTACAAGAAGCCAAGACCTCAGAAGCCACACTAAAACGGTTTTGGGCGAGAAAATTTTTCATTGACCGATTTGCCTTTATTGCAATTTGTAAGGCTGTAGGTGTTAACTGGGAAGAGATTGCTGAACCCAGCGAAATTCAAGAAACAGAGTTACCTGTGGTGTCTACCGTAAAGGCACATCCCTCAATACCAAACCAGAATTTTGTGGGACGGGACAAGGCGATCGCATCCCTCAACACCCATATCAACCAAGGCGCAAAAATCATCGTCATCCAAGCCCCCGGCGGTGTCGGAAAAACCACATTGGCCCACGAATATCTCAACTCTCAGGGTTTTGACTTAGTGCTAGACCTCCCAATGGCCAAGGAAAAAGATAATATTCAACTTGTCGATAGTGTAATTGAAGGATGGCTGAAACAAGACTTTGAGGAAGAACCAGGGCGAGAGTTTTGGGAGATGTTGCGGCGGCTGAAGCGGCAACTTCAAACTCGCAAAATAGGTATCTTAATTGATAACTTAGAACCCGCACTAGATGGACAAGGCAGATTTATTGAACCCCATCGCCGCTATGTTGAATTATTGCGAGTTTTGGCCGATCCAACAGTGCAGTCTGTGACGCTGATAACCAGTCGCGTTCGTCTGTGCGAACCTGATGTAAATGTTGCTCACTATTTATTGCCGGGATTGAATGAGCCAGCGTGGCAGCAATTTTTTATGAGTCGCCATATTAATATAGATATTCCCACACTGAATGCGATGAACAAAGCCTATGGAGGAAATGCGAAAGCAATGGGTATCCTCTGCGGTGCAATTCTAGAAGATTTTGATGGAGATATGGTAGCTTATTGGCGGAATAATAGTGGCGATCTGTTGGTTAAGGCTGATTTAGAAAACTTAGTAACCAGTCAGTTTCAGCGCCTCCAAGAACTTAACTCAGAAGCCTATCGACTCCTCTACCGTTTGGGATGCTATCGCTATCAGGATGTGCCGACTGTCCCGACTGAGGGATTATTGTGTTTGTTGTGGGATGTGCCAGAAGGACAGCGCAGACGAGTTATTGAATCTTTGCGAAATCGTTCTTTGGTAGAGTTTAATAATGGAGAATATTGGTTGCATCCGATGATTCGGGCTGAGGCGATCGCGCGTTTGAGAGCAAGTGAAGATTGGGAAGAGGCAAATCGCAAAGCAGCAGAGTTTTGGACGGATAGTGTTAAGACAGTTGAAACTGTAGAAAATCTACTGAAGGCTTTTGAGGCTTACTATCACTATGTACAGATTAATGACTTTGAACAAGCTGGCTCTGTAATTGTGAGAAGGAGAGATGGCAGCAGTTGGAGAAACGGAGAATCTCTGGGAAGGTCATTTTATAGGTTAGGCTTGTTACAACCCATGATTTACTCAATTAATTCAATTATTAACCAAGTTAAAACCGATTATATACTGAGCATACTGTATAATATTTTAGGAGTTTTCTACTGGCTAAGTGGAGGTATAAATGCAGCTATAGAATGTCACAACTTATCATTTAAAGCAGCGGAACGCACCCTTTCATCTATTAACTTAAGCCCTTCAATAGATTTTTATGCAAAAAGGCGGAAAACTTGGTCTTTATTTAATACAGGGCTTTGTAAAATTGACTTGTGGGAACTTGAAAAAGCTGTCATTTTTTTTCAAGATATAGAATTTATTTGTAATTCTAAAAATTCAGAAACTGGTTTATATGAAAATGAAAAAGACTATTTATATTGTTTGGCATTTTTGAACTCATGTTTGAGATTTAAAGAAACCGCCATGAGTTATGCACAACAAGGCGAAGTAGTGATTCATAAAATAGATAGTAGTTATTGGAGTCAAGGATATAGCTTATTGTTTATGGGCCTAACTTATAAAAATTTAGGAGAATTTGACAAATCTTTTGAAATGTTCCGCCAAGCGATCGCATTTGCCGAAAAAACTCACTACACTCAGGTTAAGGCTAAAGCTTTAACTGGTTTAGCAGAGCTTTATCGAGAACAATCCGATTTTACAACAGCACGTTTCCATCATTCAGAATCGATCGCACTTCTAGAGAAAATCGGCGCAAAATGCGATCTAGCTGAGGCTCATTATCAATTTGCCTTAACTCACCAAAAGATGGGTGATGCCGAAAAGAGTCAGACTCCGTTTCAAGAGGCGATTCGACTCTTCACTGAAATGGAAGCACCGAAGCAAGTTGAGAAAGTCCGAAAAGCCATAGGTAAGATTGATGAAATTTAGTTTTGGATATACAGCAGATTGCAGGTTTATGAGGTACACCCCATATCGATCCCCGTAGGGAAACCGCACCGTGCCCTTCTTCGTGTCAACTTAAACCGTCAGTCCGCCAGTCCTCCCGCCCGCCCGCCAGTCCGCCAGGGAATGAATTCCCTGGCTAATAGCTAAAGTCCTCTGAAGAGGACTAATGAGTTAAAAAATTCTTCTTATCAGTCCTCTTCAGAGGACTTTAGCTTTGAGGCAGGGGTTTCAACCCCTGCCGGACTGCTGGACTACTCACCCAAAGCTTGCCGCTGAGCCTCCAACAATTCCTGAATCCCGATTTCTGCCAAATCCAAAATTTGATTCAACTGACTCCGACTAAAACTTCCCTCTTCCGCAGTTCCCTGAATTTCAATGATATTCAAATCCCCATTCATCACCACATTACAATCAATTTCCGCCGCCACATCTTCCAGATAATTCAAATCTAAAAACAGTTCGCCTTCCAAAAGTCCCACAGACACGGCCGCCACTTGACGCACAAGGGGCGATCGCACCAAATCACCTTTTTGCACCAACTTATTCAAAGCATCAGCCACAGCCACAAACGCGCCATTAATAGAAGTCGTGCGAGTCCCCGCATCCGCTTGCAAAACATCAGCATCGACAATAATGGTTCGCTCTCCTAATAGTTCCATATCCAAGCACGATCGCAAACTCCGACCAATCAACCGCTGAATTTCCTGAGTGCGCCCCGATAACTTCATAAATTCCCGCTCTTGTCGCTGCGGTGTAGCCCCCGGTAACATTCGGTACTCCGCAGTCAGCCAACCTTTTCCGGTATTCTCCAGAAACCTCGGCACTCCCGGCTTGATCGTAACGCTGCACAGTACCTGAGTATCGCCACTTTTCGCTAGCACCGAACCGCTAGCAAATTTGGTAAATTCGCGATCGAAACTAATGGGACGAAGTTGATTTGGCTGTCTGCCATCGGCACGTTTTATAGACATAAGTAATTGGGAATCGGTAATAGGGAATTGGGCATCGGGCATCGGGAATTGGGCATCGGGCATCGGGCATCGGGCATTGGAACTGACAACTAATGACTAATGACTATTAACAATTTTAAGAATATCTTGCTGCACTTTTTCTGGCGGCTGGTCGCCGTTGATAATTAACAGTTTATTCCGATGCTCGTAATAATCTAAAATAGGGATAGTTTGCTCGTGGTATAAATCGAGACGGCGCTGTAAAATTTCTGGACTATCGTCCGATCGATCTCGTTCGATCGATCGACTCAACAACACCTCAGTCGGAACTTTCAACCAAATCGCCCAATCTAGCTGTTGTGCCAAATCATCTAACAAAAAATCCAACTCCTCAGCTTGAAAAGCCGTTCGCGGATAGCCCTCCAACACCCAGCCATTAAAAACATCCCACAGCAGCAGTCTCTGGCGAAAGAATTGAATCATAGCTGCGTCGGGCACTAATTCCCCTGTTTCCACATAAGGCATCGCCAACTTGCCCAAATCTGTTTCAGAGGCGATCGCACCCCGCAGAATGTCCCCCACAGCCAGCAAAGGAATGCTCAAATCGCTGCACAGTAGTTGTGCCTGAGTTCCCTTCCCCGCTCCAGGCCCTCCCAGAATCACCAATCTCACTGTGCCTTGCTCCTAGCGCTGCGACATTCAAAGTTTAGCCGTTATTGAGATAAATTGGGCAAAATGGCTGCGATCGCCACTATTACTAGCTTCTGATAACTGGTACATTTAGTGTTCGATCCGATTTGCGATCGGCCAGGTACACTATATATTGTCAAGCAGGCTTCTTCCATCTCAAAGTCGGAGCAGCCCTCAAGACTTAGTTGTTGATTAGATATTGCCCTATGATTGCCCAGTTAAAAACTCCTAACCTCAATTTAACCCACAGCTTGCCCTACACTGTTGCAGGACTCGTGCAAGTCTTTACAGGCCCGCACCGCTGCTTTTTTACAACTGTGATGGCTCAGGCGCTACGAATTGCAGGACAGGGGACTGCGGTGCTAGCGGTACAATTCCTCAAAGGGGGAATTAATCAAGGACACCAGCATCCCATGCGGCTGGGGCAGAATTTAGATTGGGTGCGGTGCGATTTGCCACGCTGTATTGATAATGCTGATTTAGATGAGTTAGAACTAGGTGCGATCGCCCAATTGTGGCAATACGTTCAAGAAGTTGTCCGCGAAGGCCGTTATGCGCTAGTCATTCTCGACGAGTTGAGTCTGGCGGTTAATTTGGGTTTAATTCCCGAAGCAGAAGTGCTGGCATTAATTGATAGCAAGCCGCATCATTTGGATCTGATTTTTACCGGCCCATCCATGCCGCAAGGAATTTTGGATGTGGCAGATCAAATTACTGAAATTCGCCGCACTCAAGGACATTAGATATCGACCATATTTCTTGTGGAACAGGCATCTTGCCTGTTCAAAAATTGATATGAATCTCCCCAAACAAATACCGAATTGGTCGGTGGAACAGGCATCTTGCCTGTTCAAAAATTGATATGAATCTCCCCAAACAAATACCGAATTGGTCGGTGGAACAGGCATCTTGCCTGTTCAAAAATTGATATGAATCTCCCCAAACAAATACCGAATTGGTCGGTGGAACAGGCATCTTGCCTGTTCAAAAATTGATATGAATCTCCCCAAACAAATACCGAATTGGTCGGTGGAACAGGCATCTTGCCTGTTCAACAATTGATATGAATCTTCCCAAACAAATACCAAATTGGTCGATCGCACCAATCTTAATAATCGGCATTTTAGCCGTCTCAACATCCTCAATTCTGATTAGACTGGCCAACAGTTCAGCCAACAGTGGTGGCCTCGGTTTCAGCTTGGTACTCGCGGCCTCGCGCCTCAGTTTATCAGCCTTAATTCTGCTTCCCGCTTGGTCAAAAGTTCAGTGGAACCGACTGCAACCGGGAGCTCGGCGCTACGGGGCCGCTGCTGGTTTGTGCCTCGCCCTGCACTTTGCTCTGTGGATTACCTCACTTTCCTATACTTCGATCGCAGCTTCCACCGCCCTAGTCACCACAAATCCCGTCTGGGTAGCGTTGTTGTCTCGGTTCTGGTTTGGCGAAAAACTCAGCAAATTGTCCGTAGCGGGCATTGCAGTGGCTCTGGGAGGGACGATCGCGATCGCTCTAGGTAGTGCTAGTGGTAGCGGTGATGGTAGCAGCGTCATGTTGGGTAACTTTCTGGCGCTGGCTGGTTCCTGGGCTGTCAGTCTGTACTTGCTTTGTGGCCGGGAAGCTCAACGGCGGGGACTGGGAATTGGTGGCTATGTGGCGATCGCCTATACTGTAGCTGCGATCGTCCTTTTGCCTCTGCCCCTAGTCTTCAAAACCAGTTATACTGGCTATCCGCACATTGTATATTTTTACATTTTATTAACAGCGGCTTTGCCTCAATTAGTCGGCCACACGATTTTGAATTGGGCGGTGGTAAGGGTATCGCCGACTTTGGTAAGTCTGGCTATTTTGTTTGAACCTGTGGGCGCTAGTTGTTTGGGTTATTTGGTGTTTGGGGAAGTGCCGGGGCTATCGGTATTGGTGGGTGCTGGGGTGTTATTGTTCGGAGTTGCGATCGGTATTTTTGGAGCAAAATAGTTAATTGAACAATCCAAAGATGTGTTAAATTGAGTAGCCGTAACGACAAAATGTAGTTACAATATTTAGTGACAATCAAGGTATGGAATTTGAATGGGATGAGACTAAACGTCTTGCCAACCTTAGCAAACATGGGATTGACTTTATCGACGTTCCATTAGTTTTTGATGGAGAAATCGTGACGGTGGAGGATGAACGATTTAGTTATAGCGAGCAAAGGTTGGTGACTTTTGGTTTGTTGCAAGGGCGAGTAGTCGCTATTGTCCATACAGAACGAGAGGATAGTACCCGCATTATTTCTGCTAGAAAAGCAAACAAATATGAACAACGAATTTACTTCGAGCAAATCGGAAACTGACTGGGAACGTTTAGACGCCATGACTGATGAAGATATTGATTTCTCTGATTGCCCTGAAATTACACCTGAAATGTTCGCTAAAGCCGTAGTTCGGCGAGGTTTGCCCAACCCTAAGACTAAAGCTCAAGTGACCTTACGCATTGATAGTGATGTTTTGGAGTGGTTTAAATCTCAAGGTCGTGGTTATCAGACCCAGATCAACGCTTTACTGCGAGAATACATGAAAGCCCATCAATAGTGAAATACTGATACAGCAACCACCAATACAGTTAGGATATTCTTAATCGTTGAAACCTTTGCCCGGAATTACCTCTTCCTTCTTCCTTCTTCCTTCTTCTATAAAATGAGAACAGTAGATTTATTTGCAGGCTGTGGAGGCCTATCACTCGGATTTGAAAATGCTGGATTCAATGTAGTAGCAGCTTTTGACTATTGGCATCCAGCTATTCAAGTATATAAAGAAAACTTCCAACATCCGATATTTGAGAAAGACCTATCACAAACAGATGTCTGTTCATTTATCAGTGATTTCAATCCAGATATCATTATTGGTGGGCCTCCATGCCAAGATTTTTCCAGCGCAGGCAAAAGAGATGAGAATCTTGGGAGAGCAGATTTATCCTTAGCATTTGCGAAGATTATTACTAGCATTAAACCTAGATGGTTTGTCATGGAGAATGTTGCCAGAATTCAAAAGAGCCAAATTTTAGAAGAAATTTTAGAAACATTTAGAAAAAGTGGCTATGGTTTAAGTTCTGCTGTTTTAAATGCCAGCTATTGTGGAGTGCCACAAGCTAGGAAACGATATTTTTTGATTGGTCAATTGGATGGAGAAGATGGTATCCTGAATTCTTATCTAACAAAACATCAGTCTAAAACTCCTATGAATGTTTTTGAATATTTAGGTGATGATTTAGGCATTGAGTATTTTTATCGGCATCCGAGAAGCTATAAGAGAAGGGGAGTTTTCAGCATCCACGAACCTAGCCCGACAGTTCGAGGTGTTAATCGTCCAATTCCCAAGACATACAAGAAGCATGAAGGAGATTTATGCGATATTGATGAGAGGTTACGCCCTTTGACGACTATTGAAAGGAGTTATATTCAAACATTTCCCAAAACGTTTAAGTTTCAGGGAAATAAGTCAGATTTAGAACAAATGATTGGTAATGCTGTTCCTGTCAAGCTGGCTGAGTATGTGGCTAGTTGTATCCTGGAATATATTCAACAGGACTAAGGCAAAAGAAACCGGGTTTCTATCAAAAATCGTTAGCTTTACCAATGGGCTTTGGAGGAACAAGAACTTTTGGAGAAGCAAGAACCTAAACGGCAGTTGTTCCTAGCCATCAGTCAAGCCATCTATATTCGACACTTCCAAAAACCAATTTTTCAGCTAGCCGTTCAGCGGAATAGAATTAACTTATTAGTTTATCAACCAGAGCAGGAGGCTATTGTTGAATGGATCGTTCACTAAGTTATGCAGATATCCTAAAACAAACGCTACAAGAGGCAACACGATCGCAACCTCGCTTACAAGCGATTCAGCTTTATCCTGTCTGCGATACGGATTCAGGTCATTTCCTGATTCTCGCTATAGGCTGGGACAAGCAACGCTGGATCGACACGATTCTGTTTCATGCTCGGTTGGTCGATCGCCATGTCATCATTGAAGAAGATAGCTTCGAGGAAGGGTTAACCCCTGCATTAATTGTCGCAGGTATCCAACCAGAGCATATTATGGCCGGCCTTGATTATCAAAGTGATGCTAGCCCATTGGTGTTTGAGGCGGTATAGCCACCATTGCAGAAAGATCGCGAGTTTCAAACATTTAGACTGTTTAAATTTGTCTCTCATCAAACAGTAGCAAATTCCGTCAAAGGTCTTTTGCTAGGATGACGAAACCCCAAAACAATATCGCCCTTAGAAATTCCGGCTGCTAGTAAATCATCAACTACACACAAATTAGTCAAATCTTCTTCCACCCAAATTTTACCATCTTTAATCCGAAGATACATCGTCATGTAGCGCAGCCGTTCTTTGCCATTCCAGCCAGAACGAAACCAGAGATATTGATCTCGTTCTTCATCAAACGCCAGACGATCATCTGGCTCTAATTCATCTAGTTCGATCGCCCCCTGGACTTTCATCTGATAATATTCAGTCAATATCTTTTTAATTGTATCGCGATAGTATTCTAATTTATCCATTGTATGATTTCCTCCTTTTTCATTTCAACTGTCATTAATAGAAGCCGATTTTCATTGTAATTAATTGTATCGACTTGCGTTGAAACAGGTTTTTGTATACGATATAATCAATTGCCAAAAACCTGTAGGGGCGGGTTCACAAAGAATATATAACTATGACCAACAATCTAAATAAACCCGCCCTCTTTATTTATTTATTTATTTTACTTTGGCAAAGGCTCCAATATTTTCTCACCACCTCTAGCCGTAACCACCGTAAATAAAGCCTCATAATGATTCAAAGCTTCCTCAAATCCATAATTCTCAACAGCATAACTTCTACCTTGCAAACCCAGCGCTTCCAACTTAGCCGGATTCAAATACAAATCTTCAACCCCATCAGCTAGAGCTTGCGGATCTTCCGGTGTCACCACCACCCCGCCACCACTTTGTTGCACTGCTTTATGAGCAGTACCAGTCTCAGGCACCGAAGCCAAAATAGCCCTGCCACTAGCCAGAAGCACTTGAATTTTTGAAGGCATATTAAAGTCAGTCACCCGACGCTTTTGTACCACCAAACTAACATCAGCCGCAGCTAACATTTCTGGTAATTTCTCTCGCGGTTCAAAGGGCAGTAACATCACATTAGTCGCTTTGTAAGTTTCACAATCTTTTTGCAAACGTCCCAGTGCTGTGGACTCTCCCACAATTACAAAAGCGATTTCTGGTATGTGTTTCAAACGAGCCGCTGCTTGGACAACGGTTTGCAAGCCTTGAGTCAGAGCAATATTGCCCGCGTAGAGAATGACAAATTTGCCCTGGAGATTGTGAGTTTTGCGAAAGGAATTATTTTCTTTAGGTAAGGGACGGATGAAATTGACATCAACCCAATTGGGAAGGCAAACTATTTTTTCCGGGGGTATTCCCTGAGAGTGCAATTTTTGGACAAAACCGCTGTCGATGACGCTGACTTTGCTAGCTGTGCTGTAGGCAAATTTTTCTAAGGCGTCAGCAATCCGAATTAGGATTCCGTTCTTTTTCACCAAACCGACGCGCACGGCTGCTTCTGAGACGATATCCTGAACGTTGAGGACGATCGGGCAACTGCGAATCCACCCATAAAGAGCCACTGGGACGCAAATCGGCAATGGGGGCATTGTTGAGAAAATCACGTCTGGCCGATCGCCCCTAAACGCTTGAACAGCACTAGAAATCACAAAACTACCATCTAACAGCAGTCGGTCTAGGAAGCTTGGGTGAGGGCCATTGACTCGCAAATAACTACGCTGAATTGTCACACCTTTATGTTTTTCGGTGAGGTAAAATTTGCCCCGATATTGTTCATAAATCCGGCGCTGCGGATAGTTCGGCATTCCTGTAACAACTCGAACTTGATGGCCACGTTTGACTAGGCCTTGAGCTAGTTCTGTCATCAAAGGAGCAATGCCGATCGGCTCTGGATAGTAGTTATAGGAATAAATCAGAATACGCATAATATTTAGTTTTAAGCAAATTTTACGGACGCCGCTAGCTTGAGCTACTACCCGGTTAATTCCCCTGGATTTGGTTGGGTTTCGGGTAACACAGCAGGGGGCGCAGCCTGGAATTGGCTAGGCTCAACAGAATCCGCCCTCTGTGGTTTGGAGCCTCCCATCATCCGGTAATGTTTTTTCGCATTACCAAGCAGTTGCGGCGATCGTCAGTACGGATATAACGAAGCTCCTCTGTCAGCTTATGCATAAATAGCAATCCCCTTTCACTTTCTTTTTCCAAAGGATCGCGCTGGTCTTGGATAATAGAATGCAGTTTTGCTTCCAGGTCAAAAGGTTGACCCCTATCCCAAATCCTGATTTCTAAGTAATTCGGAAACACTTTTACTTCGAGGTCGATCGGTGTCGTGGGGTGCAAGTTTTTGTGAGCATGGCGAACAGCATTTGTAAAGCCTTCATTCACAATCAGGCTACACTGCCACGACCAATCCTCTGGTAGCAATGGTAGAACAATCTTCTCCAACCATTCCTCAACTTGTTTCAGAGCCCCCATGTCCGTTTCAACTTGAAGGTGCAACTCGGTCTTTGGTTGCTGATCTTTCATTTTTCTTCCCCTTGGTCGCCCCCCACCATACCTCGACTACTTCGGCTACACTCAGCATAAGTACGCTCATTACAAGTAGCTATACTCAGCTTGATTTCGACATCAGCGCTCAGACTTAAGCATGAGCGAGTCAAACGTCCAACGGTGGCGGGAAAATAAGCAGGGCCAGGTCTTGGCAACATAATTAGTTAAGTCAAGCTTGAGTTGAAGAAGCCCGTTTTGCATCAAGGTGAGCATTCCTTTCGCATCATTTACTCTGACTGGAAATGAGAGATTTGTGATACTTTAACCCACCTGGGTATGGCGTTTAAATAGTTTTAAGTTTTGAGTTAAAGAGTTTTCAACTCTTTAACTCAAAACTTACTACTAATAAAAATTTCCTATTTTTCCAACCCCGCTGTACTGAAAAAGTCAGCAGTGGGTGGTTAAGGCATCCTATACGGCACCACTATTTTTGTTGAACAGAACAGCTATGGTTTTCACAATTAGTTTCAGGTCATACATCAGGCTCCAATTTTCTTGGTACTTTAAATCCAAGCTGATGACATCTTCAAAGTTACGCACCTGAGAACGGCCATTGACTTGCCATTCTCCTGTCATCCCTGGTTTGACATCAAAACGCTGCCACTGCGGTACTTCATAGCGGTCAACTTCGTCTGGAGTAGGCGGCCGAGTGCCGACTAGACTCATTTCGCCTTTGAGTACGTTCCAAAATTGTGGCAATTCATCCAGGCTGGTTTTTCGCAATATCCGCCCGACTTTGGTAATGCGGGGGTCATTGTCATTTTTGAAAAAAGCCCCGGATGCTTGGTTTTTGATTTGGGATTTGAGCGCTTCGGCGTTGGTACACATCGATCGAAACTTCCAAATCCGAAATTTTTTTCCCATCCAGCCACAGCGAGTTTGAGCGAAAAATATCGGGCCCGGATCATTAATTGTGATCGCTGCGACTATGGGTATAAACAATATTCCTGTAATTATCAAACCTACTATTGCCCCAACAATGTCGATCAGCCGTTTCACGAGCGATCGCACAGAGGGGTGCGTGACGGGTAACTGACTGTCTGCACGGTTGTTCTCAGACGGGGCTGTGCTGACAGGGGATGACTCGATCGTCAGCACTTGATCTAGGCTGGTGAGCTCAAATACTGCCTTCACCTGCGGCTTGAGACTCCGCAGCACTAAGTCGCTGTCCCGCTGTTTGGCAAATTTTAGATTGCTGACTAAGGCACCGATTCCGCTACTGTCAATAAATGTCGTCTGACTGAAGTCTAGGACAATTTTACTGGGAACGGTGCTTCCAGAAAAAAGTTGCTGGCAGGTTGTCTTGAAGTTTACAGCTTCAAGTACGCTTAAGCGCACGGGGATATGAACAGAGGGAATCTCGTCCAAATATGTCACCCTAAAATCTGCCTCTGGGGTTTGGCTGACCATGAAGTCCTGGTTTCAAATTTCAATCTGATGTCTTTAGCCTATTGTGTCCTAGCCGCTCCACTTTTACCAAATATTGTTTTAATAAAAAGCTATATTTACACAAACTTTATATTTTAACCAGCAAAGAGGAGAGCCAAGAACTGATTTTTGGAAGCCACACCATACCCGTCAAGCGGGTTGGTGTTTAGATATTCTCAGGAATTATACACGTTTTCTGACTGAGAGGTTTCGCGGCCTATTGGTTTGACTTTCGCCTTAGCTTTGGCTGCGTTGCGTTTCAGGGCTTGGAGACGGGCTTCGTATTTAGCGCGCTGCTGCTTTTTAGAAGTTTGCTCGATTAGGGTTTTCAAGGCGCTACCCAGACTTTTATAGGCGTTTGGCAAAGTGTAGCCAAAGCGGGTGGCGAGGGCGAGAGCTTTTTCATCAGCATCGATTGCTTCTTTTAAGCTTTTCTCTCCGTTGTTTTTCCGATAAAGCCTCCAGCCGGAGACACCGCATAGGGATAGGGCTAGTACCAGCAGCAAGCCATCTTGTACCCAAAGTTCGCCGACTGCGCCACCTAAACCGATCGCGAGAGCAGCCATTTCCCAACCATCTCTGGGGATGGTATCGTTTTGGATGCGGGCGACTTCGTGCCAAAACAGCAGATTGCGCTGATCCATCGCTAGTTGTTCCCAGCGAATCAGGTCTATTTGTACTTCTACCTGATCTTTGCCGATTTCTTCGCTGCGGATCAAGGGGGGATTAACTTCTATGGTTTTTTCTACTGTTACCCAACTTTGGAGTTCTGGGGGCAGTATGTTTTTCAAGCGCCGGATTTCACTCATTTCGGCTCTTGCTGTGGAGGTTGCATAGGATGTCATAGCTCCGACCTTAAAATTTTCAAAGGGTTAATATGCTTCTATATTCTGGAGTATAGCAAACCTTTGGGGCCTTGTATTGGAGTATTATCGCCGATCGTCCCCATCTCCCCATCAATCGATTTTGGATTTCGGATTTGAGATTTTGGATTGAAGAATACAAACTTCTTCCTTCTTGTCTCCCCATCACCCCATCACCCCATCACCCCATCACCCCATAACCCCATCTCCTACTCATCTTTTTTCTGTTTCTTTTGCATCAACGGCTCAATTTCTTGTCGCAACTTCAACCAAGCAGCCAAAACTTCCGGTTTAGAAGTTATGCCTTTTTGAATCAAAACCACCCCATCTAATACTTGAGCAACCCCGTAAGTTCCCTGCCGCAGAGCCTCGTCAGCAAAACGCACTCCCCCCCTAACTCTACCGCGATCGATCGGACCTTTCAAATTATCCTCCCGCAACTGCCACAAATCCAGCAATCCATAATCAACATCAACTATTTTTCCATTTTCATCTTTCATCTGCATCACTTCTAATCGAATGATGTTCCGCCGCCCGGAGAGGTGAGAAACTATATAACTGCTCGTGGAAACACTTGCATCCTTTGGAATCGAATTAAAAACAGTCTTTAAATCAGCAGCGTGATCCAATTGAGCGCTTAAAGATTGATAAACCCAAGGTTGGATAGAATAAGGAGAAATGAAATACAAAGCTCGATGGGGATTAGAAGTGTATGTAAGCAGCATTGACAAACCAATACACCCAATCCAGAAACGATGCAGTCTAGGTTTAAATTTTTCTTGATGTTGCGACCACCACAATATTGTACCGTAAAACAAGCCCGGAATTACAGCTAAAGTATAACGAGTATTGATTGAAGTAGCTGACTGATTAAAAACTTGCAACAGTAGAACCGACAGCGGAAAAACTGTCATAATCCAGGCGCTGGGAGTAATTACAGGTATAAATCCTAGCGGCAAGCAATGACCTAAAAGGTATAAAATGCGCCTGCTGAAGTTAGTAAACAAGACTTCAATTATGATCTGAGGCTGGCTGATAATCGCCCATAGCAGCTCTAGGGTTGAAGGCGCTTCTGTTTTGACAAATTTCCTAAAGTAACTCGCTAAATACAATCTAGAACTATCAACCGAAAACATCGGCATTACTGTAGTAGTTATTAGCACCACGTAACTGAAACTGATAGCACACAAAGCCATACCAGTGCGCGGATAACGGCGGCTAAAAATTAAATATACTCCGATTCCGAATAACGTAATTCCCACATCTTCGCGAGTTCCTAACGTTAAAGCTGCGAAAATCCAAAACAACACCCAACGCTGCTTTTCTAATGCTAAAAGCAGGCTAAATACAAACAGAGGAATTTGGCAATGTTCATAGAAATTTCCCAATGTCGGCCCGATGACCCCATTTGCTCCGTAATAGCTAGCTACAATCATTACCGATATCGGAACAGAAAGATAGTGTCTGGCTAAAAAGTATAAAACTATTCCCGCAGCAGCGATTAAAGCTACTTGCAATACAATCAGAGTAATAGGAGATGGAAACAAAGCATAAATTGGCATCCAAAGTAAAAAGTCGATGACAAAATGTTGTCCTAAGTGGATGTATGATGGGTATGACAATTGTCTATCAATCAGTGAAGCGCTAGAGGCGGCTGAAGAAAGTGAACTTTGAAATAATTTGCCGTGTACGCTGTTCCAAAATACTTGATTAAATAAGCCGTGGTCATAAGTGATTAAAAAGCTCTCATAGTTAATTATACTAAAAGTTAAAACTACTGTAAAAAAAGTGGCTGCTATAATTATAGCTTGACGCAATCCTGTTTGATTTTGCCAGTAGTCGAGAGGTTTTAATTTCATATTTTTTGTGGAATTAGATAATTTTGCTACTGAAGTTTTTTTTGAATTCGGAAATAGAAATAAATCTTCCTTGATTTTTTAGTACAGTCAAATATTTTTCTAGTTTGTCAATCATTTTACTACCTGAATTCTTTTTGACGTAAGCAGGGAGTTTAAACTGCGAAATATCAGTAAATTCCCAGGGGTGAAAGTAGATGTTTAGATAAGAATCTGTTTCTAAGGTGAGCTTAGTTGCTAATTGGATCATTGACAAGGGGAAATTCTTAAAACTCAACCAAAACAGGGGGAATCTAATCAGAGGAGTCACTGAAATAGGAAGGTTTAGCAGTTTATTCGTATAATATGCAGTTCTAGGTTTAGATAGGTTGTTGTATCTGCCGGGTATATAAGTTGGGTTCATCGATGAGTTATACTCATAGCCTGCTTTTTCTATTTCTGCGTCGTCAATTGGTTGAAGTCTTGCCATCCTGAAGCCAGTCACTTTAGTATTAGTTATGGATTCTAAAGTTTCTTTAGACTTTAGCAAATCATCCGGGGAAAATTGGGAGTGATAAAAACCGTGGGAGGCAATTTCATGTTGTTGTGAAAGTTGCTTAATTATCTCTCGGTTGTGGAGTGCGAAGTTAGCAGTTACAAAAAATGTGGCTGTTATTTCTAATCTATCTAGAAGTGAAATCACATTTAACAAGCCTTTTTGAGAGACTGCAAATTTGATGTCATTTTCCAAGGGTTGACCGTATTCTTCGGGAATGTCAAATTCTTCTATGTCAAAGCTCAATAAAATGTATTTATTCATAGTTGCCAGCGCGATTATTATAGCGAATTTTCAACAAACAGGAAAACATTTCTAGAGAATCTTTAACTATATTTACTTTGGATATTTTGTATAAGTGTTGTTCGGAAACTCTGGCAGGAATTTCGCCGATTGTATATCCTTTCTTTTGTGCTAAAAAAAGTAGTTCGGCATCAAAGGAAAATCCTGTGATTGTCTGTTGCTTGAATATTTCTTGGGCTGCTTTATTTTTGAATCCTTTAAGTCCCGCCTGCATATCTCTATAGGGCAAATTGAGGATTTTTCTGGAAATAAAGTTAAATATTTTGCCTGATATTTTTCTAATCAAGGTAAGATTGCGGAAATTGTGTCTGTCGAGGTTTCTGCAACCAATTACTACATCAAATTTTTCTAACTTTTCTACTAATGGTTCGATGTGTTCCAGGGAATAAGCTAAGTCGCCATCCATGAAGCAGATGCAGTCAGCATCTACAGATTCGCTTCCTTTTTTAACGGCATAACCTTTTCCCTGGCGATCGCGGTAAGAAATTAGTTTGATATTATAGGTTGGGCTGGTGTTGAGTTTGTTTTCGATAATTTTTAGTGTATCGTCTGTCGATCCATCATTAACAATGATAAAATTGTAAGCATGATTTTTTTGAGAAAACTCTAAAATTTCGTCAAAAGTTTTCTCTATGCAATTTGCTTCGTTGTAAACAGGCAGAATTACTGCGATTTTCATCATTGTTATCGGCTGGGACTTTCGCAGAAATCATGCTACCACTTCGGGGGGCAAATCACAAGTACAAAAATTACAGGGAAAACTTGGGGCAGAAATCAGGATTGTCAACTGTGGGATGGGGTTGCAGGATTTGTGCGATCGCCCTAAACTGTATCCTACAGGATTTTACCTAGCTTAGGAATGAGAATTAAATAACATTGACTTCCGTAGGTTGGGTTGAAGCATGAAACCCAACATTCCCAGGAGACATCTCCCATAATTCTAGTGGAACAGGCATCCCTTCGACTTCGCTCAGGGCACCGCCTGCCTGTTCTTGACTGGCTTTTTAGGAGATGTCTAGGGTGTTGGGTTTCGTCCCTCAACCCAACCTACACAGGTTATTTAATCTGCGATCCTTATGCCGATCGTCAATAAGCGCGATCGCATCTACAATCTAGATACAAACGTCATCTTGCCCAAAAAATCCTCACCCTTCCACCTAAGTTCTTTACCTTATTCAGTCGTAATTGTCAATGGTAAATTTTTTAGTTCATAAATTGCCTGAATATTTTCAACCCATTACCATCCGAAAAAAACGCATCATTAGTTTTTTGCTAGCATTTATCCTAACATTAATCAGTTATCAAGTAATCTTAGAACTCATCACAGTTGAAATTCCAATTTTCGGCTTTCACGACATTGTTGACATTCAAAATCCCCAAGAAATACCACCGCAGCGCAGAGACTTTCCCGGCGACTACAGCCAGCAAAACTTAGAACCATTTTTAGAGTCTTTAGTTAGCCATAACTATTGGTTTTTGTCAACCCAAGAACTCTATGATTACTTCTTAGCAAGTCCTCAGAAGATAGTGCCTGCTGAATATCGCGATCGCAAAAAAGTCATAATTACCTTCGACGACGGTAATAAAAGCATTTATACACATTTACTACCTATCTTAGAGAAACTAGAAAATAAGTACGGCACAAAAAACAAGGCAGTTGTATTTATCAACTCCGGCTTTTTTAATACCGATAATTCACTCATAAAAAAAGTCAATTGTGAAGAATTGAGAGATGGATTTAAAAAAGGTTTTTATGACATTCAATCCCACGGACTGAATCACGAAAACTTAACAAAAATTTCACTAGAAGCTTTAGACAGAGAGTTAGCTGAAGACCAAATTAGATTGAGGAAATGCACCCAAGACTTAGACCCAAATCAAACAATCGCCTCTCACATCGCCTACCCATTTGGCGCAGTCAACAAACAAGTTGACAAATACGTTGCTAAATACTACAAATCAGGATATTTGTACAACAGCTTAAAATTAAAACTGCGTTTCTTCCCACCCAATAAATACCGAGTTTCGCGGTTGACAGTCAACAGCAAACACTCAGCCAAAAGACTGATAAACTTAGCATCAGGCAATTGGCTGCACAAATTAATTGGCAAGTAAAACAGAATCGGTGAGTGCATTGAAATACACAACATCAGAACCACAAGACACAGTACAGAACGAAAAACTGTTGCCAGTTGCAGCGCTTTCCAAACGCGCCGACGCACTGGATGCCCTGCGCGGAATAGCAGTTTTAGCAATGGTTTTGTCCGGGACAATCGCCCGCAAAACATTACCTGCATGGATGTATCACGCCCAAGAAGCGCCACCCATCCATGCCTTCAATCCTAAACTAGCGGGATTAACTTGGGTTGATTTAGTTTTCCCCTTCTTTCTATTTGCAATGGGGGCCGCTATACCACTAGCTTTGTCTCGCCGTATCACAAAAGGATGGGATATAAAAACAATAATTCTATCTATTTTACAAAGAGGATTTCTCTTAGGTTCCTTTGCGATATTTCTCCAGCATATTCGACCAACTGTAATCGACCCCAACGAACCGGGCTCGCACAAATGGTGGCTAGGATTGTGCGGATTTTTAATCCTATTTTTGATGTTCGTTCGTTGGCCAACCAAAAAGCTTCCGTGGCTGCGAATAGGCACAACCATTGCCGCTTGGAGTGCTGGGATTTTATTCGTATCTCGCATCAAATATCCAAACGGAATTGGATTTGATTTCAACCGCAGCGATATTATCTTAGTTGTGCTTGCCAATATGGCTGTTTTTGGCTCGATAATTTGGCTGTTTACTCGTTCAAATACGTGGTTGCGAGTGGGGTTTTTGGGCTTTATATTCGCAATGCGACTGGCATCTCGTACAGATGGTTGGATTAAGTTAGTTTGGTTTTACTCTCCTGCACCTGGGATTTTTCAATTTGATTATTTCAAGTATTTGTTTATTGTGATTCCCGGTACTATCGTCGGTGATTTGCTTTATCGGTGGATAGAGTATCGTTCGCCTGAAGACCAGATTTATGCTAACTGGAAGAGTCCGCGCTATTTTAGTATTTTCATTTTGATGTTTGCTATCAATTTAGTTTTGTTGGTGGGGCTGCAAGCTAGATTGGTGTGGCAGACTTCGCTAGTAACGCTTGTGCTGTGTTTGTGCGGTTTAGTTTTGTTAAAAAATCCGGGAAATATCACAGAAAATTTATTAAATCGTCTTTACAAATGGGGGTTTTATTGGCTAGTTTTGGGTTTGCTATTTGAGCCTTATGAAGGCGGAATTAAGAAAGATTCGGCAACTATGAGTTACTTTTTTGTAACGACTGGAATGGCAATTTTTATGTTGATTGGGTTGACGGTAATTATTGATGTATTTCAAAAGAGATGGTGGTTGCAGTTGTTTATTGATAATGGGGTGAATCCGATGATTGGCTATGTGGGATTTGCGAATATTGTTTGGCCGATTTTGGTTTTAAATCAATGGGAACCGGTGATTATTGAGATGACTTCAACTGATCCGTTTATGGGTTTTTTGAGGGGATTTGGATATACGGCGATTGTGGCTTTAATTGTGGTGGTGTTTACGAGGTTTAAATTGTTTTTGAGAACGTGAGATGATTAAAGGGCAAGTTTATCTTCACGTCTTGTAAATATGATTTCCTCATCAGCTTGCCTAAACTCAATATTAAACTTATCGAACACAACTTCTCGCCCCAAAAGCATGACATCTGCTATATTGTTTTGTATCCAAGCAGTAGGAACCATCAAAGTTTGTCCGTCAATTGTCATTTCAATCTGTCGCAAAACATACTCAACTGTTCCGCCGATTGTTTGACCTACTAATATCTGCTCTCCATCGGCTAAAGCATATCCCAAATCTTGACCTGCTTTCAATGAAATTATACTAAAATCGGCTCCAGAATCTACTATCATAGTAGCATTCATGACTAACTCTTTATGCTTGAGATTTATTTGATAAGTAGGCGACCAATCATGAGTGCTGACTGTGCGGAAATAAATCGGTAAAATCAAAATAGAGGCGGTAAAGCCCGGAACTAAGTAAATCGAAAAAAGCTCTCCAGATGCTTCTGCTAAATGTAAAATTTCGCGCAAGTTTTCACTATTAGCGATGATCCCGTTAGCATTGTAAGCAACATATTGATGGGCATACTGTTTCAATTGCTGGCGATTGCGGTTCAGCCATTTCAGCATGGCGCGACTTTCGCTTTGAGAAGGAGTTGTGTTCATAGATAATGTTGTTTTTAAGTGTGAATATTTGATGAGAAATTACAGGGGATTAGGCATTTATGAAAGTGACTTCAAAATGCCGCTTTCCAACTGGTAAATTGCTGCCATAATCCCGGTTTCAGGATTTGTGAGCAGGGATTTTTTGACATCTTTCAAGTAAGCGACAAGGTGTTCGCGCAAAATTGGTCTTTCTACTTTCACTGTGCGATCGTAATCCCACAAATCCCACATGATAATCCCGACACCGACAATCGGATCGATTAAACCTACTCCCAACTGGCTAGCAACCGTACCGCCTGTTTTTGTGGCCATTTTGGCGGCGGCTTTGGTGGCAACTTTTGCGGTTACTTTGCTACCAATTTTTGTGGCCAATCCCAATATTAAAGGCTTGGCAACTAAGTAGCCACTGCCGCCAACTAATACTTTTAATGACAAATTTGAGATGTTTCCTTTGTCGCTAATTGTGGTGGCAATATCGTTCAGATATTTATCCCACTGCACTTGAGGTATGTTATAATTGTTTTGAACTACTTTTACATTTTTGCTAACTTCTGCTATGTACAAGTTAGCGGTATCTTGAGTGATTAATTGAAACCGGATTTGAGCATTTCTTGGCACTAGCACGCGGTTGGCAAATTCTCTTTGAAAGTCTTCTGTTAATTTTTCGGAAACAGCTTGTGATGCTGCATTCATATCAAATCTGTTGAGTAGGGCTGATTTGAGGAAGTTGAAAGGTACGGTAAACTCCATCTTTTTTTGGTTGAAGTAATCGAAGTACCAATCGAGGAAACTATTGTCAACTCGCGCGATTACTTCGGTTTCCCATTTGTCCAATTCTTTGGATGCGAAGGTCTCAGCAGTTGTGTGGGCTGTTTGGATGGCGTTTTTAATGTCTTGGTTAACTTTGCTAAAATCGTGTGGTGGCGAGACTACGACTGCTGTGGTTGCAGTATTTGTTAAGGATTTGGAGATGATGAAATTACCTAATAGGGGAAGAATTACCACCAGAAGCACGATCGTCCAAATCATCGGCGTCACTGTTTTGATCAACTGAGCGATAACTTTGAGGCGCTCTGTTTTCTGTGAATAGGTGGTTTTTTCTTGGTCCTGATTCATGGCGGTTGCTCAATTGATGAGAACTAATGGCTAGTTTCGATTATAGGGGGTGATTTGTGCGATCGTGTTATATCAATTCCGGTAACACGGGAATGATATATAGCAATCCTAAATGAGTCGTAAAGTTTTTTACCCCACCCCAACCCTCCCCTTATTAAGGGGAGGGAGTAAGAAGTTCACAAATGATTTAGGATTGCTATAGAGGACACGGCACTGCCGTGTCCCTACCCAAAATAATATTGTAGCATTGCCGTCTCCTCATTACCGTGCCGTCTCTTCGGTATCATAAGGAATGCCATCGGTTGATATTAAATTTGTATAAGTTCTGACAACATTTATTCTTTGACCTGACTTTCCAGCCACTCATTAAAAACCATCACCTGAGCGCAAACTCTCACCAATAATGGCTGCATATTTTGTGCTAACTCTAACACGCGATCGCCTTGCAGATCCACTTTGTATCTATGCACCACTAAGTGACGAAATTTCCGGTAATCATCAAGTTCTAACAACAGCGAACCCTCCCATAACGGAGGACGGTTTCTGCCACCGGGTTCGGCGACTTGGCGCAACAACTCCTGATGCCAATTCTCACCGCGCGGCATCCCCCCGTCCAACGTTACAGCCACTCGCTCGCTAATTCTTTCAAAGCCTCCATACAAATCACTGACGTAACTAGCCAAACTAGGAGTTAGAACTATTTCTGGTAAAGTCTCAGCTTGTGCCAAGATTGTTTCTACAACCGCCCAAGTTTGGTCGATTCTAATCAATTCATCTTCAATGCGAATTTTGAGTGCTAAATACATATTATCTGGGATGGGTTGTTCTTTGAGAATCCGACAGCGCAACTGAGGTGAGGCATCTTCTAACTGGACTAAATCTACTTTCAGCCAACCTGGACACAAAGATTCTAATTCACCGTAAGCTTTCCACCACTGAGGATTTGAGAGACCTACGACGGCCAAATCTACATCCGAGGCCCAATGCCAAGGGCTATCTCCGGCTAAGGAACCAAATAAAATTACTTCTGTTACGGCATAGTTTTTCTTGAGCAATTGGATACATTCTTGGGCTACGGACAGAGCAATTTCTTTGCGAAGTTCCAGGGATTGTGGCTCAATTGTTTGAGAGATTTTTGGGTAATTCATAGACAAATTTTAACGTTATTTTCTGGTAGGGAAACGGCACTGCCGTGTCCTAATTATAATACTGAAACGAATTATTTTCGTAAAAAACCCGGTTTCTGGGGCCCCATGCGTAAGTCCTCTAAAAATGAGATAATGGAATATATGGCTCATATTGGAGAATGGGGCAGCGACTTTGTTGTGCACATTCCGCAGGTGGAGGTACTTCGATGAATGATGTCTTTGCTCTCTATGAAACTGATTATTATCTGTGGCTGCAAGAAACTTATCAAACGCTAGAGAAAAAAGAAAGGGTAAAATTGATTGTCAGCGCGATCGCCTGGGACTTGTCGCTGATGACTTGTATATGATACCGGTTCTGTGGGAACATCCTGAGAGGGGCTGCGGTCTGGTATGTTCGCGGGATGCGAGGGCTTGAGTTCATTGGGCGCGATCGGGCGAAACTGACTCGAAAGTGTGGAGCCAGTTCGCTTCCCAGGATTCCACTAGCGAGTATTTTTTTACTCTCTGCTTGCATCCCAACTTAAAACCTGAATACCGTTCCAGAATGTCTCACAACCGTTATGGGGTGTAGGCAAATCTAGCAATAATTCACATTGGGGGTGAGTATCAATGAAATCCTTATTAGCTTGACTGACATCTTTCCAGTTAGTGTCATCCACAATAATTAATGCTTGAGCCGCTAGAAAGGGTTTGGCAAACATCAACCCCAACAATTGCGATCGGTAATCGTGAGCGCCATCATACAAGTAAACACCAAATTTTGGGTTTGTTGCTTTAACCTCTTTAAGTTTTAGAAAAAAATCCTCCATACTCTGGTTATTGAAAACGACTTGATCGGCTACCCCAAAATTAGACAGATTATTCTTAAGTGTAGTGAAATTTTCCCCGCTATCATCGAATTTCGAGAAGTTATCTACAGCATAGGCAGTCTTCCCTGGGTTATTAAGTAGTGCTCCTACCAAAGTCCCTCCCTGAAAGCAGCCTACTTCACAGTAAGCCTCGTCAAGCTCCATACAGCTAACAGCAAAATTAAGCAATTGCATCACATTGACTGTAGTCATGCAGCTAATTTGCTCCTTGACCTGCCGGAAGCCATTGTTTTTTGGCTGTACTGTTTCCTCTCCCCAATTTTCATAGAAAGTGGGAACTAGATTGAAAAACTTTTGATAGTCCATAATTGACCTCACATATTTTTTGGATTATACTAAACTTATCACTAAACTTAGCAAACATCAAGTAGGCGGTAGCCCTCAGACACTTAGAGGTAATCATATGAAAAAAGCACTAATTTGTGGTATTTCGGCCAAGATGGGGTAAAAATATGGAGGCAGAATATACGACAGTGAAGGAGTGGTATAGGGCTAATCGCCGGGAGTTTAAAAAATATCGTGGTCAGTGGATCGCTTATACTAACCAAGGTGTGATTAGTTGCGATCGCGATTATCGAAAGATGAAGGACGGGATGACGACTGATATACCTAAATTGGGTTATTTGCTCGATCGCATATATGAAAGCGAATTTATTGAGCCTGTTAGGTTTTACCCTGTTAGAATGAGGTCTTTAAAATCTCACGATTGGCGGCCCAGATATGAAGTGGCGATCGAAAGAGGGGAGCTAGATCCGTTTCCCCTCCTGGGAGGGGCTAGGGGGTGGGTCTTATTCCCCATCATCGTTTTTTTGAGAATGAAACAGCCCTGAGTAGGGGCTGAGCCGGAGAGTCGGCATATAAAAAGCTTATATGGATTTGCCAGGTGATTAAACTAAACAATTGAGGTGACATTATGACTCAAGTAAGCGATCGCGAACAGGAGATAATTCTTCAACTAAGGACTCTATCTCCCGAACACCAACGTGCGGTAATTGATTTGATTGGTGCGTTGCAAGTCCCCGCTACCAAATCCCAGGAATATCAACCAGAATCCCAGGGTCATGATTCCGATATTAAGATTAATCTTTATCAGGTATTGGGCAAGTTTGAATTGACGTTTGAACATGAAGGTCAGGTGATTTATCCATTAATTGCGGAAGCTTTTAAGCAGGGCAAAAAAGTGGTTGTATCTTTTGAAAAGGTGCAGCTAATTACTTGGTCTTTTGTGACTAAGGCAATTGGTCAGTTGTACGAGCATTTTTCTGAATCACAGATACAATCATGTTTGCAGTTGGTTGACCTTAGTGAAGAAGATTTGGAATTTGTTCATCATGTTATTGAAACGAAAAAGGAATTTTTAGTCAATCCCGAAAAATTCCGACAGCCAATGAGTGATGAACAGTTAGAAGAGTTGCGTAGAAAAAATCCAGATAATCCCATACTTCAAGTAGTAGGTATGTTTAAAGATGATCCAACTAAAGAATATTGGCTTATTCTCGGCTACTTTCTACGATTCGTTTTTTGGAGAATTTTCCGATTATTAATTTTGATGCAATGGCCGATCGCGATTATATGCAATTACAGGCGCAAAAAATTAGAGTTGGGACTCAAGATTTGAGGATAGCCTCGATCGCGCTTTCTTGTAGTGCCGTTGTAGTCACGCGCAATCACAGAGATTTTGGGAAAGTGCCGAATTTGATGCTGGAAGATTGGACGGTTGCTTAGGTTTATCGCGGGTGTTGTGTTTTGCTCGATCGCGCGCGGTGGTCTTCGTTAGTTGATTTAGGGTAAAATTGATTGTCAGTGCGATCGCCTGGGACTTATCGCTGATGGCTTGTCTATAATACCGGTTCTGTGGGAACATCCTGAGAGGGGCTGCGGTCTGGTATGCTCGTGGGAGGCTTGAGTTCATTGGGGGCGATCGGGCAAAACTGACTCGAAAGTGTGGTAGGCTTCTGAGAAATCATTCTGGAAGTGCCTTGTCCTGGGATAACTGGGAGTTGCAGCCATTGGGTTGGGTGGTGTTTCGATCGCAAATGAGTTTGAGAGAATATTATGGGGTAAAAATATGGAGGCGGAATATACGACAGCGGAGGAGTGGTATAAGGCTAATCGCCGTGAATTGAAAAAATACCGGGGTCAATGGATCGCTTATACTAAGAA
This sequence comes from Tychonema bourrellyi FEM_GT703, assembly GCF_002412335.2. Taxonomy (GTDB): domain Bacteria; phylum Cyanobacteriota; class Cyanobacteriia; order Cyanobacteriales; family Microcoleaceae; genus Microcoleus; species Microcoleus bourrellyi. The sequence continues at coordinate 75,747 of NZ_NXIB02000001.1, forward strand.
AGGTGTGATTAGTTGCGATCGGGATTATCGAAAGATGAAGGACGGGATTCCTGCTGATGTGCCTAAATTGGGTTATGTGCTCGATCGTATACATGAAAGCGAATTTGTTGAGCCAGTTCGCTTTCCAGGATTCCACGTTTAATTGATAAAGTTAATTGAGTAAAAAACTAGCAAACAAATGGTTATAGATTTAAAAGGTAGTGGTGAAAGCCAAGTTATATCTAGATTTATTAATGCAGGTAATGTTGTTTTTGATGTAGGTGCTAATGCTGGGGATTGGACGGCGGAAGTGTTGAGCCAAGGACATGATTTAGAAATTCATCTGTTTGAACCAATTCCTCATGTCTACAAAAAGCTGGTTCAGAACCTAGACAAACAAGTAATTTCTAACAATCTAGCTGTAGGGAAGAAGGAAGAAGTTAAGACATTTTATTATTACGAAGCTAATCCACTTTTGAGTACCTTTTACCGCAGAGTAGATGTGGAAAAGCAAGGTTTGCTGAATATACCCAAAGAAATTACAGTATTAACAACAACTATCGATAATTATTGTCAGCGCCACGGCATTAAGAGAATTAATTTTATCAAAATAGATGTTGGCGGTGCCGAATTAGACGTTTTATATGGAGCAAAACATTTTATAGAAACAGGTAGAATAGATTATATACAATTTGAATATGGAGGGACTTATCTAGATGCTAAAACGAGCTTGAAAGAAGCATCTGAGTATTTGCAAAAATTCGGGTATTTAATTTTTAAAATTCTCCCAGATAACTTAGAATACAAACCCACCTTTTTGCCAGAGGATGAAAACTTTCAGTTCAGTAACTTCTTGGCTGTAAATGAGCGATTCCGCCAAAATGTTCTGGGTGAAGCCCTGCGAATGCTGGACTTGCAGCAAATTTTCACTCAATATGGGATTGTACCGCACGGAGTTATTCACGTTGGGGCTCACGAGGGTACAGAAATCGGCACTTATCAAGCAATGGGCGTTCAAAAAGTGCTGTTTGTGGAAGCTAACCCCGTTGTGTTTGAACGGTTGCAAGCTAATATTGCTGGGGTGCCAAATGTGCAAGCCGTCAACTGTGCTGTTAGCAATGAAAATGGTACGGTAAATTTGCGCGTGACTTCGATCGATCAAAGCAGTTCTATTTTGCAATTGAAGCGCCATTTAGAACTTTATCCAAACATTCAAGAAACTCATCAAGTTGAGGTACAGTCAAGAACGATTGACACGCTGCTGCAAGAACTGCAACTCAACTCTTATGACTTTAATATCTTAAATATAGATATTCAAGGAGCTGAACTTTTGGCTTTGGAAGGAGCAGCTAACTGGTTGAAATATGTGGCAGCAATCAACACGGAGGTTAATTATGAAGAATTGTATGACGGGTGCGCTTTAATTGATCAGTTGGACGAATTTCTGGAAAAGCACGGCTTTCAGCGGGTGGCAACGATAACGCACCATCCCTACTGGGGCGATGCTTTGTATATCAAGAAACCGCTGATTACGATGGCAGCATTTGCGATAGCGCGATTTGGCAATCAGATATTTGACTATGCTTTCTTGAAAATGTACACCAAAGAACACGGGATGCGGCTTGAGTTGCCAGCGTGGTCTGGTCAATATCTTTTTGGTCACAATGAGCCGCCAATTTCTCATCCATTACCTCAAGTTGTGGAGCAAGAAACTCCCTATAAACTTTCAGAATCAGCAATACTTAATGCTCCAGAACCATTCAAAAACGTTGATTTTATAGGCTATTTTCAGTTTCACACTCAATATTACGCTCAGCATAAGGAATATTTCCTTTCGCTCTTCAAACCCTTGTCAGAAGTTGAAGCGAAGATGCAAGAATCTGTCAACCGCTTACGAGAAAGAGGTAAAACAGTTGTAGGATTGCATTTGCGTCGAGGCGATTATAGTTGGGCAAGCGATATCGTTCCTTATCTTTCTATTGCTCCAAGTGAATGGTACAGAGAATGGTTGGACGGTTTGTGGGAAACTCTGGATGAACCAGTATTGTTTATCGCTAGCGATGAAATCGAAAATGTTGTTGGGGATTTTGCAGATTACAACCCGCTAACAGTCAAGGATTTGGGTGTAGAGATGCCCGAAGCACCTTTCTATCCTGATTTTTACATATTGAGTCAGTGTGATGTTTTGGCTACTTCAAATAGCACGTTTTCTTTTGCAGCAGCGATGCTGAACGAACGGTGCAAATTTTTCTTCCGACCCAATTTACAGAAAAACAAACTGATTCCCTTTGACCCTTGGAATAGCGAGCCGTTGTTGCGCGAAAATCCCAGTCAGAAGCAGACATTTTATCCTCAACAAGAAATTATCTGCAATAAGTGTAAATTGAGTGTGTGTGCAATTTTAAAAAATGAGGCTCCCTATTTGATAGAGTGGTTAGAGTTTCATAAAATAGTGGGTGTTGAAAGGTTTTATTTATACAACAACAGCACGGATAACCCTTTTGACATTGTTAAACCGTACATAGAATCAGGGGAAGTTATTTGGCATGAGTGGTCGCTGATACCAGGACAACTTCAAGCCTATGAACATTGTTTAGAAACTTACAGACAAGCATCGGAGTGGATAGCTTTTATTGATATGGATGAATTTCTATTTCCTACTGAAAAGGACGACATCAAAGAGGTGTTAGAGGAATTCTATGATTCTCCAGCAGTTGCGGTTAATTGGTTGGTTTTTGGTTCTTCCAGTCACAAAACTAGACCAGAGGGCTTGCAAGTAGAAAACTTTACTAAACGAGGCCTAGACGATTGGGAAATTAACAAGCATATCAAATCTATAGTGCGTCCTGTAGAAGCTATACGCCCTGATTCACCTCACGATTTTAGATACTTGAACGATCGAGTTGCCACTACAGAAAATAAAGAACCAATAGTGGGGCCTTGGTCTACAGTAAATTCAGTGCAAAAGCTGCGTATAAATCACTATATGACTCGCTCCTTGCAAGAAAGCCAAGAAAAAATGCTTCGAGGTAAAGCGGATACACTCGATCCAAGACCTTGGATGTTTGACTTGAGCGATCGCAATGAGGTTGAAGATTTAACGATACAGCGTTTTGTCCTGAAACTGAGGGAGGCAGTTGATAAGATCATTTCTCCATCTCCAATGACGCAAATTTTAACGGAACAGTCACGTTTACAATCTAAGCTTTACGAGATGCAAATACAATTAGAGGAATTTCAGACTGAGCTTGATGACACTCAAAAGAAGTTGGCTTTGTCCGAATCTCAACTGCATCAAACTGAACAACAACTAAAAGAGAGTAACTATCGGGTTCAGCAGTTTGATGTAGATTTACAAAAAATTCCGAAAATTCAGGAATCAAATTCCCTACAACGAAAAATTTTGGCTGTTGTGGATGTTGCACCGGCTTACCCTGAAGCTCTGGAATGGCTGCGTGGATTTAATCTAGATTCGCCTACTGTCGGTAAAGTAGATAACAATGAAATTTTGTTCTCTGGTTGGGTGTTGGGTAAGAGCGAGCGATCTGTGGCAGTTGAGTTTATTTATAATGACGAAACTGTTCTTACAATCCCAGTTAACGGTTATCGCTCCGATCTGGTGAGCGCTTATCCAGAATTACCGCTAGCAGCAAATAGCGCTTACGAGGCTAGGCTGAAAATAGGAGTACAGCAGCCCGAATCTGAGGTGGTAATCCAAGCAGTTTTAGCCAATAATGAAACTCGCGTGAAGTTGGGAGTGGTTCGATTGCAGGAAGTTGTATATCATTTCCCTCTAGGCAATCAGAAACAAAAGTACCGGATGAAATGGTTTTTTGCAATTAATGAAGCTAGTCCTGGTTTTGAAATTTATTCGCAAATGATTAAAGTAGCAGTTTATACGGCTCTGCAAAATACATCGCTAGAACCATATTGCATTTATGACGGCGAAGAGAATGAATTGACAGATTGGCTGCAAAAAAATGGTGTTAAGATTATCTATCACAGAACACCTCACTATGAAAAACTACAAACTCAACATCCTTTATATTCAACTGTAGCTTTCGGTGCATTTTTGAGAATTGAAATTCCCAAAATTGTAGAAATTTATGAAATACCGGATGAGTATGTTTTTTATACAGACTGCGATGTCATGTTTTTTGATGATGTGGTTGACTATTTGCAGGGTATAACCTGTGAATATTTGGCAGCAACACCCGAACACGATCCCAACAACTGGGAATATTTCAATAGTGGCGTGCTATACATGAATGTCAAAAATCTTCAAAAGATACAGAAAGAATTTGACGATTATATTGACCAAAACTTGGATCAAATATTACCACTAGCTTTTGACCAAGGAGCCTATAACTTATTTTTCAAAGACAAGTGGGATAGGTTGGATATCCAGCTAAATTGGAAATCATACTGGAATTTTAGTCCTGAAGCAAAAATCATCCATTTTCACGGGCCAAAACCCACTCAAGCAGAAGATATCAGGAAAAAAACAGCACCTGCGAGTTCTATGCTGTTTGCTAATGGTTTTTATTGGTTGAATACGGGAATTTGGCAATTCATTTACGAAAAAATTGAAGAGCTAGATGCAGGAATTTTGGTAAAACCAACAGAATGCGAACAGACTGATCCTCAGTTAGAGGATACTCGCAAAGAATTAGAGGAATCTCAGACAAAACTGCACCAAAATCCAGGGGGATTTGAGCAATTTACAACTAAACTGCAACAAGTTCAAGAAGAACTTCAACCAATTAAAGAAGAACTTGAAATCAGGCAGATTCAATACCAAAAAACTCAGGAAGAACTCGAACAAACTAAGTCTCAGCTAAATGAAGTTAAGACTCAACTGCAAGAGATGGAGAGTGCAGCGGCTCCGTTAAATCAACTGGCAGAGTCGTATTTAGCTCAAGGAAAGTTAGAAGAGGCGATCGCAGTTTGCGAGCAATCACTAAAAATTCAACCCAAATTTGCTCCGGCGTACAAGACCTTGGGCAATGTCTTCCAAGCTCAGGGTAAACTGGATGAGGCCGAGAGTTACTACCTTCGCGCTCTGGAAATTCAACCTGATTTTGCTCAAGCCTTGGCAAACCTGGGGACTATTCACGCACAACAGCAACAGTGGCAAGAGGCGATCGCCTGTTACCAAAAGGCGATCGCGATTCAACCGAATTTCCCTGGCGTTTACCGGAACTTGGCTAAGGTTTTTTCGCAAGTTGGCAAGCCAGATGAAGCTGTTGAGTGTTGTTATGCAGCCGCGATTTTGGAACCCAAAACAACGGCAGAGGAATACTTTAACCTTGGTAATACTCTGTTAGAGCAAGGTAAGCAGGAGCGGGCGATCGTCTGTTACCGTCGCGCCGTTGAGTTAAACCCTGATGAAGTCGAGGTTTATTATAAATTAGGAGAAACTTTGGCAAAAGTCGGTCAGCTTGAGGAAGCGATATCTGCTTATCGGCGGGCGATCGAGCTGACTTCTAGTAACTGATCGGCCAGGAGCCTAGGATTGAGGGTGAATTGGAGCGAGTTTTTTGTCCAATCCACCCGAGTCAACAACAAGTAGAGAGATCCAAACAGTTAAGTATTTGGTTTTGGGTAATGGCTTTCTGATGTCAAAATATCTGTTAGCGTTACATCCCATCTAAACTTTTCTGAATTGATTTCAGCTACTTTTTTAGCAAGGATGGCAACTCCTCCAAAGGCTGGCTGAGTTGTTAGTGTTTCTTGACCTTGTATCATGGTGTCTAAGTGCATTCGCAAAGGAACGTAAAGCTCAGATCTTATTACTTCAAATCCTATAGCCTGAGAAAATAAAACTTTGAGACCCTCGTCAGAGAAGCGCCAGAAGTCCCAAGGTCTTTCGTGAAGAGGCCAAGCAAAGTGGGTACTGTGGAATGTTATTCCACCTACTGCTAGCAACTTATTAATTTCCATTGCTACTACCCAAGGCATTGCTAAGTGTTCAAATACAGATGTGGAAAAGATGGCATCAAACTTCTGGCCACTGAAGTATTGAGAGAGTTTGTGAGCATCCCCAACTACATCTGTGTTAGCGTCTGCGTAGTAGTCAAACCCAGTGTAGGATGCTCCATCTGAAAATAAAGATCTTTTGCTGGTGGTTCCGGGACTTACGATTCGGGAACCAATTTCTAAGACCCTAAGATTGTTGTTATTAACCAGGTTGATAAAATCACGAAAAATACCGTCATCGTCATTTTTGAAGGCTGCGAAATCGTATACTGACGGCTTTGACCCGGCAAATGTTACATTTTTGCTGTAGCTTACACCTTGAGATTTGGCGTGGAAAGTAAGTTGATGTTTTGCAGTCCGAGGTAGGTAGACAATGAAGCCGCAGTTGGGGTTGCTATTGTATTGGGGGTAGGCTGCGGCTACATCAGGGCGGGGATACCAAGCGGAGATGGGGACGAAGGTATCGCCCGCGCCCACTACGACTTCATTGAGAACACCTTCTTTTTTGCCCACAATCCATCCTTGGATTCCGAGTCCGCCGTCATCTGACCACGAATGGTCGATCGCCAGTATCAAGTTCTCGTCTTGGTCTACTACTGCCATTGACTATCCTTTTGCTATTTGATTGACTTCAAGTTAATTTTTTTTTCTCTGCCAATTATAGTTCTCTACTCTGATACATTAGTTGGGATTTGACTCCTCAGTACAAGGGTAGGCTGCGATCGACCTTTCTAGTTTACCCGATCGCGCGTATTGGTCGATCAGTTGAGGGCGATAGATCGTCTGAGTTTATTTGTGGGATAATATTTATGGTAAATTTGATGGCTTAGGGCTTGGGGGCGATCGCCCATCTATAATACCTGGGTTTTGCGGGAACATCCTCAGAGGCCTGAAGTCTGATATTCTTGGGAATGCGACGGCTTGAGATCATTGGGAGTTCATTGGGGGCGATCGGGCAAAAATTCCCCTCATTTGTGGTATGCTTCTGAAAAGCCATTTTAGGAGTGGGTTGTCCTAGGGCGACTGGAAGTTAAAAATAGAATATTAGATAGTAATTTATGTAATCTGAATCATAAGGAGGATCTGAAATGCGCGTTGAAGCTTGTTGTCAAAGAATTTTGAGCCATGTTCTACCCATCGTTGACGGGAATAGAGAGGGAATTTGTATTGATGTTGGCGTAGGAACATTTGCATTTTACTGTGAGATGTTTGCTATGTTGGGATTTAAAACTATCGCAGTTGAACCCCTACCTGTAGAAGGGGTGAGAGTTTTGTGCCGATATGATAGCATCAATTTAATAGAGGCTTGTCTGTCAGATGTCAACGGCACTAAAACTATTCATTTAGGAAATGTGGCTGCTGGATTGGATAGTAATTATGCTTCTCTTGAACCGGACTGGTTTGGTGTTTCTACAGAAACACTAGAAGTACAATCATTAACTTTATCTAAGTTATTATTGAACTTAAATGCTGGGAAAGTAACTTGTTTAAAAATAGATATTGAGGGCGCAGAGTCAACAGTTATTAAAACTTTTAGGGAATTACCCCAAGCTTGGTTGCCAAGTGTAGTTATGTTTGAGTATGGTGGTGGGGCTGGAACAAAAAAAACAGGTCAACATGGTTGGTCGCCCAAGTTTTTTAGTGCTACGATGGAGTGTCTTAACGTATTAAAAGAATGTGGATATGGTTTCAGTGTTATGGTGGATAATGCTTTAGATACTGAAGCGAAAGTGTTTGATTTACAAACATCGAATTTAGAACCGGATAATATTTTTTATCAAAATGGTGGTTATGGAAATATTATTAGTTTTAGAAAGTTAACTTTGCCAGAAGACGAAGTTCGGAAAATTTGCAGCCCTTATTATGAAATAAGCGCGTCTAACTCGACTAATATTGCCACAGGAGATAACGTTGCCAAAAGTCCTGGTTCTGAAGAAGCAGAAGTTTATAAGTTTCAGTTACATTTGTTGAGAGAAGAATTGGCTCAGTGTAAGGGAGAATTACAGCAGCTTCGTTCTCACTCCCAGTCTCAACTGCATCAAGCTCAGGGGGAGTTGGAACAGTACCAGTCTCAATTGCATCAAGCTCAGGGGGAATTAGAACATTCTCAATCTCAACTGCATCAAACTCAGGAAGTATTGGAACAATTCCAAGATCAAATGCAACAAGCTGAGACACTGTTGCAAGATTATCAAGGTCAACTGCATCAGACTCAGACAGAATTAGAACAGTCCGAGTCTAAACTGCATCAAACTCATGCAGTATTAGAACAGTCCGAGTCTCAACTGCATCAGACTCAATCTGAGTTACAAGAGTCGAAAGAGGAGTTAGGTGAATTTCAGACTATAGCTGAACAGTTGCAGGAACAACTGCACCAAACTCATGCAGTATTAGAACAGTCTCAAGGTAAACTACACGAGACTCAAACAGAATTGGCACAAACCAAGTCCCAACTTTATCAGACTCATGAGGAATTGGAACAGTCTGTGTCTCAACTGCATCAGACTCAATCTGAGTTACAAGAGTCGAAAGAGGAGTTAGGTGAATTTCAGACTATAGCTGAACAGTTGCAGGAACAACTGCACCAAACTCATGCAGTATTAGAACAGTCTCAAGGTAAACTACACGAGACTCAAACAGAATTGGCACAAACCAAGTCCCAACTTTATCAATCTCAGTGGGAAGAAGAAAAAAGTCGCTTTCAACTGCACCAAACTCAGGCAGAATTAGCCAACAGCCAATCTGAACTCCATCAGATTAAAGCTCAATTGCAGCATTCCCAGTCGCAAGTGGACGAAACCCAGAGCCTCTTCCGGCATTCCCAGTCGCAAGTGGACGAAACCCAGGGCCTCTTGAGAGAGTCTCAATCACAACTTTATCAAAATAAAAATGAGTTAAAGCGAGTTTACCATCAATTATACCATCTTCAAGGGGAATGGGAACAGTCTCAGTTGGAGGTGAAGCAAAGTCAGACTGTGTTGAAAAAGTTTCAGTCACAAATACATGAGAATAGAAGTGAGTTAAAACAGGCTTACTCCCAAATTCACCAACTTCAAGGAGAATTGGAACAGTCTCAGTCTCAATTCTCTCAAACTCAGCAGGTGTTAGAACAGTCCGAGTCTCAACTGCATCAAACTCAGGCAGAATTAGAACAGTCCGAGTCTCAACTGCATCAAACTCAGGGGGAAGTGGAACAATTAAAATCTCAATTCTCTCAGACTCAGGTAGAATTAGTCAGGACTCGGTTACAACATCAGGATGTAACCACTGAACCGCAGTCAACTGCAACTGAGTATAAGTTGCTGGTATGGGATGCGTGGTATGCTTATCAAAGTGGCGATTTGAAGAAAATGCAACAGTGTTTGCAGGAGTCTTTGAAATTCACACCTATTTCACGAACCGAGTCTGTCGTCAACTGGTTGGAGTGTTTTGCTAAATTTTCATCAGAAAAGGGGCATGATTTTGATAGCTACGCATTGACTAACTCGCAAGAGTGGAAAAGGCTGATTCAACAGAGAGTTACTGTAAGTAAGCACTGAGTAATGTTCTGATTATGTAACTACTTCCTGGTGACAATTTTTAAGTTGACACGAATTAACAGGTTCACGTAGGATTTATCGGACTTCTATCTTTAACCAGTTCCTTATTAAGTTATGAAAATTGAGTGAGGTTTCAAGAAACATGACAAGAACTAATTATGATCTCAATCAAATAAAGGCTGACTTGGAGCGATCAAAGTTTAAACTCCAGCAAATTCAAACAGATTTGGAGCGGTCGGATTTTCAACCGCCTCAGCATCAAATTAAAAAGGACATTGAAATAGAAGAGTACATTTTGCAAGGTCAGATCGATTATCAAAAATTACTGACTGTCCTAGATGATCTGGTAAAGCAGAATTTGACAGATAAAGCTGAAGGTATTTTGAGCAAAATACTCAAACAAAACAATAGTAACGGTGAAAAGCTAATAGAAGTTCTCATTGGCAAGGGAGATTGGCAAACTTTGTGGTTGATGGCGCAGGCAGCCAAAAAGATTGGTAAGATCAATCTTGTTGATAAAGCCTGTGCCGCTGTACAGTCAATTAACCCTCAATTTTGGTTTGCCAGAGAATATCCAACACACGCTCGTGGCTATTACTCGCAATGCGAACAGGATAAGGTCATTGAACAATTCTTTTTGGACTATCCACCGAAAAATAAAATCTTTGTCGAGGTAGGGGCTTGTGATGGCGTACATTATAGTAATGTCCGTCGCTTATATGAAACTTATGGGTGGACTGGACTCTGTATAGAGCCAGTAAAAAGGAATTTTGAAAAACTGGCCCAATCCTATCAGAATACCTCTGTCAAGTGCATCCGTGCAGCCGTAGGATTAGAAGAAGGAGAACTAGATATAAATGTTGGGATCAATCCTGACATACCAGAATGGCAAAGTGATGTTTCTACATTTTTAGAGTCGGAAACACTGCGCTGGCAAGAAGAGTATGGAATGTTATGGGAAAAAGAAAAAGTTTCCATCCAGAGGCTGACAACAATTCTTGATAAAAACGGTATTCCAGAAATAGATTTTATTTCAATCGACACTGAAGGCTTTGATTTTGATGTTTTAAAAAGTCTGGATTTCTCACGATTTCACCCCTCAATGATTGTAGTCGAATATGGCAAAGATCGACAACAAATTATCTCATACCTAGCAGAATTAGGCTATTCGTTGCTCTTTGATAATGGTCAAGATTTATTCATGGTTAGGCTAAACCACTTATTCAGTGAAATATGCCCCTATCTGCCAGCAACGAAAGCTTACACAGGTGCAACAGGTAATCCCCCCTATGCAGAAATTCAACAAGCGACCGAAAACCATCTTCACGAGTTTATTGGGAAATCAGCCAATGAAGTTCAGTGTATTGTTATTGTTGGCGGCCACTTGGGATTTGAGATAGATCGATTTTTACAGAACTATTCAAATGCAGAGATTCATGTGTTTGAAGCAAGCCAGCGTTACTTCTCTCTACTGTTAGAGCGTTTTGCTGGAAGTCCGCGTGTTTTTTGTCACAACTATGCTGTCTCAGAAGAAAATGGAACCGCTGTTTTTTATGAAACAACCCTAGACGGAACAGGCTCTCTTCTTCCGATGAAAATTCAAGAAGATCAAGACCAAGGACTAACTACTTTCGGTGCATCTCCAGCAGAAGCATACACAGTAGCCACAGTCACTCTGGACAGTTTTGCTCCACTAGCTGGAAAGCAGATTGATTTACTCTGGTGCGATGTGCAAGGAGCCGAACTAAAAGTTCTTAAAGGTGCCAAACAAACATTGGAGCGTTGTTCTTCTCTCTTTTTAGAAGTTTGGTTATACAGAACTATGTACCAAGATCAGTGCCAACTGTCTAATCTAGAGAAGTATCTAGCAGACCACAGTATCTATCTATCAGGTATCGGACTGAATCAAAGTGGCGGAGGTGAGGGAAACTCTTTTTGGCTCAAAGGCAATCAAATTCATCAAAAAGAAATTTTAACGGTATTAAATTCTAAAAAAAAAATTGTCGCCCTGATTGAAACAAAGAACGAGTCAATACAGATTGCTTTTTGTATTCGGGCTGTTGCAAAGTTTGTTGATGCTATTTGCGTTCATGACGATGTTTCCGATGATAATACAGTCGAAATTGTTGAATCCCTGCGAAAAGAATATCCTATTGAGCGAATCATCAGAAAAACTGAGTCATGGCAATACAGCGAAACCGGACGTCAAAAACCACTATTGGATGCTGGTCGAGAAATTGGGGGAACACACTTCATCTTTATCGATGCAGATGAAGCTTTTACATCAAACCTTGTAGAAAATGATTTCTTACGTAAGGAAATCCTGAAGCTGAACCCAGGCGATAGGCTGCAATTAGCATGGATTCAGTTGTGGCGTTCTGTAAAGCAATATCGATATGATACATCAGTTTGGACAAATAATTATAAGCAGATTATATTTGCTGATGATGGTAAATGCTATTACGGTGATGCAGCATTTCATGTAGGTAAAATGCCACTAGGACTTGAAGGTAATTTATATACGATTGAAGGATATAATTATGGATTACTTCATTTTCAGTTTGTAAACTGGCGCAATCTCCTGGTTAAGCAAGCTTGGTATCGCTGCTTAGAGCATATTAGGCAACCACAAAAATCCATTCAAGAAATTAATAGCACCTATGGACTTAGCAAAGATGAAACCAATCTAGGCTTGCGTCCCTGTCCGAATGAATGGCTTTCTGGTTATCCTTTTTTTGATGAAAGAATCTATAAATTCCCAGAACAATGGCGAGAAAAACAGGTTCTACAATGGTTTAAGGAATACGGTTATGACTATTTTTCAGAACTTGATATTTGGGATATAGATTGGGGGAATGGTATTGCCGAATTACTTCCTACTCCTTTATCTTCATTCCGTGACAGAAAATATCATCCCTCTGTTACCAATTCTGAATTCAAAGATGGATGTAAAATACTTTTTTACTATGCTGGTTTTACCAATACCAGTCATATTGCAGATGGGGGAGCCGCTACAGCAATTATAAGTTTAGCGACATCACTATCAAAAAGCTATAGTTATCTATCTGTTGAAATTACAGGAGACCATATAACTAAATCCCATACTTACAATGGTGTGAAGTTTTTGGCATTTCCCCAGCATGAAGATAGAGAAGCTTTTATATCAAAGTATGATGTTGTCATTTTTGGTGCGGTCATAAGAACGTTATTAAATATTCCGAAGCGTTCAGGGCAGATATGGATTTTTCATCACCACTGTTGGTATTTTGAAGCTGAGGACACAAACCGATTTAATGACTTAGATGCTATCCTTTGTCTTTCAGAAATTCACCGGGATGCAGCTATTTCCCAAGGTGTTCCTCCTGAAAAAACTAAAATATGTACAAACATGGTAGGAGACATTTTCACTCCACAACCAGTAGCGCGAAAGAAACACTCGATCCTGTTTGCTGGAGCCATAGTTTCCGACAAAGGTCTCCACGTCCTATTAGAAGCATTACCCATTGTAAAGGGCATTTTCCCTGACGCAGAAGTTCATGTTTATGGAAGTGCCGCGCTATGGCTGGATCACAGTGATAGCTATGAAAAAGATATCAAAAGTGTAGAACGGAATGGAGTGTATTTTCATGGCTCCGTTCCTCGTAATAGAATGCCTGAAATTTATTCTCGGTACAGCATCCTTTGTTTACCATCTTATCTAGAAAGTTTTAGTCTTGTATCAGTTGAAGCTCAAGCCTGTGGCTGTATTCCTGTAGTACACCATGTAGGCGGGGTAGCTGCAACTCTTATAGATGGCAAAACAGGTTTTCTATATTCACCTAACACTGAACAAGAGTTGGCAAAGACAATAATTAAGGCATTTGAAAAAATTGATTCTGACGATTCAATCCGCCAAGTTTCTGCTACCTTTGCTCAAGAATCATTCAGCAGTTATAAGATTGTAGAACAATTAGTATCTGTCTTGCGAACTAATCTAGAAGATCATCAATATAGCCCAGTAACTTTTTCCAGAACATCATTTCCAAATACGCATTATGATCGCCCTCATTTCAAAGTTTCAGCGATCGTCTCTACCTATAAGTCAGAAAAATTTATGCGTGGCTGCCTACAAGACTTGGTAGAACAAACACTCTACCAAAAAGGAGAAGTCGAAATTATAGTTATTGATAGTGCTTCTCCTGAAAATGAGCAGGCAATTGTGAGAGAATTCCAGTCAAAGTATCCAAATATAGTCTACGAAAGGACAACAGAGCGTGAACCTTTATATCCCTCTTGGAACCGAGCAATTAAGATGTTGCGGGGAGTGTATATTACAAATGCTAATGCGGATGATCGTCATCGACCTGATGCGCTAGAGATATTGGCTAACTATTTAGATACTCACCTTGACACAAGTTTAGTCTATGCCGACCAGTTAATCAGTACAGTTGCTAATGAGACATGGCTCACAAATCAAGCTACTCAGCGCTTTAGTTGGCCGGATTTTGACTACTCTGAACTGGAACGTCAATGTATTTGCGGCCCCCAGCCAATGTGGAGAAAGGACATACACAATCGTCATGGCTATTTCCGAACAGATCTAATTGCCGCAGCAGATTACGAGTTTTGGCTGCGTATTGGCAAAAATGAAAAACTGGTACATATTCCAGAAACACTTGGCATCTACTACCATAACCCTGATGGCTTATCAACATCTGGTAATGCACCTGTGGATGAGCCCATACAGATTTGGGCAGAATATGGCATATCCCGTGAGGGAGTTTCCCCTGTTAACGTGGTAGTGCCTATTTCTCCATCAGAACTAAATGCACTACCCTATCGCAAAATAGGGCAATCAACTGTTAACAGAAGTCGCCCCCTTGTTAGCGTCATCATCCCCACTAAAGACCGTCCAGAAATGCTTGCCCAAGCTATTCAAAGTGTCCTCAATCAAACCTTTACTGAATTAGAAATCATCGTAGTTAATGATGGCGGTGTTGACGTACAATCAGTCATATCACGTCTCAATACCAGGGGTAATATTGTCTATAAAAAACACGATCGCGCTCTCGAACGTTCCGCCGCCCGTAACACTGGTATCCGCGCCGCTCGTGGTAAATACATCGCCTACTTAGACGACGATGATAACTACTACCCCAATCACATCGAAACCCTAGTCAAATTTCTAGAAAATAGCGAATATAAAATCGCCTACACCGATGCTGTCATGGCAGAACAGAAAAAAGAAAATGGTGAATATGTGACACTTCACCGTAGTGTTCCCTACTCCCTAGACTTTGACAAGGACAAAATCTTAGTGAGTAACTGCACTCCTAACTTATGTCTAATGCACGAAAAATCCTGCTTAGATGAAGTGGGCTTATTTGATGAAACCCTATCAACCCATGAAGATTGGGATTTAATAATTCGGCTATCTCGCAAATTTGACATAGCCATATCAAAGAAACTACCTGCGAATTTACCCAAAGAAATGATGGCACTAACACCAGTAGCCATAACCGCCCTGATTTTACTCGCACTAGGGAGATTATTTTTAACAAATATCGCCAGTATGCAGAGGCTAACCCCACTATTTTAGATGCTCAAAAAGAGGCTTTTATCGCAGAAGCAAAAGAGTTAGCCCAGCAAGTACAGAATCTACAATCTCAAGTAGTACAAAAAGAGTCACAATTACAGCAAACTCAAGCAGAAAAGTCTCAGTTGTCAGT
Source organism: Tychonema bourrellyi FEM_GT703 (assembly GCF_002412335.2). Taxonomy (GTDB): domain Bacteria; phylum Cyanobacteriota; class Cyanobacteriia; order Cyanobacteriales; family Microcoleaceae; genus Microcoleus; species Microcoleus bourrellyi. Next base: position 90,952 of record NZ_NXIB02000001.1, read on the forward strand.
GCAAGTGGAAACTTGGCAACGCACAACTCAGGAGGTACAAGCTAAATTAGATGCGACTCAATCGGAAAAGGAATGGGTAAAATCTCAGTTGAATAGTTGGAAACAAACGGCAGAAGAAATGCAGTTAGAATTGGATCGATCGCGCTCAAAACTGAAACAAGCCCAATCACAATTAGATCGATCAGGTTTTCCCATCGGTAAATCCTAGCCCAAGAAACCCGGTTTTTGGCAAAAACCGGGTTTCTGAAAAAAGCCCAAGTCCATTACTTTGTCTTCACTTCCAGCCCCCGACGATAAGAAACACTAGCCTCCTTTTGTCGCCCCACCTTAGCCAAACTATCACCCAACTTATCATAAACCTCAGCCAAATCAGGATTAAGTTCGATCGCCTTTTGATAAAACTCGATCGCCCTCTCTACCATCCCCTTACCCAACCAAACATCACCCAAACCCTCGTAACACATAAAATCATCAGGATTAATTTTCAGTAATCGCTTATAAGCATCGATCGCGTCATCCCACCGTCCCAACTTGGCCAAAGCATCCCCCAAATACCGATAAGTATCCCCATTTTTCCCATCAAGTTTGATATTATTTGCATCAAGTTCGATCGCCTTTTTATATTGAACGATCGCGCCCTCTAACTGATTTTGCAGTGCCAAAGCCTTACCAAACTGCAAATACAACTCCGGCTCATCCGGCTTAATTTCCAACGCCTTTTGACAAACCTCCAAATTATTTGGATTCAGTTCAATACTCCTGCGATAGCAATTCACCGCAGCATCTAAATCTGCATCAATATCTTTTTGAAGCGGTTGCACGCGGGCTCGCTGCCGCAAAGCATCCCCTAAATGGAAACTAACCACATCCGAATTGGGAGCCACATCCAAAGCCTTCCGATAAGTCGCGATCGCCTCATCGTACCGCCCCAACTGATACAGAGCAAACCCCAAATGGTCTTGAGCCTCTAGTGAGTTTGGCTCAAACTCAACCGATTTCCGGTATGCGCCTACCGCTTGCTCCCATCTTCCCAACCGCGTCAACGCATCCCCCAAATGCTGGTAAATCACTGCCGCATCCGGTACGATATCCAGCGCTTTCCGATAAGATGCGATCGCCTCATCCCACCGCTGCACGATCGACAAAGTATGCCCCAAATAGTGGTGAACGATCGCCGAACCCGGTTCCAACTCAGCGGCTTTCGAGTAAGATGCGATCGCTTCCTCCCATTGGCCCTGCGCCGATAAAGCCGTGCCCAATTTATAGTAAATCCAATGGAAATCTGGTTTTAACTGAATAGCTTTTCGGTAATAACCCACGGCTTCTGCAAACTCATTCTTACCCTGTAAAGCCTCTGCTAACTTCAGGTATAAATCTCCCTCGCCCGGATTTAGCTCGATCGCCCTTCGCAAGCAATCCATCCCTTCATCAACCCGTCCCAATCTTGCCAAAGCCTCCCACAAATTTTGGTAAGGCAAAGCCGATTCCGAGTCAAGTGCGATCGCATGACGCAAACAACTTACAGATTCATCCAGTTGACCTTGCAAGCACAAAGCCTGACCCAAACTATTATAAAACTCATAAAAATCTGGATAGATTTCCACAGCCTTGCGGTACGCAGCCACGGCTTCATCTAGATTGCCCTGCTGTTCCAAAACCTCCCCTAAATTGTGCCAAGACCAAGCCGAATTCGGGTTAAGTTCGCAGGCCCTGCGGTAACTTTTCTCCGCCCCATCCCGCTGCCCCAATTTCGCCAAAACTTCACCCAAATTGTGGTGATACCAGGAAAAATCCGGGTTGAGTTCAGTACAGCGCTGGTAGGCGGCGGCGGCTTCCTCTAATTTACCAGATTGTTTTAGGAGGTTGCCTCTATGAAAATAGTTAGAAGCAGTTTCTTCATGCACCTGTAATGAGTTATTCATAATTTTGTACCGTAGATTTCATTTTTTTAGGTTGGTCTAGGCTGGGTTTATAAGCGCGGGCTGGGGGCGGGTTTTTTAGTCTTTGGGTATCCCTTGAAGCTATCGGCGAACCCGCCCCTACAGGTTTTTGTCATTGGTGCCGTCTGATGAATTGTATCGGTTTTCTGTCTGAGTTACAATCCTTGCGATTCCCCCGGCATCTAGGGCGGGCACGGGGGCACCGCCCCTACAGGTTGTTGATTTGTAGGGGTAGTGCCCCCGTGCCTACCCTCCCCGGCATCCAGGGCGGGCACGGGGGCACCGCCCCTACAGGTTGTTGATTTGTAGGGGTAGTGCCCCCGTGCCTACCCTCCCCGGCATCCAGGGCGGGCACGGGGGCACCGCCCCTACAGGTTGTTGATTTGTAGGGGTAGTGCCCCCGTGCCTACCCCTCATGGGAAAATTCCTAATTCGTCGGCCGCCAATTTTCGTCCTCCAGTCTAATACCGCTGTCTTGACAAGCTCTAGTTAAATGAGGGCTGTAGTAAGGATCATTGTCAATATATTTTTGCCACTTGCTTTCCATCAACTTCGATTCCTTTTTCAGCCGCTGTTTCTTTTCTGGCGAATCCTCGTAACCGCGACTTTTAGATTCGTGGTGGTAGAGAACTACATGAGGCAGGTAAATATTTCGGTATCCTTTTTCTAGCATTTTCAAACACAAATCCACATCATTATACGCCACTGTTAGCTCTTCGTCAAATCCCCCAACACTTTCAAATACTTCGCGGCGACACATTAAACACGCAGCAGTTACCGCTGAAACATTATTCATGCCTACCACATTCCCGAAATACCCTGGGATCGATCGCGGCATATGATAATAACTGTGACCAGCCACACCGCCACCGAGTCCCATCACCACTCCTGCGTGTTGAATCTTGTTGTCCGAATATATCAGCAAATTGCCCACAGCCCCGATCGAGCTTCTTTGAGCTTGCTCAACCATTGCGTCAATCCAGTCGGGAGTAATTACCTCTGTATCGTTATTCAAAAACAGCAAGTAATCTCCCTCAGCTTTGCTAGCAGCGTAGTTGTTAATCTTCGAGAAATTGAACGGAATATCTAGGTGATAGCTTTTAAACCTTGCTGATTCCAGAGATTCCCATTTCGCTAAAATTTCCGCCGTGTGTTTTTCCTTGCTGCCGTTATCGATAACGATAACTTCGTAATTTGGGTAAACACTCTTAGTAAAGATCGACTCCAAGCAGGTATTCAACACATCACCTAAATCCTTGGTGGGAATAATGATGCTTACCCGCTTGTAATCCGCAATCTTGTAACGGGCAATAAAGTGTCCTAAAAATTCAGGAACCCCTTCAATTCTTCCCGGTTCGCCCCGACGTTCGATCGCCTCTTGCAAAGCTTTTTGCCCTGCATCATAGGCATAGGGTTTAGCATCTACACCGCCAGCAGCCGAACCCGCGTGCATTCTCCAGTGGTAAAGAATCTTAGGAATGTGAAAAATTTTGTCAGTTTTTTCTGTAAACCTCAAAACCAAATCGTAATCCTGAGCACCTTCAAAACCTACTCTAAAACCACCGATTTCATTGATTAGCTTTCGTCTGTAAGTACCCAAATGGCAAGTGTACATCCGAGACAGGAATGAATCGGGACTCCATTCTGCCTTGAAGAAAGGATTTATCAGTTCCTTATCCTGGTAAATCTTATCTTCATCGGAATAAATCATGTCCGCTTCCGGGTGTCGGTTCAGCAGCAACACCACTTCATACAAAGCCTCCGGTGTCAGCGTATCGTCGTGGTCTAATAGAGATATAAATTCACCAGTCGCCAATTCCAAAGCAGAATTAGAACAGTGAGAAATGTGACCGTTTTTGGTTCTGTAAGCTACTTTGATCCGGCTATCTTTGGCTGCATATTCTTTCAAAATTCGCTTGACATGAGGCGCGGTTGATGCGTCATCCGCAATGCACAATTCCCAATAAGGATATATTTGATTGAGAACTGATTCTATTGCCTCCTGCAAATAATTTTCTGGCGTATTGTAAGCCGGCATGACAATGCTAATCAGCGGCTTATAGTTAAAGATTTCTAATGTTTCAGCCATCTTCCGCAAGTCAGAGTCTCTGGGACTGTGCTTAGCACGCCACTTAGTGTAAGCAGGGTCTTGGCCGAGGAATAGGGAATCTCGCAAATTTTGATAATCCAAACCAAAAAGTTTTGGGTCGAGTTTACTCGCTATCTGATACTCTTCCAGAGCTTCGGAAAGCTGATCTTGTTTAGCTAGAGTTTTTGCTAAATTGTAGTGAGACCAGCCAAAGTTAGGATCTACTTCGATCGCTTTTCGATAACTTACTACGGCTTCATCAAACCGATTCTCTTGTTGAAATACATCGCCTAAATTGTGATACGACCAAACAAAACTTGGATTCAGTTCTGCTGCTTTCCGATAGCTTTTAATCGCCTCATCCACTTTACCGAGCAATCTCAGAATATCGCCTAAATTGTGGTGAGTTCCAAAGTAATTGGGATTAATGGCGATCGCCTTACGGTAGGCGGCCACCGCCTCCTTAAATTTACCTTCTTGTCCCAGAGACTCCCCTAATTCGTGGTACTCCGTAGCTACTCCGGGGTTTTGCTCGATCGCACTTCCAGAATTTCCGTTAACAGCCCGATCGCCCCCCGCAGACCTAACTACCCCCTTTTTTTCCAAAACCTCTTCCAACCCCGCAGAAATAGCCCGATCGCCCGGCCGAATCTGCAACGCCATCTGATAAAAGACGATCGCACCATCAACCCAGCCCTTCCTTCCCAAAGCATTCGCCAACTCAACATAAAGCCCAGCATCGTTTGGCGAAATCTCCAAAGCCTTATGATAAAGTTGCACATCATCCGGGTTATGATCGATCGCCCTTCGATACAAACCCATCGCATCCTGCAAATCCCACTGCGATCGCATCCTCAAAGCATCAGCCAACTTTTGCGACAGCCACGGCAAATCCGGCTGAATTTCGGCAGCACAGCGGTAAGAGGCGATCGACTCATCCCACCGTTCCAACTTCTCAAAAGCCGTCCCCATGTTGTAATAAGTCCACGCAAAATCGCGATTCAACTCCGCCGCGCGGCGGTAAACCACAACCGCATCCTCCCACCGTTCCATTTCCAACAGCACATCACCCAACTTGCTGTGGGACCAGAAGAAATTCGGATTCAGTTCATTAGCCCGCTGATACGCAGCCACAGCCTCATCCCAGCGTTCCAAATTGACCAGGGCTTCCGCAAGATTGTTGTGCGCCCAAAAATGGTCGGGATTCAGTTCGATCGACCTTCGGTAAGCCGCAATCGCCTCATCCCAACGTTCCAATTTAATCAGCGCATCCGCCAAATAATTGTGCGACCAACTAAAATCAGGATTTAATTCAGTTGCTTTCTGATAAGGTTCTACCGCCTCATCCCACCGTTCCAACTTCAACAACACATCGGCTAAATTGTTGTGAGACCAGCTAAAATCAGGATTTAATTCGATCGCCCTCCGGTAAGCATCCACAGCCTCATCCCACCGTTCCAACTTCACCAGAGACTCAGCTAAATTGTTGTGAGACCAAGAAAGATCGGGATTAATTTGAATTGCTTTGGTGTAAGCATCTACCGCAGACTCCCACTGTTCTTGACCTTTCAGAATCTCCGCCAATTCGTGATAAGCTGCGCCTGCATTTGGGTTCAATTCAACTGCGCGTCGGTAACAATCTATTCCTTGATTTACCTTACCTTGCTCAATCAAAGTCTTAGCTAAATTTTCTAAATCCTCAGCGGTGCCAGACTTAGGATCGATCGCAAAAGCTCGATACCAACACTGGGTAGCCTCCTCCGACTTCCCTAACTGCGTCAAAAGCTTGGCATAATTGCGGAAAGCACCGGCGAAATCAGGCTTAAGGGCGATCGCCTTTTCATAAGCAGAAATCGCTTCCTGCCACTCTTCCTGCTGCGCGCAAATGCTACCATAATTAGCATAAGCTTCGGCAAAATTCGGATTAATTTCTATTGCTCTGACATAGCAAGTTTTGGCTTCATCAATTTTGCCCCCAACTTGCAAGGCATTACCCAACATTTTGTATAGAGGCGCTTCCGGCTTAATTTGTAGCGCTTTTTTGCAAGCAGAAATTGCTTGTTCCATTTTGCCCTGAGCAAAATAGCCTTCTGCCAATATTTTGTATGCTTCTGGATCTTCGGTACTAATTCCTGGATTCGCAGGTGGCTGAACTTGTGGTTGAATTTGTTGTCTAATTTGCTCAGGTATTTGTTGCAAAATCTCTGGCGGTATTTTTCGCAATATTTGCTCAGGTATTTGTGGTTGAACCTGTGGTTGTTGAACTTGTGGCGCTACTTCTGGCTGAACTTGTGGCGGCTTAACAGCACCATTTGCGCCATTTGCACCAGCCAAAGTCTGCTGTCCCTCGCTACCATTTCTGGCATTAGCTGCGTTCAGCTCGATCGCCTTCCGATAATATACAGTCGCTTCTTCTAATTTGCCTTGTTTTTTCAGCGCCTCACCCATATTTTGGTAAGCCTGAGTCAAACTAGGGTCAAACTTAATAGCCCGATCGTAACAGGCGATCGCCTCCGGCAACCTTTCCTGCCGCGCAAAAGCATCACCCATACCCAAATGTTCCGACGGTTTCGCCTTTTCCGGTTCCAAAGAAAATGCCCGATACCAGCATTCCTGAGCTTCTGCGGGCTTACCAACTTCCCCAAATACCTTCGCCAAATTCCGGTAAACCCCGGCGAAATTCGGCTTAATCGCGATGGCTTTCTGATAATGTGCGATCGCCTCCTGCCACTTTTGCTGCTGAGCACAAATGCTACCCAAATTCGCGTATACCTCCGCAAAATTCGGTTCAATTTCAATAGCCTTGGCGTACCAGTGTCGCGCCTCTTCCATGCGGCCTTGAGCCTGTAGTGCGTTACCCAAAGTCTTGTAAGCCGGCGCAAAACTGGGGTGAATCTTCAAAGCTTGCTCGCAGGAGGCGATGGCTTCTTCCAATTTCCCTTGGGATAAATAGGTTTCTCCCTGTTGGTTAAAATGAACGGCTGTGGATTCTGTGTTGACTGTCGTTGACATAGGGGGTGCTGGCAACCGGGGCAGGAATTTAACTAAGGTCTTCAAAACGCAAAACGATTATAGCCCGTCTTGACACCAACAGTAGCAGTCTTGTTCCGCCAATATTTATTTTTTTTATGGGACATGAGCTCTTGGGGACGTTGGTGGGGCGGGGGCGGGTTTATGTAGATTGTCTATTTTCTACCTGTATTATTTGTAAAACCCGCCCCTACGATGGACTGTTGGGGCGGGTTTTACAGATCGTATAGGACTCACAAACAATTTACATAAACCCGCCCCCACCCAACCAATAACACTCCATTTAACCTATAATCAAAGGTCTAACATCAAAATTACGAAGCAGCCTCATTGCTGCTAGATTTATGCCTCTACCTATAGTTGCTATTATTGGACGTCCCAATGTAGGCAAATCGACGATCGTCAACCGTCTAGCCAACTGCCAAGATGCGATCGTCCATGACGAACCGGGAATTACGCGCGATCGCACCTACAGACCAGCATACTGGGGTGATCGCGAATATCAAGTAGTAGACACCGGTGGTCTAGTATTCGACGACGAAACCGAATTTCTGCCCATGATTCGCGAACAAGCAATGGCCGCCCTCGCCGAAGCCAGTGCCGCAATTTTCGTAGTAGACGGCAAAGTTGGACTGACTGGGGGCGATGAGGCGATCGCATCTTGGCTCAGATTGCAACGAGTTCCCGTCGTTCTAGCCGTCAACAAATGCGAGTCTGAAATAACCGGACTCACCCAAGCAGCAGATTTTTGGCAATTAGGATTAGGCGAACCTTTCCCAGTTTCCGGGATTCACGGTAACGGCACCGGTGAATTGCTCGACCAATTAATCACTCATCTTCCCACAGAAGTATTACCAGAAGTTGAAGAAACTAAAGTAGCAATTATTGGGCGGCCAAACGTTGGCAAATCCAGTTTGTTGAACGCATTTCTGGGAGAAAATCGCGCCATAGTCAGCCCGATTTCCGGTACAACCCGCGATGCGATCGATACCATAGTCCAGCGTGGCGATAACACCTATCGTTTGATCGACACCGCCGGAATTCGCAAAAAGAAAAATGTCGAATACGGTGCAGAATTCTTCGGCATCAACCGTGCATTCAAAGCCATCCGCCGCGCCGATGTCGTGCTATTAGTAATTGATGCGATCGATGGCGTTACAGATCAAGACCAAAAATTAGCCGATCGCATCAGCCAAGAAGGTCGAGCCTGCATTATTGTCGTCAACAAATGGGATGCAGTAGAAGACAAAGAATCCGATACCATCTACGAATACGAAAAAGAAGCCAGATCTCGACTTTATTTCCTTGATTGGGCAGAAATGATTTTTGTCAGCGCCGTAACTGGACAGCGAGTTGAAAAAACGATTGAATTAATAGATAAAGCCTCCAGCGAACACAAACGCCGCGTCGCCACCGCCGTGATTAACGAAGTCATAGAAGAAGCCACAAGTTGGCATTCCGCCCCAGTGACACGCCAAGGAAAACAAGGCAAAATCTATTATGGTACTCAAGTGCGATCGGAGCCACCAACCATCGCCCTATTCGTCAACGATCCCAAACGCTTCACCGAAAATTACCGTCGCTACATGGAAAGCCAATTTCGTAAACATCTAGGCTTTACTGGTACACCAATGCGCCTACTTTGGAGAGGCAAAAAAGTTCGCGAATCCGAACAAAGTAGCACAAATAGAGCACTTCGTGTGAAGTAATTTTGGATTTTGGATTGAAAAAAGAGCGCAGTTTAACGATCCAAGCAAATTGCGTTTTTTTTCAATAATCTTCCTTCTCTTCTCTTCCTTCGCGTCCTTAGCGTCTTCGCGGTTCAATAATCTAAAATATATAAAAATGGATCTGCTTCGCTCGCTCCCAATAGGACTATACCTAGAACAACCCGTAACTTGGCTTCACAGACTCGACTCGCGAGTGAAATTAGCCTGGTTAATGACATTCCTGATAGCGCCAATCCTCGCCAATCCTGTTTGGCGATTGATGTTAGTGGGAATGTTAATTATCCTGACACTAACCGCCGCAATTCCCCTGCGCGTCTGGAAACAGCAAATGGGATTATTACTGTTATTCTGTTGTTTAGTATTTGGCCTCAGCGCGATCGCACCAGACGCACTCCCATCCGAACACCAGCCCCGCCTCCCAGCCGACGAATTAGCCTTTTCCCAACAACCCACAACCCTTCCCAAAGCCACTCCACCAAAACCCTGGTATCAACCCTTCAATTTAGACTCAAAATCTCAAACCCAAAATCCCAAATCCAAAGTCCAGAATTCTCTCCCCCAACCCACAAATTACAGTTACGTTTTATTCAAACAAGGGCCGATTAAAATTACCCGCAAATCCTTAGATTTAGCTATCAACGTCAGTACCTTATTTTTCACAGTAATTTATAGCACAAACCTCTATCTCCTTACCACAGCCAGCGAAGAAATTACCACTGCTATAGAAAACTTAATGCAGCCTTTGCGTCGCTTCAACTGGCCCGTGACTGAAATAGCTTTAACATTAACTTTATCTTTGCGATTTATTCCCTTAGTATTGGAAGAAATACAGAATTTAGTGCGATCGGTCCGAACCAGAGCCATCAACTGGAAAAAACTCGGATTTCGCCGCGCCGCCCAAGTTTGGTTGATGATAGCTGAGCGATTGTTAGAAAACTTGCTGTTGCGAGCCGAACAAATTGCCAGCGCTATGAAGGTTCGCGGCTTCACCAGTCCCGATCGACATCGCGTAGAATGGCATCATTTACACTTAAAAATCAGAGACTGGATCGCCATAGGCTGTTTAATCGTCCTCTGGAGTGCTCGTTTAGTTTGGGGCTGGGACAGTTAAGATGTTAGATTTTACATTTTAGATTGATTAGATTTTAGATGGAAGAATTTGGGACTGATTGGTTCCATACTCCTGCTAAAGTAGTAAAGATGAATATTTAGAAACCCAAGACATTGAACATCTATCTAGGGACAGATATCGTATACATTCCCCGCATTCAAGCCGCATTAGACCGATTTGGCGATCGCTTTCTGGAAAAAATTTACACTCCCGCCGAACAAAAAGATTGCGGGCAAATAAATTCTCAAGAGACCAGTATTAAAGGTAAAATGGATCGAGTTTCGTGCAACCAGCTAGCAGGGCGGTGGGCTGCAAAAGAAGCCGTTGTCAAAGCACTAGGCACGGGATGGCGCGGATTGCGCTATAAAGATGTAGAAGTTGAGCGATCGGACAGTGGCGCTCCAAAGGTGCGACTACACGGAACAGCAGCAGAACTCGCCTCTGCTTGGGGAAATTGTCAGTGGCAATTGAGCCTCAGCCACGACGGAGACTACTGTACAGCCACCGCAGTAGCGCTTTGTAGCCCGCACTCTACCGCCCCCGTTGGATCGAACTCCGATGTTACACCATTCTCAGGAACAGGCAAGATGCCTGTTCCACAACAAAATTAATCTCTTGTGGAACAGGCATCTTGCCTGTTCATAAAAGGCTTATTGAAAATTGTGCAACATCTCAGATCCAACGGAAACTAAAATCTAAAATCTAAAATAGACTTATTGTGAGCTTTAATGACTACCGAAACTTACCTTAATCATCCAAATTTTGGCCTTCTCTTCAAGGTATCCCAAGTTGAAGACAGCCAAGAATTATTTACAACTCTATACGCCCAGCGCTTGTTTTTTTTAGTGACAAACGGCCCAGGCGGACTGAGGTTTGAACCCATCAGCCGCTCCGATGCTCGCCTCATGGTCGAAATTCGCCTGCGAACTCTCCGTCGTAGCGCTCTATACAAAGAGTACGATCAATTGCAGGTCATTCACAAGCGCACTTTTCAATAGACATCTCCCAAAAAGCCTGTCAAGAACAGGCAGGATGCCTGTTCCACAAGAATTATTGGAGATGTCTAATGACTATAGCCGATCGCATTGCTACCATTCGCCAACAATTGCCCGACTCAGTGCGGTTAATTGCCGTTACAAAACAAGTACCCACTGATGCTATCCGGGAAGCCTACGATGCCGGAATCCGGGATTTTGGCGAAAGTAAAATTCAAGAAACTGCCGAAAAACAAAGTCAACTGCAAGATTTGCCCGATATCAATTGGCACTTGATTGGTCACTTGCAAACCAACAAAGCGGCCAAGGCTTTAGAGCAATTTCAGTGGATTCACTCTCTTGATAACTTAAAATTAGCGACTAGGCTCGATCGACTAGCCGGGGAACTATCTTTTTCTCCCCAAGTGTGCTTACAAGTCAAAATTCTGTCCGATCCTGATAAATACGGCTGGAGTGTCCCAGAACTGCTCGCGGATCTGCCTGAACTCAACAGATGTCAGTATATAAAAATCCAAGGTTTGATGACAATACCTCCGCGAGGATTAGATGACTCGCAACTCCTAGAATTTTTTAACAGCACACGCGAACTTGCTGATAAAATTCAGCAGCAAAATTTGCCCCACATTCAAATGCAGCAACTCTCGATGGGAATGTCGGGAGATTATCATTTGGCAATTCAAGCAGGTGCTACTATGATACGGCTAGGACAAAGCTTATTTGGTTCTAGGATCGGATAGCGAAGGAATGAGAATTAAATAACATTGACTTCCGTAGGTTGGGTTGAAGCATGAAACCCAACATTCCCAAGGCGTTGGGTTTCGTCCCTCAACCCAACCTACACAGGTTATTTAATCTGCGATCTTAATAGAGTGCTTCTGATCGAGCCAACTTAAGTTAAAAATAAAGTAGTCAGCAACCCGCGACTAGCCCGCAACGCGAGTGAAGTCGGGGTAGCACAGTCGTGAAGGAGCTTAAATGGTGAACATTTTTTCCAAGCTGAAAGATTTTGTCGGCTTCAACAATGAAGAAGAGTACGATGACCAGTACGGCGAATTAGAGGAGGCGCGCTATCAGAACGTCTACCAACCGCCAGAACCAAATCCTGCTGCTGTCGCGGCAGCAGAAGAACGCCGCCAAAGTCGCAGAATGCAGGAGCGGTCAGTAGTAGGATCGACAGGTACGGATGTTGTTTCACCAATCGGGGGAGTAGGGACTGTAATGAATAATGTGATTGGAATGCCTGGAGCTATGAACGGAGTTTCGGAAGTCGTAGTTATGGAGCCACGCACTTTTGAAGAGATGCCGGCGGCCATTCGAGCCCTCAAGGAACGGAAGTCTGTGGTTTTGAATCTGACGATTATGGACCCAGATCAAGCACAAAGAGCTGTAGACTTTGTGGCTGGGGGCACTTACGCCCTTGACGGTCATCAAGAACGCATTGGCGAAAGTATTTTCTTGTTTACGCCTAGCTGCGTGCAAGTTAGAACTCAGTCTGGTGTGGTTCATGAAGTAGCTTCGGCTCAAGGACGACCCCGCACTGCTGCTCCAGCACCCACCGTCTGGCCAGCAGAGCAAGCTCAAGCGGCTCAGTAGTCAGTTGACAGTTGACAGTTGACGGTTGACTGTTGGCAGTTGACGGTTGACTGTTGACAAATAACTAAGGAATGAGAATTAAATAAAATTGACTTCCGTAGGTTGGATTGAAGCATGAAACCCAACATTCTAAGGGCGTTGGGTTTCGTTCCTCAACCCAACCTACACAGGTTATTTAATCTGCGATCCTAATAACTAATAACTAATAACCAATAACTAATAACTAATAACTAATAACTAATGACTAACATAAAATTTGGTACGATCGGCGGCGGGGTCATGGGAGAAGCTCTCTTATCTCGATTAATTGCCCAAGAAGTTTATTTGCCTTCAGAAATATTGGTGAGTGAGCCTGGGGTACAGCGCCGCGAGTTTTTGACTGAAAAATATGGGATTAGAACCACAGCAAGCAATCTAGAGGTGGCTGCTGCTACTGAAGTGCTGTTTTTGGCGATTAAACCACAAGTTTTTGAGACGGTTGCTTTGGAATTGGCCGTGGCGGACGATCGCACACAAGGAAATAATGGAGAAACCGCTAATACTAAGTCAGAAGCCTTAGTAGTGTCAATTTTGGCGGGAGTGCCGCTGAGCAAGCTGGAAGCAGCGTTTCCGGGGCGGGGAGTGGTGCGGGTGATGCCAAATACTCCGGCGACGGTGGGGGCGGGCATGAGTGCGATCGCCCCTGGAAAATTTGTGCAACCTGCTGATTTAGAATTGGTAACGCGGATTTTTCTGGCTGTGGGAGAAGTGGTGGAAGTACCTGAGAATATGTTGGATGCGGTGACTGGACTTTCGGGTTCTGGCCCTGGTTATGTTGCGATTTTGATCGAAGCCTTGACAGATGGCGGTGTTTGTGCTGGTCTGCCACGGGCGATCGCCTCTCAATTAGCTTTGCAAACAGTATTCGGTACGGCGAAACTATTACAAGAAACGGGAATGCACCCAGCAGAATTGAAAGACCGAGTGACAAGTCCCGGCGGCACAACGATCGCCGGAATTGCTAAACTAGAGAGTAGCGGCTTTCGATCGGCGCTGATCGAAGCAGTGAAAGCAGCTTGTTTGCGTTCTCAAGAATTGGGAAAATAACAACAGAGAATTTATATGATTCACAAACAATAACTCAACTGGCGGCAAGTCCCAAACTCCTATCCAGTTAGTCATTTACAATCTAAAATCCAAAATCTAAAATCTAAAATTATCAAGATGGCTTATAGCGAATTCAAACTGAAGGAACTTGTTAAGAAATTTGACTTAACTCTCAACGAAAATCAAGATTTATTTGCACACATCTCAGAAGTAGAATCTAGCGAAATCCTGAAAGTAGCCTTGAAAGAAAACGCAGGATTAGCAGTAGATATCAATACCGAAAAAGCTCGTTCCGAACTGATTATCGCACCCATTTTACTTGAAGTTAGACGGCAATTAAATTATCAGATTGGTCTATTTTCAGGCTCAGAGTTTAATGTTGCTCCTGAAAAAGGATTAAATGGAACCTGTGATTTCTTAATGAGTTTGTCAGCAGAACGCTTGTTTATCAGCGCTCCTGTGATTGCCCTTGTTGAAGCTAAAAAAGAAGATATTAAGGCTGGTTTCGGGCAGTGTGCAGCCGAGATGTTAGCGGCTCAGTTATTTAATCAAGAAGAAGGAAATCAGATTCCGGTTATTTATGGAGCTGTAACATCTGGTACTGTATGGAGATTTTTGAAGTTAGAGGGCAAGATTGTTGATATTGATGCGATCGAGTATTATCTGAGAGATATCGGAAAGATTTTGGGGATTTTGTTAAGCGCGATACCCAGATAATTACCAATCAAATCCGGTAGCATCGGAATTATTAATCTTTTCTTCTCTTCCTTCGCGTCCTTTGCGCCTTCGCGGTTAAATCATTCCGATACAACCGGAACCGCTGTATCAATCGCTAGCTGCTGTTTCCAATTTCTCCCCAATTCTCGGTTCTGTCCCGTTCAATAGCCGCTGAATATTACTCCGGTGCCGCACAATTACAAACACGCCACCCGCAATTCCAAACAATATATAAGCTAGCGGCTGATTTAACGCAAACATCAATCCAGCCACGCTCATTGCACCCATAATTGAACTCAAAGAGACAATTCGTGAAACCGCGAAAACTATTCCGAAAATCCCGAAAGTTCCTAAACCAACTGGCCAATATAAACCCAGCAAAACTCCCAAACTTGTAGCAACAGATTTGCCACCAGTAAACCCCAGCCAGATAGATTTACTGTGACCTAAGACTGCGAATAAACCTGCTAAAGTTGCCATCCAAGGTATGATGGTTTCAGTGTTTTCTAAACCTGCGGTGGTTGCTAGCTGTTGGGTAAAATTGAGAGAGTAAATGTAACGAATCAGGCCGATCGCACTTACGCCCTTCAATACGTCAACTAGCAACACCCCCAACCCCGGCCACTTCCCCAAAGTCCTCAGTACGTTAGTCGCACCAGTGGAACCCGAACCAACCTCTCTAATGTCTATCCCCAGCATCCATTTACCCAAGGCGTACCCAGTCGGAATCGAACCCAGAAGGTAAGCTGCAATTAGCAATGCCCCATTTAAAATTATCCAGCTAGCCATGTTTTAATTTTAGATTTTGTGTACAGAAGGAAGAAGGAAGAAGGAAGAAGAACCAATTCTGGTGAATTTATCCCTGAATTGATTCAGTCTGCGGAGGCGGACTTTGTTTGTATAGCCGCGAATTCTATTCGCCCGGAATTGCCAGAATTGGTGGTGTCAAAACCGGGCTTGATCTCAAAAATCCTTAGCAGCTATCAAACTTTGCGGATCGGAAGCAAAGGCTAACCAAAGCGGAAATTGTAGCATTGACAAACTAATTAAATCCTCAGTTTCGTCAATCACAATTAACGGCAATTTGCCATCTTTCACCAGTCGATCGGCTTTTTGAGCCAAAGCCTCCGCAGACTCAAACATAATAATCCCCCGTTCCGGGCCAAAATCGCTGCGAGTAATCCCCAAACAATCCTGCAAACCCCTGCGCCATTCTCCCAGACGTTCTGGACTGTTGGCGAGTACCAAAGTCCTCACCCGACTGCCATAGACACTGGTGAGCACAGAAACTATTGTCGAAGTAATCAGGATATTTTGCAAGCGCGAACCCATAGTCCGCAAAGCACCCCTTCCTCCTTGGGTGAAAAACCAGTTAGAAACTCGTTCGGCGTGGATGGGTTCAAAGGTGCGACGGAGTTGCCAAGCCGGGCCGTAATAGTCCGGGAGAGTACGATATTGGTCGAGTGTACGACGAATTTGTTTGGCTTGTTCTTGAAATCCCTGTTCGGAAAATCGGGGATTTATGGGTGCTGAGGATGAAGATTCTGCAACCGCAAATTGTTGTGTTTTTTCTGGGACTGGTGGTGTCAAATCTAGGAGTTCGGCGGTGGCGGCCAAATCCTGCAAACTGCCTACTAGATAGTCTTTGAAACCTTGGACTCGAATTGCTAAATCTTGGGAAACTCCGGCGAAAGTGGTTCGCATTTCCTTTTGAATGCGATCGCGCCGACGTTCCAGTTTTTCTACTTCTATTTGTAACGTTTGTTTGCGCTGTTCTAATTGAATCAAGCCGTCTTGCACTAAACGCCCGATCGATGTTTGAGCCTCTCCCAATGCTTCTAATGCCTTGACTTTTTCGGCTTCTAGGGTGGCAATTTTCTCAGTCAAATCTTCTGCTTGCTGTTGCAATACTTGGACTCGTTCTGCCAAATTTTCGGTAACATTTTCTTCGATGTCTGTTACCATTTTTGTCGCTGGCGTTGGCGTAGAGTCTGGCTGCGGATGAATTTGAGCGATCGCGGACTCCTCCTGGCTTGGGTGGAACTCGATATTGGGCAGGATTTGGGCCAGAGCGCCTGCTGGGTAAACGATTTCGGTGATTTCGGAATTTGACTCGTTTAACTGGATGTCTGTTTCTGAGGGCATTTGGGTGATGGATTCTGGTTCCTCAACCCTTGGCAAATCTGGTGCCTCAGATGGGAGTTGGTCGAAAGCCTGATTCACAGGCAAATTCAACTCGCCCTCAACGGTTGGCGCGATTGGTTGTACTTGTGGTTCTTGGGTTGGAGATTCGTCTGAATTCATGGGAAAGTTTGTTTAGCATGGGGCACGGAAAAGTTAAAAATTTAAAATTAACAACTTTTTCAATCTTGACGGGGACAACGCTGTTCTAAGCAAGTCTGTAGCATTTTACGATCGAACAGAACCGGCAAAAAGTGAATACTGTTAATTTCTTTGAAGTAAAACAAAATTGGCACTGCGGGCCAAAATATCCGCCAATTTTGCCATTCTCGGTAAGGAAACTGGCGGATTAAGTTTTGCGATCGATAAATGTCCAAATCGGTTGGGGTGAATTGCAGCCGGATGGTGGCTGCTTGATACATCAAAAACAAGCCGAACACCGAAAGTGGCAAACTCACCCACTTCTGCACGAACAGCAGCGGTACGGCGAACAGCACGAGGACGATGGGAATCGCGTAACTCGGTTCAAGTTCGATCGTATTTGTCGGTGTGCTCGAAGAGGTAGTTGTAGTCACGGGCTTAAATCAAACGAATTTTGGCAATAATTCATATTTTATCTTTTTTAGGACTTACGCAAAAAACCCGGTTTCTTCCAAAAATCATCGTTTTTTTCATATATTCACGCAGAAACCGGGTTTTTGGGCCACCGTGAGTCCACGAGTGTTCAAAGGCCTTTGAGTACGCTACTACCCGTTCCCTGAAACATCACCCAAGTCATCACAAAGTTTAGGATAAAAATAGCCAGCAAAGACGTCACCACCGCAGTTGTAGTCGATTGGCCGACACCTTTGGCCCCGCCAGTGGTGGTCAAACCCCAGCTAGTACCAATCACAGCAATCAAACCACCGAACACAAAAGCTTTAATTATGGCGCTGCAAATATCCCACAGAGTCAGAAAATTGCGGACTGATTCGAGAAATACGGTTTGAGAGACACCGTACATAGTCGTAGCAATCAGCAGTCCGCCGGCGATGCCGGTTACTAGGGACAAGATGGTTAAAATTGGTAGCATCAAGCAGCAAGCGATGACGCGGGGAATTACGAGATAGTCGATCGGGTCTGTTCTGAGCATCAACATGGCATCTATCTGCTCTGTGACTTGCATTGTGCCGATTTCCGCCGCAAAAGCCGAACCGACTCGTCCGGTGACAATGACAGCCGTTAAAACCGGGCCGAGTTCGCGAGTCAAAGACAGCGCCAACACGCCACCGACAACATTACCAGCACCGAGGTTGATAAATTCCCTGGCTACCTGGACAGTAAAAACCATGCCGACAAAACCCGCTGTCAGCAAAGCAATCAGCAGGGATTCTGGGCCCACTGCTGCCATTTGGTCGAGGGTGTTGCGACGGTTAATTTTGCGGGTAAGCAAGTGCAGCATTACTTGGCCGCCCAATAAAATTGCTGCTAGCAACCGCCGACTCCATAAACTGAGGCTCGAAGATGTAGGATTCAAGAGGATTCAGACTGTATAATTACTGCAAAAAATGAAATCTATCTACAAATCTTAAACAAGTTTCTTTGATAACATTTAAGATTTTTGACGGAATTGGCCGCTGAGGGCGATCGCTACCTATCTTGGAAAAGGACGGGTTTTTTTGACTTGTACACCTTTCGGCAGTTTAGCTGAATTTACCGATTATGAGTATTCTTCCCAATTTTCTTCGTTCCTTACTGCTGACCAGTCTGTTGAGCTTTGTCGCCCCCTTATTATTAATCGGCGCGGGATTGACTGGCTTTTCGTTGATTGGTCTGGTGCCTTATCTCCAAGGGCTAGGTCATTCTGGGGAAGATCTGATTTTGCAGTTCTTAGCTACTTTCGGCAGTGGTTGTCCCCTCCAGGGATTTTTGGTAATTGGCATGACTTTTGGTTTGGTCGGTGCTTTGTTTGATACTTACGCTTCTTTTGATCACTCGCGATGGAGTTAATTAATTTTCAATTTTGGATTTTAGATTGGAAATTCTCGATCCAATCTAAAATCTAAACTTGCTGGGTTCGGGTTTGATTCGGATACCCGCACCTGCGATGTAGCAGTGTCGATCGCGAATGTTCGGAAATGCGATCGCCCCAATTGCAGAAAACCGCATCCCCTAGTTTCGAGATGTTGAATATATTAAATACAGGTTGAATCAAGTTTTCCTCAACCTCTAGAAACTTAAGAAATCGGAGTTATCACTATGACACTTATTCGTTGGGAACCTTTGCGGGAAATGGACTCCTTGCAGCGAGAAATGAATCGGTTGTTTGATAGCTTGACGCCAACAGTCGATCGCACTTCTAACGCTGTGGCTTTTGTACCCTTGGCCGAAATGCACGAAACTCCCGATGCCATCCACCTAAAGTTAGAAATTCCGGGCATGGAATCTGAGGATTTGGACGTGCAAGTCACAGCAGAAGCGGTTGCTATCAGTGGCGAACGGCGATCGGAAACTCAGGCATCAGAAAAAGGCTTAACTCGCTCTGAGTTCCGCTACGGCTCTTTCCGCCGGGTAATTCCCCTACCGACCCGCATTCAAAATGACAACGTACAAGCTGAGTACAAAAATGGGGTTTTGAACCTGAATTTACCCAAAGCGGAAGTAGAAAAGAACCGCGTGGTGAAAGTGCAAATTGGCTAATAATCCTTAGCTAATTGTTACTAGGGCGTGCAGTGCGCGCCCTCTTTGTTTTGGGAATGGGGCATGGTTGACTGTTGACTGACGACTGTTAACTGACAACTGACAACTGTGCTAAACTAGAAGAGGCAATGGTTGATGAGGAGACTTGTGTGCCTAGTCAGGGAGTTGGAGGAAATGGAATTGCATCTGAGTTTGGAGATTTAACCGGAATGACTCGTCAACAAGTCGATGACTTTTTGCGTGGACTAGGTGCAGAAATCAAAACTACTCAACGTGGTTATCTGGAATACGAATTTGCCGATCGTTCGCGAGTTCATATTCGTACTGATGGTGAAGTTATACGGACTCCAGCTCCAAAATACGCTTCAGATGGCCGAAGACTAAACAAAGGTTTGCGTCTTGATCGAGATGGTAGCTTGGTGAAAACACTCGATGAATTTGGCAATCAGATTCCGGGTACACACAATACTGGAGAAAAAGTGAGGAATTAATATGGCAGATGACTACGAATTGCTTAACCTAGGTGGACTGACATCCCTCATCACAAATATCAATGTCTCTTTGTGGGGAAATCAAATTGTATTTGAATGTATTTACGATCCGACAGGCCATCGTTCACCTTACAGCATAGTTTTTCAAGACTGCCGAGATATTAGTTGGGAAGTATTTCATCCTGAAGATGTCAAAGATCCTGAAGCCGATTTGATTGGTTTTCATTTAGGTGAGGACGCGCACCGGACAGCGGCTTTAATTCATACAGACATTTTTGAAATTTCTATTTTGTATGGCAGTTTTAGTATTCACAAAGAAGAGAATATCAACTCACCAATCGCAGATTTAGAAACAGAGGTTTTGACCTCGAACACGCCAGCAGTATTGTGCAAATAACCAATAACTAATAACTAATAACAAATCACCAAACCAGTTTACCATACTTAGTGGAGAATTTTTACGAAATAAGGTAAAACAGAATGCCTGATATTGTTGATATTGCCGTAGGTGCTGGCTGCTTTCAAACCCTGGTAACTGCTGTGCAAGTGGCTAATTTGGTAGACGCGCTCAAAAGTCCGGGCCCTTTCACTGTTTTTGCACCCAATGACGATGCTTTTGCTAAATTGCCGCCGGGAACTATCACAACTTTAGTACAGAACGTTCCCCAACTGAGCAGGATTCTGACGTTTCACGTCGTTTCTGGTAAGTTTATGAAGGCTGATTTGGCAAAACTTGGTTTTGTGACTTCCCTTGAAGGTTCGCCGATTAAAATTGATTGCTCTGACGGTTTTGAGGTGAAAAATGCTACTGTTGTTGCTGCCGATATCGAAGCCGATAACGGTGTGATCCACGTCATCGATACCGTGATTTTAATGGGATAGTTTTGTAGACTGGCAGAGCAAACGGAGTGAAGTAGATGCCTAGTGGTGTTACTTCGCTCCTGCCTAGTGCTACTATCAAGGACGGGGCTTTAGACCCAATTTTCTGGTAAAATTTAGGATCAATGCCGCCAGCCTGAAAGCAGAAGTCCGCCAGCGTACCTTGGAAATGCAAGTTTTTAATGAATTGACTGCCACCACCACAGGCAAGATGCCTGTTCTACAGTCCGCCAGCGTACCTTGGAAGTGCAAGTTTTTAATGAATTGACTGCCACCACCACAGGCAAGATGCCTGTTCTACAGTCCGCCAGCGTACCTTGGAAGTGCAAGTTTTTAATGAATTGACTGCCACCACAGGCAAGATGCCTGTTCTACAGTCCGCCAGCGTACCTTGGAAGTGCAAGTTTTTAATGAATTGACTGCCACCACAGGCAAGATGCCTGTTCTACAGTCGATGACTGTCTTTTATGTAAACTTTTTTAAAGTTTTATCAAAATTTTTATCTGTATGTAACGAGATTTGGAACTCTTATGACATCTTGTGTGTTGTAGCTTTTGACACTACTATATTCAGTTATTGTGGTGAAATATAAAATAATCATTAAGCCGATCGCTTTGAGGGTGCTTTTCGTCTATCGGCTGAAAATACGAAGCCTAGCTTCTCGCCTAGCCCGCCCATTGAATGAGTATTCACGCTCAAGGAGATTGTATGAGTCCAGTCATGTTACGTCAACTCTGGTCATTGATTGAAACCACTCAGGCCACTCTGCTAGTGACTTTGGATGATGCCACCTTGGTACAGTGGTTGCTGAAACAGTTGAAAATGAACTCTGCGCTTAATGGTAAAGAAGCAGATTTGTTGGATGAGTACATCCAGTCTCGGTTGTCTTTAATCCGCGATTTAGCTGAACAGCGCTTAGCGCCTGAGCTATTGTGAGCTGTTTAGTTCAAAATCGAATAAGTTTTACACCGAAGTGCGATCGCTCCTTACGGACAAAAAATAACCAGCGGATTGCCAATGGGTGGCAATGGTGTGTCTCTGAGTGCAAACTACCGATTCTGAAGTTGGAATCTTTTGTGAGGCGCGATCGCCACAGTTATTGTCAGTGACAAGGTAGGATCATAAAGAAGCGTTCTACTAAAATTTATGCCTAAATGGAGATTTCTGTTACTGGCGACTATGTTGACGATCGCACCATTGACAGCTTGTAGGGATCGATCGGCACAAACACCACAAACACCACAAACGGGACAAACAACTGCTACTGAAGGTAAGTCGCAACAAGGGCCGAGTCGAATAGATACAATTGTGAGTCGCGGCAAACTAATTTGCGGTGTCAGCGGTCAACTACCAGGTTTTAGCTTTGTAGATGAAAAGGGTAAATACTCAGGATTGGATGTAGATGTATGCAGGGCGATCGCAGCAGCAATATTTGACGATCCAGAAAAAGTTGAGTATCGCAATCTCAATGCTAAAGAAAGATTTACAGTTTTGCAAGCCGGAGAAATCGACATTCTCAGTCGCAACACTACCTACACCGTGAGTCGCGACAGCACCACTGGTCTGGAATTTGCCCCTACAATCTTTTATGACTCTCAAAGCGTCATGGTCAAAAAAGATAGTGGCATTAACAGTTTAAAAGATTTTGCAGGTAAATCTATCTGTGTGCAAACAGGTACAAGTACCGAGCAAAATTTGTCCGACCAAATGCGAAAATTGGGAGTTAAATATAGCCCAGTCGTATTTGAAGAAGTGAATGCGACCTTTGCTGCTTATCAAGAAGGCCGCTGTCAGGGTGTTACAGCCGATCGATCGCAACTGGTATCCAAACGCACAACTCTGCCAAATTCCGAAAACAATGTTATTTTGCCAGAAGTGATGTCAAAAGAACCTTTGACTCCAGCGGTAAAAAGTGGCGATGCTAAATGGTCGGATGCGGTAAGGTGGATCATTTTTGCAGCGATTGAAGCTGAAGATTTGGGAATTAATTCGACAAATGTAGACCAAATTGTAGCTAGCAGTACAGACCCAAACATCAAACGTTTGCTAGGAAAAGAAGGAGATTTGGGTAAAGGTTTGGGACTCCCGAACGATTACGCGGCTCGCATTGTGAAAAAAGTGGGAAATTATGGCGAAATGTACGATCGCAATATCGGCCCTAAAAGTTCACTCAAATTAGACCGAGGTCAAAACAAACTCTGGAAAGATGGCGGTTTGATGTACTCGCCGCCGTTCCGTTAATTTTTGTTAAATGTTGACGGTTAACTGTTAACAGTCAACCGTCAACAGTCAACAGTCAACGAAAAACCAATGATTAAACTGCTGAGGGACGATCGCTTTTGGAAAATTGCTGGACAGGCGATCGCCTTAATTTCAGTAATAGCTGTCATAGCAATTCTTTGGGACAATCTAACTGCCAATTATGCACAACTTGGCATCAATTTCGGATTTGACTTTCTGAATTCCCAAGCATCCTTTGATATTGGGGAAAAAGTGATTGATTACAATCCTGAAAATAGTTATAAACAGGCTTATTGGGTCGGTTTATTCAACTCATTACGGGTGATGATAATTGGTATAGTTTTAGCGACTATTGCAGGTTTGACGGTAGGAATTGCTCGTCTGTCTAACAACTGGTTGCTGAGAACTTTAGCAGGTTTGTATGTAGAAGTTATCCGAAATACGCCGTTATTGCTGCAATTATTTTTTTGGTACTTTGCAGTTTTCATCGCTTTCCCAAAACTGGAAGAAAACCCGCAGATGAGCGGCCCAGTCTACTTGACAAATCGCGGCATTGCACTACCTTGGCTGGCGACTTTGCCTGGTTTTGAAATTTGGTTGATTTTACTGGCTGTGGGGTGTTTAGGGGCGATCGGGCTGTGGCTGTGGCGCGATCGCGTTATGCTAGAACAAGCGCAGCCGGGAAGACATTTGTTTTGGGCATTAGGTGCGATCGGACTCAGCGCAATTTTAGCCTTGATTATTACCAGAAACTTACCTTTTCGCTTAGATATTCCCCGCCTCACAGCAGATTTGCAACTCGAAGGCGGATTACAATTAAGTCCCGAATTTGCAGCATTGGTGACAGGACTCAGCCTGTATACTGGCAGTTACATTGCCGAAATTGTCCGGGCCGGAATTCAGTCAGTCCCAAAAGGGCAATCGGAAGCCGCCAAGTCTTTGGGATTGCAATCTGGAACCATGATGCGGCTGGTAATTTTACCCCAAGCTTTGCGGGTAATTATTCCGCCATTAACCAGCCAGTATTTGAATTTAGCCAAGAATTCTAGTTTAGCAGTGGCGATCGCCTATCCCGACGTCTACTTTGTGGTGGCTTCCCCGACACTGAATCAGACCGGAAGGGCGATCGAAGCCATGTTGATTATCATGGTAACATATTTAACCATTAGTTTGATAATTTCTCTGTTCATGAATTGGTACAATCAAAGTGTACAACTCAAGGAAAGGTAAAGAGTTAATGTTTAAAATTATTTAACAACGACGCTTAAAGGAAAGAGAAAAATGGCATACAGTGATTTTAGTTTAGAGGGCGTAGTCAAAAAATTTGAATTAAAGTATTCGGAAGTCGCCGATTTATTTGCCAAAGAACATAAATTAGAATGCAGCCAACTACTAGCAGAAACTCTCAAGCGCAGTGTACCGTTAGCCTTGGCAAGTAACACCGATAAATCCCGCGCTGAAATGATTACAACACCAATTTTAATTGAACTTAGAGAACAATTAAAAAATCGAATTAGCTTATTTTCAGGTATTGACTTTAATGTTGACTCCGAAAAAGGCTTAAACGGGAGTTGCGATTTTCTGATTGGCAATTCATCAGGACTCTTGTTCGTCGATGCACCAGTCATTATAATTGTAGAAGCAAAACCGGAAAATCTCAATAGTGAATTGGGACAGTGCGTAGCAGAAATGTTTGCAGCTAGCATATTTAATGAACGTGAGGGGAACGAAATTCCTGCGATTTATGGCGCTGTCACTAGCGGAACCAACTGGAAATTCCTCAGATTAAAAGACCAAGTAATTGAAATAGGTTTAACCGAGTATTACATCACAGATGTGAATAAAATTTTAGGAATCTTAGCTAGTGTAATTGATCGTCAATAATAACAAATATCTGGGTTTGCTACTAAGCTGTTTCGTATTTAAAGGAGGATAGTAGGGTGCGTCAGTAAATAAGTGTTTCCCATGTATAGTAAGTGTTCTAGCTGACGCACCTTACCTGGATAGTTAATGGTTTAAATGCGTAACAGCTTATCCAATTCAAGGACAATCAAATGACACAAGAATTAATCGATCTTAGAACTAGCATATTGGAAGGACGGTATACTGATGCTTTGGCAATTGTCGATGAGTTAGATGGCATGAGCAAACAGGCAATTCTGCGGCAAATCCAATCTTTCTTAAATGTGTTGCTGATTCACTTGATTAAAAATCAAGTTGAACAGCGATTAACTGGTTCTTGGGCAAATTCTATTCGCAATTCAATTAAAGAAATTAAAAAGGCAAATATTAAAGACAATAAAGCATCTTATTACATCAATTCTGATGAATGGCAGAATTTCATAGAAGAAGAGGTGATTGAGGATGCGATTGCCGAAGCTGCGGAGGAAGTATTCAACGGTGCTTATAGTCAATTTAAACTTGCAGAGATGATGGATAGAAACTTAATTATTCAGACTGCTGTCAGGTTATTGAATTTGACTTATATCCATTCTGCCAAAGATTTACCCGCAGTGTTAGCCGAGTATTTAAGTCAGTTACCTGGTGGGGAAGATTGGATAAATCGGCGACAATAAGCCTTGGCGATTGGAAATCGCGTCTACACAAACAAAACCCGCCTTCGCGGGTTAACACAATATAGGATTGAAAAACGCTATATGGAAACTCTCCCCATATTACCGCCCCCAGCTACTGAATCACCAACCCCTTGGAATTGGGCCCGCAAAAATCTATTTAGTACCTGGTACAACAGCATTCTGACAATAGCTTGTCTAATTGTGAGTTTCCAAGTTATTAAAGGAATTATCGTTTGGGCAACTACAAAAGCTCAATGGCGGGTATTAGAAGCCAACTTGCCACTATTTTTTGTTGGCAGATTTCCCAGTGAATCCTACTGGCGATTGTGGATAGTAACGGGAATAATTACCTTGCTAGCAGGCTTAACTTGGGGAAATATTCAGCGCCAAGAAAGACTTTGGAATCCGCCATTATTGATTTTACTCGGTGTTGCGGTTGTGGGTGCGGTAATTTCGCCGATCGACTTTACATCTCGCCTTTACTTGATGGGCAATATTATTGTAGCGACTGCCAGCTATTTTGCGGGTAGGCAAATCAACCCCAACCCCCCCTCACCCCCAGGGCTGTTTAATTCTCAGGGAAACCAGGGTTTTGTAGGGGTAGTGCGCCCGTGCCTACCCCCCCACCAACCATCAAATCAGCGTTTCAGACCTCTGGGCGGG